>NZ_JADZBI010000151.1 GCF_020852195.1 Hyphomicrobium sp. | reverse complement strand
TCGAGTATCTGGCGCAGACGGTGTGGACCGCCGCCACCGCCAACGGTGAAACGATGGCCTATCCGGACACGCTCGTCGGCACCGACAGCCACACGACGATGGTCAACGGCCTCGCCGTGCTCGGCTGGGGCGTGGGCGGCATCGAGGCCGAAGCGGCCATGCTCGGCCAGCCGCAGTCGATGCTCATTCCCGAGGTGATCGGCTTCAAGCTGACGGGAAGGCTCAAGGAGGGCGTCACCGCGACCGACCTCGTGCTGACCGTCACGCAGATGCTGCGCAAGAAGGGCGTGGTGAACAAGTTCGTCGAGTTCTATGGGCCCGGCCTCGACCATCTCACGCTTGCCGACCGCGCCACCATCGCCAACATGGCCCCCGAGTACGGCGCCACCTGCGGTTTCTTCCCGGTCGACGACGAGACGCTCAACTATCTGACCATGTCGGGGCGCGAGCCCGGCCGCATCGCGCTCGTGGAGGCCTACGCCAAGGCTCAGGGCCTGTTCCGCACTAAGGACGCGGGCGATCCGGTCTTCACCGACACTCTCGAGCTCGATCTCTCGACCGTCGTCTCGTCGGTGGCCGGCCCGAAGCGGCCCGAGGGACGCATCGCGCTGCCCGACGTCAGGGCCGGCTTCCTCACCGCGCTCGAGGCCGAGTACAAGAAGCCCGGCGAGGCCGAGAAGCGCGTCGCCGTCGAGGGCCGCGACTTCGATCTCGGCCACGGCGACGTGGTCATCGCCGCCATCACGAGCTGCACCAACACGTCGAACCCGTCGGTGCTGATTGCCGCCGGCCTGCTGGCGCGCAACGCCCTCAAGAAGGGTCTGACGTCGAAGCCGTGGGTCAAGACCTCGCTCGCGCCGGGCAGCCAGGTCGTCGCGGCCTATCTCGACAAGTCGGGGCTGCAGAAGGACCTCGACGGCATCGGCTTCAACCTCGTCGGCTTCGGCTGCACGACATGCATCGGGAACTCGGGTCCCTTGCCGGCCGAGATCTCGAAGGCGATCAACGACAACGGCCTCGTCGCGGCAGCCGTCCTTTCCGGCAACCGCAACTTCGAGGGCCGCGTCAGCCCGGACGTGCAGGCCAATTACCTGGCCTCCCCGCCGCTGGTGGTCGCCTATGCGCTGGCCGGCACCGTGGTGCGCGACCTCGCGTCCGAGCCGATCGGCACCGGCAGCGACGGCAAGCCGGTCTATCTGAAGGACATCTGGCCCTCGAACCACGAGGTGCAGACGTTCATCGCCGAGAACATCTCTCGCGATCTCTTCAAGTCCAAGTACGCGGACGTCTTCCACGGCGACGACCATTGGCGCACGATCAAGGCCGGCAAGGGTCTCACCTATAGCTGGGACAACAAATCGACCTACGTGCAGAACCCGCCGTACTTCAAAGGCATCACCAAGACCGCGCGCCCCATCACCGACATCGAGGACGCGCGCATCCTGGCGCTGTTCGGCGACAAGATCACCACCGACCACATCTCGCCTGCGGGCTCCATCAAGGCCGCGTCGCCGGCCGGCAAGTACCTCCTCGATGAGGGCGTGGAGCCGCCCGACTTCAACCAGTACGGCACCCGGCGCGGCAACCACGAGGTGATGATGCGCGGCACCTTCGCCAACATCCGCATCAAGAACCACATGGTGAAGGACGCGGCCGGCAACGTGGTCGAGGGCGGCTACACGATCCATCAGCCCTCGGGCGAGCGGCTCGCCATCTACGACGCCGCGCAGCGCTACGCCGAGGAGGGCGTGCCGCTGGTCGTCTTCGCGGGCGTCGAGTACGGCAACGGCTCGTCGCGCGACTGGGCAGCGAAAGGCACCAACCTGCTCGGCGTGAAAGCAGTCATCGCCCAGTCGTTCGAGCGCATTCACCGCTCCAACCTGGTCGGTATGGGCGTCGTGCCGTTCGTGTTCGAAGCCGGCACGAGCTGGCAGTCGCTTGGCCTCGACGGCAGCGAGACGGTGACCTTGAAGGGCCTCGCCGACATCCGGCCGCGCCAGATCGTCGAGGCGCTGATCAGGAAGAGCGACGGGACAGGCTTTACCGTGCCGCTCGTGTGCCGCATCGATACGCTGGACGAGATCGAGTACTTCAAGAACGGCGGCATCCTTCAGTATGTGCTGCGCAACCTGGCGGCCTGAGCCTCGGGATTAAGAAAATATAATCTCGGCCGGGCGCGGATCCCGAGGCGCCCGCTCTGGACCGGCGGCGCGCCAGATCCTATCAATCTCGTGCAAGCATGCGCGCCGGACCCGAACGGGGCCGGCCATGCGAGAGTGGGCCATGTTGAGCAAGGACATGTCGAAGGCGCTGCGTCCCGTGCGCCGCTTCGCGAGCGGGCTCGCAAGCCTGTTGATCGCGCCGGCCGCCGCTTTCGCCGAGACGCCGGAGCCCGCCGTGCGCGCCGTGACCGCGCCGCGCGCCGTCATCGAGATGTACACCAGCCAGGGCTGCTCCGACTGCCCTGCCGCGGACGCGCTCCTGAAGCAGTACCTCGACCAGAACAACATCGTGGGCCTGACGCTGCCGGTCGACTACTGGGACTACCTCGGCTGGAAGGACACGCTCGCCGGCGCCCGCAACGCCGAGCGCCAGCGCGACTATGCCGAGCGCTTCGGCATCGGCACGGTTTACACGCCCCAGGCCGTCGTCAACGGCGCAGTCGAGGTGCTGGGATCGAGCGCATCCGAGATCGACCGCGCCATTCGCGCCACCGAGACCGCGCTCTCGAGCAGCCGCGTGCCCGTGCATTTCTGGCACTACGGCAACACCATCATCATCGAGGCCGGTGCGGCGGCAAACGACAGCGAGCCCAAGGAGGCGACCATCTGGCTGGCCGTGGTGCAAAAGGCCGTCCAGGTGGCGGTTAAAGGCGGCGAGAACAAGGGCAAGACGCTGACCTACTACAACGTCGTTCGCGAGCTGACTCCGGTCGGCGTCTGGAACGGCCGCCCCGCCACCATCCGCCTCGCCCGCGCGGCGATCATGCGCCCCGAGACGGAGGAGCTTGTGGTTCTGATCCAGGAATCGAGCACCGGCCCCATCATCGGCGCCGCCCGCCTGGGCGACTAGGCGACGCTGCCTGCGCGGCTAACTCGTGTCCGGTTTCCAGCCAAAGTGAACATCCCGCAAAGCTTGTGCGCGATTGACCCGTAGCAGACATCCGCCGGAGCCCATGCGCCTGCGCAACGGCAGTTGTTAGCTTGCCCCCGCTTCAACATGTGCTGCGAGCTTATCGAGTGTCTGATAGCCGTACTCGACAGCGCCGAAGCCGATCTTAGCGTAGCGTTGTGTCTTGGTCGGATGCAGCTGTCGCAGCGTGACTACGGTCTTGCCGTCGCTCTGCTCATCGAATGTGATCGTGGTGCGAAAGCGAGCGGGATCGTCATCCATGTCCGAGCCGTGATCGAACTCGATCAAGCGAGGAGGTTCGATACGGCGGAAATGCATCCGACTCGGGAAACGTTGGCCGTTTGGGGCGAGCATATCGAAGCGCCAGGTTCCGCCGACGCGAATGTCGATCTCCTTCGTTTCGATCTTGAACCCTGCCGGGCCAAACCAGCGCGGCAAGTGGTTTGGATCGGTCCAGGCCGCGAAGACATACTCACGTTTTGCCTTGATCACGCGCGAGAGAACAATTTCGCGTTCGATATCCCATTGGGAGAGAGCTTTGTCGGGTGTCGATGTCATGGCGCACTCCTTGAATTTATGTCGATATCATCGTTGGGCTATCGACCGTCGCGCTTTTTTCTCCGCGCCTTCTTCTCGAGTGATGTCGCGTAGGCCTCGAGGCGATCAAGGCGTGCCTCCCAAATTGCCCGCTGCTCGGTGAGCCAGTTCTCGACGCCCTTCAACCCGGACGGCTTCAGTCGACATGTGCGGACCCGGCCCTGCTTCTCCGACTCGACGAGCCCGCCCGTCTCAAGGACGCGGATGTGCTTCATCAGGCTCGGCAGCGCCATGTCGAACGGCCGAGCAAGCTCTCCCACGGACGCCTCTCCTTGCGCGAGGCGCGCCATGATGGCCCGACGCGTCGGGTCGGCGAGTGCCCCGAAGGCGCGATCGAGCTGGTACAAATGGTTATCCATTTGACTAACTATATAGGTGGCCAAACCGGTGTCAACGATAGTTATCCAACCGGATATCTATTGATCCAACATACGCTGCGGCAGGCGACGGTTTGAAATGCCGGGCCGCGAAGATCCGCTACAGCACAACCAAAGCGCTGCGATTTGCGTCCGCTCCTGGCTCACTCATGCTTGGAGCAGAAATCGCCTGGCGCGTTCCGTCCTCTGTCATCCCGGCTCTGCGCGATTCCGCTTCGCGTCCTCATCTGGCCGCAAGAACACCCCGCCCTACCGGCACGTCCACATGAGGCCGCGGTCGAAGTGGAAGTGGTTGGCGTGCGCCTTGTTGAACTCGGGGCCGAGCGCCACGCGGAAGTAGCGGCACGAGCGCCGGTGCACCTCGCGCAGGAACGCGCTCTCCTTGCCGCTGCCCTTCCAGTCCCGGAGCAGGCTGATCGTGCGCCCGTCGGCGAACGTGAAGCCCGAGATGTCGATGGCGTTGGCGGCGGCGTGCTGGCTGCGCAGCCCCTTCCAGAACGGATTGCCGACGATGTTGCGGCAGTCGTAGGTGCCCATGTCGCCGAGCCGCACCACCTCCTGGCCGAACATCTCGCGGGCAAGCGGCTGCACCTCGTGTTCCACCCAGAGCGTCAGCGCCGCCGCCATCTCGCAGGTGAGGGGATCGACGCCGATCTTTGCCCCGCCCGTCTGCGTGAAGCGCACCGCGTTCACCCATCCGCAGTTGTTCTGCGAGACCCGGTCCGGGATCGGCGTCGCGTCGATGTGGGGCTGCTTCAGCACCGCCTGGCAGAGCTCGGTGTCGAACCGCAGCGCCGAAAGCTTGGGATCGACGAAGAACGACGGCCGCTCGTCGAGCGTGACCGGGCTGAAGGGGCTCAAGCGCTGCGGGATGAGGCCGAACCAGAAGCCTCCGGCGATGGCAACGAAAAGGATGAGTCCGAGAAGCAGCTTCGAGAAAATACGGCGTGGTCTCTTTCGTGCCGGTTGTCGCATCGCTCCCCCGCAACCTGAGTTGCCGTGTCCCCGCCGCCTAGCCTAGAGCGCTTCCGGAAAAGTGGGAACCGATTTTGGGCGGCAGGTGCGCGTACGATCGGCAGCCTGCGGAGGAGCGTGCACCGGCAATCAGCAACTAGAAATCGCTGATCAGACCGCCCTTCTCCCAATCGCCGTAACGGGTCGGCTCGGGCCCCTCGGGGCCGCCGATTTCCGGCTGCGTGTTGCCGCCGTTGGCTCGCTCGGTGGCAGCGCGCCGCGCTGCGGCTTCGGCCAGCGCCCGCTCGGCAGCCGGCGAAAGCGGCTTCCGCGGCGTGGCGTCGGGCGCCGCTACTGAGGGGTTCTCTTCGTCGGGAAGTGTCATTGCGGGCGCGCGAGTTTCCATTTGCATCGGGATGCTGGTCGTCGGCCAGCACCCTTCCTATATAGCATGGCCGAGGGCGTGCGCGATGCGGCCGGATGTGGCCGTGCGCGCACGCGGGTCGACACTCTGGAGTGAACGGAATGCCGATGAATTACGCCAAGACGGCGGCTCTGCTCGCGGCCCTGACCGCGATTTTCGTCGCCATGGGCGCCGCCGTGGGCGGGCAGACGGGCATGGTCATCGCCTTTTTCTTAGCGCTGGCCATGAACCTCTTCAGCCTCTGGAACTCGGACAAGATGGTTTTGAAGATGTTCGGGGCGCAGGAGGTGGACGAGCGCAGCGCCCCCGAATACTACGGCCTCGTGCGCGACTTGGCGCGCCGCGCCGAGCTGCCTATGCCGCGCGTCTACATCATGAACAATCCGCAGCCGAACGCGTTCGCGACCGGCCGCAGCCCGTCGCGCGCAGCCGTTGCTGCGACCACCGGCCTGCTCGACGCGTTGCCGCGCGAGGAACTGGCCGGCGTCATCGCGCACGAGCTGGCGCACATCAAGAACCGCGACACGCTGACCATGACGGTTGCCGCCACCATCGGCGGCGCCATCTCCATGCTGGCTCAGTATCTGCAGTTCGGCATGCTGTTCGGCGGCCACAACAACGAGCGCAGCGGCATCGGCATGATCGGCGCCATCCTGGCAATGCTGGTTGCACCGTTCGCGGCCATGCTCGTGCAGATGGCCATCAGCCGCTCGCGCGAGTATCAGGCGGACCGCATGGGTGCCCTCATCTGCGGCAACCCGCGCTGGTTGTCCGCCTCGCTCTTGCGCATCGAGCGCGCAGTGAAACGCATCCCGAACGAGGAAGCGGAGGAGATCCCGGCCGCTGCGCACATGTTCATCATCAACCCGCTGACGGGCCAGGGCATGGACAACCTGTTCTCGACCCACCCCAACACCGCGAACCGCGTCGCGGCGCTGGAGGCGCTCGCCGAGGAGATGGCGAAGAGCGGCATCGACGTTAGCGGCGCAATCTCGACCGGCGGCGGGGCCGGCCCTTCCGGCCCCTGGTCGCAGACCTCGTCCCGCGGCCCCTGGGGCTAAGCGCCTCCCCAGACCCCCTCCTATCGACCTCTCCCCCACTCGGGAGAGGTTGGAAGCGATTGGTCATGGCGGAGCCATGCTCCGCATGGACATCGCGTCCGGGTGAGGGGGCGCAGAACACGGCCATCGCGGCCTTCCGCTTGACGCATCGCTCCGCTCCCGCCAAGGGAAGCCGGTGAAGCACCCAATGCCACCTCCTGAACGCAAGCACGTGACGCGTCCGAAACCCGCAGGCTTTGCCGCGCGAGAGGCCGTAGCCGCCTGCCTTGTCTCCATCCTCGATCGCGGCCGTCCGCTCGACGACGCCTTCGAGGCCGCCGTCGCCAAGGCCGGCCCGCTCGAGGCGCGCGACCGCGCGTTCGCACGCCTTGTCGTCATGACCGTGCTCCGCCGCAAGGGCGAGTTGGAGGCCGTCGTCTCCTCCTTCCTGGAGAAGCCGCTGCCTGCGGACGCCGGTCGCCTGTGGCCCATTCTGCTCTCCGCGTCTGCCCAGCTCCTGATGCTGGAGACGCCGCCGCATGCCGCCATCAGCCTTGCCGTGGACCAGTGCCGCGCCGACCCGAAGGCGCGCCGGTTCGACCGCCTGACCAATGCCGTGCTGCGACGCGTGTCGGCGACGCGCAGGGAGGTGCTGGCACGCCTCGACCCCGTGACGGTGAACCTGCCGTCCTGGTTGCTCCGTCGCTGGACCGACGCCTACGGCGACGCGCAGGCGCACGAGATCGCCGCCGCCTCCCTGGGCGAGGCCGCCCTCGATCTTTCCGTGAAGCAGGATGCGGAAACATGGGCCGAGCGCCTGGGCGGCGTCCTCCTCCCCACGGGCAGCATACGCATTGCACGGGCCAACGCCGGCCGCGTAGAGGAGCTGCCCGGCTTTGCGGAAGGTGCCTGGTGGGTGCAGGACGCGGCGGCGGCCCTGCCGGCGCGCCTGCTTGGCCTGGTAGCCGGACTCAGCGTCGCCGACCTCTGCGCCGCGCCGGGCGGCAAGACGGCCGAGCTCGCCGCGGCGGGCGCCAAGGTCACGGCCGTGGATCAGTCTCCGGCGCGGCTCGCACGCCTCCGTGAGAACCTCGCGCGCCTCAAGCTCGACGCCGAGGTGGTCGAAGCCGATGTGCTGGCCTGGGAGCCCGGCCGTACGTTCGATGCGGTGCTGCTCGACGCACCCTGCAGCGCCACCGGCACCATCCGCCGTCACCCCGACATCCTGCACTTGCGGCGCAAGGACGATACGTCCGAGCGCACGGCGCTGCAGCGGCGCCTGCTCGACCGTGCGGCGCGCCTTGTTGCACCCGGCGGGCGCCTCGTCTATTGCACGTGCTCGCTCGAGCCGGAGGAGGGCGAGGCGCAGATCGCGCGTTTCTTGGATGAGCAACCCGGGTTCGTCCGTGCGACCGTTGCCCCGGGAGAGGCCGGCATCGACGCTGCGTGGATCACGCCCGAGGGCGACCTGCGTACGCTGCCGAGCCACCTCGCGCGCCCCGAGCCGGAGCTGTCTGGCATGGATGGCTTCTACGTCGCCCGCCTGCAACGGCGGGAGGGAGCGGAGGCCACGGCGGTTTCCGCCCCATAAGTCGGAGTGCCCGATTGAGGACGCAGTCCGGCATGCTACCATCCGATGACGGATGCGCCTGAGGAGAGTATGGCGTCGCGGCTCAAGATTTCGGAACGGATCAGGATTACGCATCTGGCCGCGGACCGCCTGCGGCGCGACGCGATCTCGTCCGTGCTCTATTCGCCGCCGTTCCGCTGGCAGTTCGGCGCCTCGGCGGCCGAGCAGCTTCTCATCGTGCCGCAGGACCTCCGCACCGCCGATCCGAGCTTCTGGGACGAGGTCGAGGTCGGGCAGTTCGGGCTCGCGGGCGCGGTGGCGCTGGCCGACGACGTATCGCCGTTCGACATCATCCCGCCGAGCGAGGCCTGGACGCGCGCGCTGCACGGCTTTGCCTGGCTCCGCCATTTGGCCGCCGTGGGCCGTCCCGAGGCGCGCGAGATGGCGCAGCTTCTCGCCGCCGAATGGGCGATGCGCCATCGCGGCGGCAGCGGCATCGCCTGGGAGCCGCACGTCACCGGGCGCCGGCTCATCTCGTGGATCTCGCACTCGGGCTTCCTGCTCGAAGAGGCGGACGCCGAGACCTACGAGATCCTGACCGAGAGTCTCGGCATCCAGCTCGTGCGGCTCGCCGCCGGCTGGCGCTCGAGCCCGAGCGGCTATCCGCGCCTGCTGTCGTTGCTGGCCCTGCTGCTCGCCCAGCTCTGCATCTCCGGTCATGAGGGGCAGGTTTCGGAGACGGAGAAGCTGTTCGTGCAGGAGCTGGACCGTCAGATCCTGCACGACGGCGGGCATGTCGGACGCAACCCGGGCATCCTGGTCGAGCTGATCCTCGATCTCCTGCCGCTCAGCCAGTGCTTCGCAGCCCGCAGCCGCACCGCGCCTCCCGAGTTCGCGGCCATGCTGAAAGCGATGCTCGGCATGCTGAAATACATGCGCCTCGGCGACGGCATGCTGGCGCGTTTCAACGGCATGGGCGTCGCCTCGCCGGCCGGTCTCGCCACCGTGCTCGTCTACGACGACAATCCCGGCGCCATCCCCGCCAGCGCGCCGGCCTCGAAATACATTCGCCTCGAACGCGGCGCATCGATCCTGATCATGGACGCCGGCCCGCCGCCGCCGCTCGAATCCGCGGCCGCGGCACACGCGGGCTGCCTCTCCTTCGAGCTCAGCGTCGGCACGTCGCTGATGCTGGTCAACGGTGGCGCCCCCTCGTCCGCGAATGCCGACTGGCGCGCTGCCTCGCGCGCCACCGCAAGCCACAACACGCTCTGCCTCGGCGAGAAGTCGTCATCGAAGCTGATCCGCCACAAGATGCTCGAGGGCCTGGTCGGCGGCATGCCGATCCGCTTCCCCGACGAAGTGAAAGCCAAGGTCGAAGCGCAGGACGGCGCCATCGAGCTCACGGCCGAGCACGACGGTTACATGCGCCGTTTCGGCCTCATGCACCGGCGCACGCTGGCGCTAGCCGCCTCCGGCCGGCGCCTGCTCGGCATCGACCGCCTTGCCGGCAAGCACGGCACCGTGCGCCTGCGCCAGGATGTGCCGTTCGCAGTCCACTTCCATCTGCATCCGGCGGTACGCTGCCGGCGCGGTGACAACCCGAGCATTGCCATCATCGAGCTGCCGGGCGGCGACACCTGGTGGTTCAGCCTCGAAGGCGCGCGCCTCGCCATCGAGGAAAGCACCTACTTCGCCGATTCCGCCGGCCCACGCCGCTCGCTGCAGATCGTGGCGCGCGGCGCGACGTTCGGCGAGACCGAGGTTCGCTGGGTGCTGGAAGGCCAGGATTAGAGCCTGATCGTTCGAGATGCGAGCGATGAGCTCGCATCGAGAGCGTGAATCAGACTCGCAAGTGAAAAAAAAGAGCATGATCGCACAACGGAATCCCATTCCATCAGGTGCGATCGTGCTCTGAACGTCAAGGACAAGAAACGACCGATGAAAGATTCCAATCCAAGAATCCGCCGCGCCCTGATCTCGCTCTCCGACAAGGCGGGGCTCGACGAGCTGGCCCAGTCGCTCGCCGAATGGAACGTGGAGCTGATCTCGACCGGCGGCACGGCGGCGAAGCTCAAGGGCGCCGGGTTCTCGGTCAAGGATGTGGCGGACGTCACCGGCTTCCCGGAGATCATGGACGGGCGCGTGAAGACGCTGCATCCCGCGATCCACGGCGGCCTGCTCGGCGTGCGCGGCAACGCGGAGCACATCGCCGCTGCGGAGAAGCACAAGATCACCGCCATCGATCTTCTGGTTGTCAATCTCTATCCCTTCGAGCAGACGCTCGCGGGTGGGGCTTCCTTCGACGATTGCGTTGAGAACATCGACATCGGCGGGCCGGCCATGATCCGCGCCGCGGCCAAGAACCATGCCTCCGTAACGGTGATCGTCGACCGCGCCGACTACGCGGCGCTGCTCGCCGAGATGCGCGCCAACGGCGGCAAGACGACACCCAAGTTCCGCAAGCGCATGGCGGCCAAGGCCTATGCCCGCACCGCCGCCTACGACGGCGCCATCAGCAACTGGCTGGGCGCCGTGGCGGAAAGTACGGAAGACGCGGCGGACGGCTTTCCGCCCACCTTCACGACGCAGTATCGCAAGGCGCTCGACATGCGTTACGGCGAGAACCCGCACCAGTGCGCGGCCTTCTACACTGCCGCCGATCCCGAGCCCGGTACGGTCTCGAGCGCCCGGCAGCTTCTCGGCAAGGAGCTGTCCTACAACAACGTCGGCGACAGCGACGCCGCGCTCGAATGCGTGAAGGCGTTCGCGGATCGGCCCGCGTGCGTCATCGTCAAGCACGCCAATCCGTGCGGCGTTGCCGAGGCCGAGACGCTGCTCGGCGCCTATGACCGCGCCTACAAGACCGATCCGGAATCGGCCTTCGGCGGCATCATCGCCTTCAACCGCGAGCTGGACGCCGGCACGGCCGCAGCCATCGTCGAGCGCCAGTTCGTCGAGGTCATCCTCGCCCCCTCCGTCACCGACGAGGCGCGCGAGGTCGTGTCGGCGAAGAAGAACGTTCGCCTGCTCGTTACCGGCGTCTGGCCGCTGGTGCCGCCGCCGCGCCGCGAGCAGAGAACGGTGGCCGGCGGCCTTCTGGTGCAGGATGCCGATCTCGCGCTCTACGAGCGCCTGCACGTCGCCACCAAGCGCCAACCGACCTCCGCCGAGATGGCCGACCTGCTGTTCGCCTGGAAGGTCGCCAAGTTCGTGAAGTCGAACGCCATCGTCTACGCCAAGGACGGCGCCACTATCGGCATAGGCGCCGGCCAGATGAGCCGCGTGAACTCCTCGCGCATCGCCGCCATCAAGGCGGAGATGGCAGGCCTCGACATCAAGGGATCGGCCGTCGCCTCGGATGCCTTCTTCCCGTTCGCGGACGGGCTCCTCGCCGCGGCCGCGGCCGGCGCCACCGCTGTCATCCAGCCCGGTGGCTCGATGCGCGACGACGAGGTGGTCCGCGCCGCCGACGAGGCCGGCCTCGCCATGGTGCTGACCGGCATGCGCCACTTCCGGCACTGATGGCGGAGGCGCCGCGCATAACGCTGAGGCCGGCGACACGCGCCGATTTCGGGCTCATCCGCCGCTGGCTGGCGCGGCCCGACATCCAGGACTGGTGGGGACCGGTCGCGGCGACCGAGGCCGAGGTCAACATGGCGCTCGGCGCCGAGCATGCGATCTGCCGCATCATCGAGGCCGATGGCGAGCCGGTCGGCTACGCCCACGCCGTCGATGCCACGCTGTGGGGCGACAACCTGCCGGCCGATCTCGAGCCCGGCACGTGGGACCTCGACCTCTTCGTCGCCGCCGAGGAGCACCGCGGCAAGGGCGTCGGACAGGCGGCACTCGGCCTGCTCCGCGACGAGGTGTTCGCGACCACGCTGGCGGTCGCGGTCTGCATCTTCCCGTCCGTGAAGAATGAGCGCGCCGTTCGCGCCTACGAGAAGGCGGGCTTCCGCTGGCAGAGCGTCTGGCACGACCCTCACACAGGGCCTTCCTGGTTCATGGTCGCCAAGCGCGGCGACCCGAGTGCTTGAGGTTTCCCGAGCTTTGCCCGCGCATCCTTCATTCTCGGCTCGTTCTTGGATACTTGCGTGGGTCCCGGCCGTCCATGCGAAGCATGGCTCCGCCATGACGCCGGGATGACGGTGAGTTTGTGGCAGCCGACATCGACAAAATGACGTCATCCCGGCGAAGGCCGGGACCCACGCCAGTCTCAGCGGGCTCGACGGTCGGAGGAGGCAGCACCTACGCTCGCGATGACGCGCGCACGCCGATCATCAGCACAAGGCCGGCAATCAGGAACACGGCGATCGAGGCCATGCCGATGCGCTGGCTGCCCGACGCCTGCGTGACGACGGCGACCAGCAACGGTGCCATGAAAGCCGTCACCTTGCCCGAGAAGGCGAACAGCCCGAAGTATTGCGTCATCTTCTCGGGCGGCGCGAGGCGCGCGAGCAGCGCACGGCTGGCCGCCTGCACCGGCGCCGCCACGAGGCCGACGATCACCGCGAAGGCGAGAAACACCTTCTCTCCGGTCGACGAGAACGGCTCCGACCCCGCGACCTTGGGCGCCACCTCGCTCACGTAGAGCACATGCGTCGGATCCACCGACAGGATGCCGAACGCGCCGACCAGCAAAAGCAGCAGCGACACGATGATTACCGTCTTCGAGCCTATGCGGTCGTCGAGCACGCCGCCGATCAGCGCGCCGAACACGCCGGTGAGCGTCAGCACGATCCCGAACAGGCCGAGCTCGAGCGCGCCCCATCCGAACACCGCCGCGCCGTAGATGCCTCCGAACGCGAAGATCGCCGCCAGCCCGTCCGCGTAGAGCATCCGCGCAATGAGGAACAGGAGCATGTCGCGATGCGACGGCAGCGACCGGATCGTCTCCCATAGCTCGGTCAAGGGTGGGCGCGTGCTCGCCGGCACCGCGCCGACCCTGCGGTCCGGCACGAACAGGAAGAACGGGATCATGAACAGCGCGTACCAGATAGCCGCGAACGGGCCGACGAGGCGGTCGCCCTCGCGCGCCGCCGTGTCGAGCGCAAGCAGCGGCTCGAGTCCGAGCAGCGTTCGCCCGCTTGTCGGATCGGCCACCACGAGCCCGGCCATGATGGCGAGGCTGACGAGCCCGCCGGCATAACCGACGGCCCAGCCGGTGCCTGATAGCCGCCCGAGCCGGTTCGCCGGCACGAGGCTTGGCATGATGGAGTTCGTGAACACGGTGGTGAACTCGGCCATAGCGGTCGCCACCACGAACGCGGCGAGCACGAGGGCGATGGTGGCCGCGTCGGCGCTGGGCACCGCGAGCCACAGCGTGGCGAGGCTCGCGACGAAGAGGGTCGAGAACAGAGCCATCCAGGGCTTGCGCCGGCCGCGCCCGTCGGCGACCGCACCGAGGAACGGGCTGCCGAGCGCGATGATCACGCCCGCCGCGGCCGCGGCATAGCCCCACAGCGCCTGGCCCTGGGCCGGGTCCGCTGCCACAGCATTGGCGAAATAGGGCGCGAACAGGAAGGTGAGCACCAGCGTGTAGTAGGGCTGCGCCGCCCAGTCGAACAGCACCCAAGAGACGAGCGCGCGCGGCGGTGCCGCCTCCTGCACCCCGATATCGACTGTGGTGTCCTGCACGGTGTCGTCCCCCATCCCCGAGCTTGTGGTGTCTGTTCTATAGCCCAGCCGAACGCCATCTGCCCGCTTTACGTGCTGGAGCAGCGATACTTAGCGCAGTCCGATGCGGCAACGTATCTGGGTCCCGACCTCCGCCGGGATGACGTCAGTATGTGGACGCCGGATGTCCCTACCCTCTGTCACTCCGGCGAAGGCCGGAGTCCAGGCACGTCGCGAGTCTGCGCCACCTGTCGAAATCGGCAGACCATGACGAACAACGGTCTATGATTCACGATTGCGCTGCCTATCCGCTCCACTGACCGGCGTAGTCTGCGCCGCGGAGCTGGAAGGTGTCCTCGATCACGTAAGGTCCGCCGCCGACCTTCGGCCGCGACGAGAAGAGCGCGAAGCGCTCGACCTGGAACGGCGCGCTGACGAAGCTGCCGAGCTGCTCCAGCACGCGCGCCACCGCCTCGGGGCGCGTGCCCTTGAGGCGCGCCAGCGTGACGTGCGCCTTGAACGGATGCTTCTCGGGCTTGAGGCCCGCGCTGCGCGCGGCGCGCTCGTTGGCACGGGCAAGCTGATCGAGCCACGGGTTCTCGGCGACGCCCGCCCACAGCGAGCGCGGCTGCTGCCCGCCGAAGGCGCCGAAACCCGACAGCCGCAGCGTGAACGCCGGCTCGTCGATCGACGACAGCGCGGCATGAAACTCGTCGGCCGTCGGGTTGTCGATGTCGCCGGCGAAGCGCAGCGTGAGGTGCATGTCCTCGGGCTCGATCCAGCGCGCGCCCGCGAGCGGAACGGCAAGATCCGCAAGGCGCTCGGTGAGCGCAGACGGAAGCTCGATGCCGGTGAAGAGGCGAGGCATGGCGGACGGCCCCCGGATCAGGACTTCGACGCCGCACCGCGCCGCTCGCGCGCACGGCCGATCAGCTCCTCGACCTGGGGCAGGATGCCCTTGACGATCACGTCGACACCGGGTGCGGTCGGGTGCAGGCCGTCCTGCAGGTTGAGCTTGGCATCTAGCGCGACGCCGTCGAGGAAGAAGGGATAAAGCAGCGCGCCGTGCTTGGCTGCGAGATCGCTGTAGATGGTGGCGAAGCGCTCCTCGTAGTCCTTGCCCCAGTTCTTAGGCGCCATCATGCCGGCGAGCAGCACGTCGATATTGCGCGCGCGCAGTTTCGTCAGGATCGCGTCGAGATTCTTGCGCGTCTCGCCGGGATCGATGCCGCGCAGCGCGTCGTTGGCGCCGAGCTCGACGATGACGGCCTCCGTCCCCTCGGGGATCGCCCAGTCGAATCGCTGAAGCCCGGCTGCCGTCGTGTCGCCGGAGACGCCCGCGTTGGCGATCTCGACGGCATGGCCCTTGGCGGCGAGCGCTTCGGCGAGCTTCACGGGAAAGGCCTCGCTGGGCTTCAGCATGTAACCGGCCGTCAAACTATCCCCGAAGGCCACCATGCGGATAGGATCGGCTTTCTCGGCCGCCATGGCTGCCCAAAATCCGACAGCCAGCCAGAGGTTGACGATCGCCATCAGCCGCACCATTTGACCCCCGAAGGTCGAAGCGCTTTGCTCTGCCTTCATTTTTTTGCCTCACCGCGCTTCGACACTGTTGCGTCGCGCTTCCCGCGACCGCCCCTGATGGAGCCTCCCCACGTGCCCCAGCCGATCATCCGCCTGACCGACGTCCGGCTCAACCTCGAAAGTCGTGCCGGGCTTGTCGAGATCCTCAAAGGCATCACAATCGACGTAGCGCGCGGCCAGTCGCTCGCCATCGTGGGGCCATCGGGTTCGGGAAAGACGTCGCTGCTCATGATCCTTGCCGGCCTGGAGCGGGCCACCCAGGGGGATGTGCACGTTGCCGGCCGCGATTTCAATGCCCTCGACGAGGACCAGATGGCGCTCGCCCGCGGCGAGGACGTCGGCATCGTCTTCCAGTCGTTCCATCTCATCCCGACCATGACCGCGCTCGAGAACGTGGCGCTGCCGCTGGAGTTCGCGGGCCACGCCGACGCGCGTGAGCGCGCGGGGACCCTGCTTTCGGACGTGGGCCTCGGTCCGCGCCTCGACCATTTCCCGGCGCAGCTCTCGGGCGGCGAGCAGCAGCGTGTGGCGCTCGCCCGCGCGCTTGCCCCGCAGCCCAAGCTGCTGCTGGCCGACGAGCCGACCGGCAACCTCGACGGCAAGACCGGCCGCCAGGTCGTCGATCTCCTGTTCGGCCTCAAGCGCAAGAGCGGCGCCACCCTCGTGCTCGTCACCCATGACGAGCGGCTCGCCAAGGAGTGCGAGCGCACCATCCGCATGGCCGACGGCAGGATCGTGGCCGACGAGCAGACCGTGGTGGCCGCATGACAGCCGTCGCAGAGGTTGGCGCCGGCTCCGCGCGTCCGCGCACCGGCCTTCCGCTTTCACGCCTGCTCGGCATCGCCCTAAGCGAGCTGCGCGCGGGCCTCAACGGCTTCTACATCTTCATCGCCTGCGTCGCGCTCGGCGTCGCGGTCATTGCCACCGTGGGTACCCTGTCCGACGCGCTCCGCAGCGGCTTCGAGCGCCAGGGCGAGATCATTCTGGGCGGCGACGCGACGTTCTCCCGCATGCACACGCGCGCCACCGACGCCGAGCGGAGCTGGCTCGAGGCGCGCGGCCGCGTGAGCGAGTCCGCTGCTGTGCGCACCATGGCGCGCCGGCTCGACGGCGAGGAGCAGGCGCTCATCGAGATCAAGGCCGTGGACAGTGCCTATCCGCTCGCCGGTGCGGTGGAGGTCCATGGGGCGCCTTTCGCCGACGCCATGGCCGCTCCCGATGGCGCCGTCGTCGACCCGGTTCTATTGAGCCAGCTCGGGCTCTCGATCGGCGACAGGATGCGCGTTGGCGAGACCGAGGTCACCGTCAAGGCGACGCTGGTAAGCGAGCCCGACGCCGTCGCCGACCGGCTGACCTATGGCCCCCGCGTCTTCGTCTCTCATGCGACGCTCGACAAGACCGGCCTCGTGCAGCCGGGCACGCTCGTCCGCTGGCGCTATGCCCTGAAACTCAATCCGGATACTGCCCCGGTCGATCTGGCCCAGTTCCGCGCCACGGCCAAGGCGGACCTCGCCCAGTCCGGCTTCGTCATGGCCGATCGCCGCGATCCGTCTCCCCAGGTGACGCGCACGCTCGATCGCCTGCGCCAGTTCCTGACCTTCCTCGGGCTCGCCGCGCTGCTCGTCGGCGGCGTGGGCATCGCCAGCGCCGTCGCCACCTTCATCGAGCGGCGCCGCAACGTCATTGCGACCATGAAGACCGTCGGCGCCACGAGCCGTCTCGTGCTCATGATCTTCCTGGTGCAGGTGCTGGCCATCGCGCTCATCGGCGTTGCCTTGGGCCTCGCCGTCGGCCTCACGGCCCCGCATTTCCTCATCACCGCCTACGGTGATCAGCTTCCCATCAAGGCCGAGCTGACCTTCTCGCTGACGAGCATTCTCGCCAGCGCCGCCTACGGCGTCCTGGTCGCGCTGCTGTTCACGCTCTGGCCGCTCGGGCGTGCCGAGCTGATCAAGCCCTCCGTGCTGTTTCGCGACGAGGTGGCGCCGGAACGCGTGTGGCCGCGCCGCGGGATTATCGCCGCCACCGCGTTCATCGCCGCCATGCTGCTGGCCTTCGTGCTCACGATGGCGGAGTCGACGCGCATCGCGCTCTATTTCTGCGGCGCGCTGGTGCTCGTGTTCCTCGTCTTCACCGCGCTCGGTAGCCTGGTGACGGTGCTGGCGCGACGCGTACCCCGGCCCAAATGGCCCGAGCTGGCGCTCGCCATCGGCAACCTCGGCGCGCCGGGCGGTCTCACGCGCTCCGTCGTGGTCTCGCTCGGCGCCGGGCTTTCGTTGCTGGTCGCCGTGGCGCTGGCCGATGCCTCGCTCGTCGAGGAGCTGACCAGCCGCCTGCCAAAGAAGGCCCCCAGCCACTTCCTGCTCGATGTGCCGAAGGCCGATGCGGCCGATCTCATACGCATCGTCGAGCGCGAGGCTCCGGGCGCCCACGTCGTCGAGGCGCCGATGTTGCGCGGCCGTCTCATCGAGCTCAACGGGCGCAAGGCGGAGGAGGTTAAGCTGCCGCCCGAGGCGCAGTGGGTCTTGAACGGCGACCGCGGCCTTACCTACGCGGATACGCTTCCCGAAGGCTCGACCCTGGTCGAGGGCCAATGGTGGCCCGCCGACTATACGGGCGAGCCGCTGGTCTCGTTCGAGCGCGATCTCGCGGGCCACCTCGGCATTGCCATCGGCGACACCGTAACCGTGAACGTGCTCGGCCGAAACCTCACCGCGCGCATCGCCAACCTGCGCGAGGTGAAGTGGGAAAGCCTGAGGCTCAACTTCGTCATGGTGTTCTCGCCGAACGCGCTCGCGGCCGCGCCCCACAACCTGCTGGCCACCGTGAGCCTGCCGGACGGCGTCGCCCTGGAAACCGAGGCGGAACTCGGCCGCGCCATCGGCAAGGCGTTCCCGTCCGTCACCGTGATCCGCGTCAAGGACGCGCTCGAGGCCGTCAACGCCATCCTGTCCAAGGTCATGGTGGCGGTGCGCGTGGCCGGCGCCGTCACGCTGGTCGCGGGCGCCCTGGTCTTGGCCGGCGCGCTCGCAACGGCGCAGCGCCGCCGCGTCCTCGAGGCCGTGGTGCTGAAGGTGCTGGGCGCCACGCGCCGGCGCGTGCTCACCTCGCATGCCCTCGAGTACCTGATGCTCGCCGTCATCGCCGGGCTGTTCGCGGCCGCGCTCGGCGCCTTCGCCGCCTGGATCGCGGTCAGCGAGGTGATGCGGATCCCGTTCACCTTCAGCGTGCCGGCGGTGCTGCGCGCGCTGGCGCTCGCCATCGGCCTGGTGCTGCTGTTCGGCTCGCTCGGCACCTGGGCGATTTTGCGCGCCAAGCCGGCGGCGATCCTCAGATCTGAGTAAAACGGCCGGTCGACTTCATCTTCCGCAAGTAAAGCCACCTCAGTAAAATGTGGTATTTTACCCGCCCGACAACATTAACATTCTGACCGAATTCCATTATATACAGGCTCAAGTGCCCGGCTGATCAGCACGCGCGCCCTTGAAAGGACGCGTCGCTGCCCCGATATGTCTTGGGCAAATTTCGGTTTGCGCTAGAAGTCTTTAAGGGGACTCAAACACGATGGCACAGTTTGACAGCAGATATACGCAAGCGACGACCGTTGGCCGCGCCGACGTCGACGAGGGTCTGCGCGCATACATGCTGGGCGTTTACAACTACATGGCGGCTGGCGTCGCGCTGACCGGCATCGTCGCCTACCTGATCTACTCGCTGGCGGTCACCACCGACCCGGCTTCCGCCGCCGCCACGCTCCCGAACGGCCAGGCGCTGACCTCCTTCGGCGTGGCGCTCTATACGAGCCCGCTCAGGTGGCTGCTGTTCCTGGCGCCGATCGCGTTCGTGTTCTTCTTCGCCTTCCGCGCCAGCACCATGAGCGTCGGCGCCGCCCAGACGTCGTTCTGGATCTACGCGGCTCTCGTCGGCGCCTCGCTGTCGTCGCTGCACCTGGTCTTCACCGGCACGTCGATCGCCAACGTGTTCTTCATCACCGCGGCAACCTTCGCGAGCCTGAGCATCTGGGGCTACACGACCAAGCGTGACATCTCGGGCTGGGGCTCGTTCCTGTTCATGGGCCTGATCGGCGTCATCATCGCCATGGTCGTGAACATCTTCATGCAGTCGAGCGCCATGCACTTCGCGATCTCGGTCATCGGCGTGCTCGTGTTCGCGGGCTTCACCGCCTACGACACGCAGCGCATCAAGGACGTCTACTTCGAGGTCGCCGGCAATGCCGAGGCCGCTGCCAAGGCGTCGATCCTGGGCGCGCTGTCGCTGTACCAGGACTTCGTCGGCCTGTTCGTCAACCTGCTGTCGCTGCTCGGCGACCGCGAGTAGGACGAGAAGCCGCGTCTCAAACACGAAGGGCCCCGCCGCAAGCGGGGCCCTTTTCGTTTACGCGGATGATGCCGCCCGTCGGATGCTTCTTGCGAACCCAGCCAACGTCGAGCGAGTGGAAGCTGGCGTGGGTGCCGGCCTGCGCCGGCATGACGTCAGAGAATGGGCAGACGGCTCGCACAAGCTCCGTCATCCCGACGAAGGTCGGGACCCACGTAAGCTTCCACGATCGCTACACCTGCAGGATCCTCGTGTAAGCTCTTCAATGGCTGAGCTTGACGCTCTCGCAGGCAGCGAGCACGCGCGCGAGATCGTGGCCGCGCTTGAGGATCGCCCCGCTGCGCAGCACCACGCTGTAGGCGCCCTGACGCCGCGCCAGCCGCGGGCATTTCTCTACCCGGAACAGCGGATACTCGGAAGCGCGCTGGAAGATCGCGAACACGGCTTTCTCCCGCCCCATCTGCAGCGCGTAGTCGCGCCATTCGCCGGCCGCCACCTTGCGCGCGTAGACGGCGAGGATGGCATCGAGCTCCGCGCGGTTGAACGCGACGACGGGAGAACCGAAGCGGGGGGAAAGGGTGGATACGGGACTGAGCTGCGCCTGCGTGCGTGGGGAATTGCCCGGCTCGCGCGGGCGGAAACGTATGGGGTCGGATTCGCTCAAGCGCGCCTCCCTTATGCCTTGGGATCATGATCGCGCCGGGCCCGCAATTTTTCAAGCGGTTCGCGCCCAAACATTTCACAAGGCCGCCACAAAACGTCCTTCGGCAAGCCCCATTGATCCGTATGATGTTTCCTACAGCGCCTGGCCCGGTCCATTCCCCAGCCTCGGATCAATGCCCCAAGCCCCCATCCGAGGCCTATCTCCCTGGACCGGGCCCATTCTTTTTCCGATTTCCGCGATACTTTCCGGCACAGAAAATCCTTTGTACCGCCGGAAAGACGTCGCCGTTGGGCCCTGCCCCGGCCCAGAATCCCATCCAGACTCGAACACGTTGACAATCCCGCTCGGCCGCCTTGGCTGACCGGAACCCCGAGCCCCCAGTTCGGTCACGGCTCGGCAGTCGGGCGGGTCCACGCTCCTTCTTTCCTTCTCGCGTCGAAGTGGCGAAGGGCTGGCATCGAAGCCGGCCCTTTGTCTTTGGCCGCGCATTCCGCTATCGATTCGAGCCCCTGTACGGCGAGAGAGGATGAGCGATGGCCAAGAGACGCGGAACGGCTGAGAAGAGTGCGAAGAGCCCGCAGAATCCGCTCATTGCGCCGTGGCGCACGCCCTTCAAAGCCCCGCCCTTCGACCGCATCGAGCCGCGCCACTACGAGCCCGCCTTCAATCTTGCCCTCGCCGAGCATAAGCGGGAGATCGCCGAGATCGCCGGCAAGGCCGCGAAGCCGACCTTCGCCAACACCATCGTCGCGCTGGAGAAGAGCGGCGCCCTGCTCAACAAGGTGGCCGACGTCTTCTTCAACCTCACCAGCGCCGACACCAACGACGCCCTGCAGGCCGTGGAGCGCGAGATGGCGCCGCGCCTTGCCAAGCATCAAAGCGCGATCCTCCTCAACCGCCGCCTGTTCCTGCGCATCGCCGACCTCTACGAGCGGCGCGCCGACCTGGGCCTGGACGCGGAGGCGTTGCGTGTGCTCGAGCGGACTTACAAGGGCTTCGTGCGCGCCGGCGCCAGGCTCGACGCCAAGTCACGTCGCCGCATTGCCGACATCAACACCGAGCTGGCGACGCTCGGCACGGCCTTCACGCAGAACGTGCTCGCCGACGAGCAGGCGTGGCACATGATCCTCGACGGCGAGCGCGACCTTGCCGGCCTGCCCGAGTCCTTCCGCGCCGCCGCCGCGCAGGCCGCCATCGAGCTTGGCAAGCCCGGCAAGCACGCCATCACGCTTGCGCGCTCGAGCGTCGAGCCGTTCCTGCAGTTCTCCGCCCGCCGCGACCTGCGCGAGGAGGCCTGGAAGGCGTGGATCAAGCGCGGCGAGAACGGTGGCTCGACCGACAATCGCAAGATCATCGTCAGGATGATTGCCCTGCGCGCGGAGCTCGCGCGTCTGCTCGGTTTCGAGACCTTCGCTGCCTACGTGCTCGAGGACACGATGGCGAAGACGCCGGCCGAGGTGAGGAAGCTGCTCGACAAGGTATGGCCGCCTGCGCTGAGGCGTGCGCGCGGCGAGCGCGACGCGCTCGAGAAGCGGGCGCGGGACGAGGGGGAGAACTTCAAGATCGCCGCCTGGGACTGGCGCTACTACGCAGAGAAGGAGCGCAAGGCGCGTTACGACCTCGACGAGGCCGAGGTGCGCTCCTACCTCGTGCTGGAGAACGTCCTGCAAGCCGCCTTTGATACTGCGGGCAAGCTGTTCGGCATCGTTTTCGAGGAGCGCACCGACGTGCCGGTCTATCATCCGGACGTGCGCGCCTGGGAGGTGAAGACGAAGGCGGGCGACCCCGTCGGCCTGTTCTACACCGATTACTATGCCCGCCCGTCGAAGCGCTCAGGTGCCTGGATGTCGTCCTATCGCACGCAGCAGAAGCTCACCGGCAACGTGCGTCCCATCGTCGTCAACGTGATGAGCGTGGCGCGCGGCGCGCCCGGTACACCGGCGCTGCTCTCCTTCGACGACGCGCGCACGCTGTTCCACGAGCTCGGCCACGGCTTGCACGGCCTCCTGTCCGACGTGACCTACCCGTCGCTCGCCATGACCAACGTGCTGCACGACTTCGTCGAGCTGCCCTCGCAGCTTTACGAGCACTGGCTCTCGCGGCCCGAGGTTTTGAAGCGCTTCGCGCTGCACGCCGAGACCGGCAAGCCCATGCCGCAGCGCCTGCTCGACCAGCTCGAGGCCGCGCGCACGTTCAACCAGGGCTTCCAGACCGTGGAATACACAGCCTCGACGCTGCTCGACCTCGAGCTGCATTCGCTCGCCGATGCGACGGCCCTCGACGTCGACGCCTTCGAGAGCGAGGTCCTGGCGCAGATCGGCATGCCGGCCGAGATCGCGCCGCGCCACCGCATCCCGCACTTCCAGCACATCATCGGCGGCTACGCGGCCGGCTACTACAGCTACCTGTGGTCCGAGGTGATGGACGCCGACGCCTTCGCCGCCTTCGTGGAGGCTGGCAACATCTTCGACAAAAAGACCGCGGCGAAGCTCAAGACGCACATCTACGCGGCCGGCAACAAGGAGGATGCGCTCGCGGCCTACGTCGCCTTCCGCGGCCGCCCGCCCGAGATCGACGGCCTCCTGCGCAAGCGCGGCCTCGCCTGATCCCCCGCTCTCACACGTCATGGTCGCCGTCCGCGCGGAGCGCGGCTTCGCCACGACAGGCGGCCATCCGGGGGTGTGTTTCTCGATCGACGAACAAGCGGCCCTGGATGGCGGGGGGATATGCGAGCGCGGAGGCCTCACCCGCTCGCTGCGCTCGCCACCTCTCCCCAACGGTAGAGGTCGGAAGCGATTGTAGATCGCTTCCCGATGAGGAGGCACTGCCTCTATCGTTGTCGGAATATCGTTCAGGCTCGCTCCTGGCCGACTTGCGTGGATCCCGGCCTGCGCCGGGATGACGTTGGATTTGGACAGAGCGTGCGGCAACTAACTCCGTCATGCCGGCGAAGGCCGGCACCCACGCAAGCTTCAACGAACGCGACGGACGGCGAAGACGATACCTATCAGCTCGCCTTGCGGTTCTGGCGGTTCGAGATCAGGTCGTCGACCACCGACGGATCGGCGAGCGTCGAGGTGTCGCCCAGGCTCCCGAACTCGTCCTCGGCGATCTTGCGCAGGATGCGGCGCATGATCTTGCCCGAGCGCGTCTTCGGCAGGCCCGGCGCGAACTGCACCACGTCGGGCGAGGCGATCGGACCGATCTCGCGCCGCACGTGCTGCACGAGCTCACGGCGCAGCTCCTCCGAGGGTTGCTCGCCGGAGATCAGCGTCACGTAGCAGTAGATGCCCTGGCCCTTGAGGTCGTGCGGGTAGCCGACCACCGCCGCCTCCGCGACCTTGGGATGCGCAACGAGCGCGCTCTCCACCTCCGCCGTACCCATGCGGTGCCCCGAGACGTTGATCACGTCGTCCACGCGGCCCGTGATCCAGTAGTACCCGTCCTCGTCGCGCCGGCATCCGTCGCCGGTGAAATAGGTTCCGGGATAGGTCGAAAAGTACGTCTGCACGAAGCGGTCGTGGTCGCCGTAGAGCGTGCGCGCCTGTCCGGGCCAGCTATCGAGCAGCACGAGGTTGCCCTGCGTCGCGCCCTCGAGCACGCCGCCCCTCTCGTCGACCAGCGCCGGCTGGACGCCGAAGAACGGCCGCGTCGCTGAGCCGGGCTTCAGCGCCGTGGCGCCCGGCAGCGGCGTGATGAGGATGCCGCCGGTCTCCGTCTGCCACCAGGTGTCGACGATCGGGCAGCGGCTGTCTCCGACCACGCGATGATACCACTCCCATGCCTCGGGATTGATAGGCTCGCCAACGCTACCGAGCAGCCGCAGTGAGGAGCGATCGGTCCGCTTCACGAGGTCGTCGCCGGCGCCCATCAGCGAGCGAATAGCCGTCGGCGCCGTGTAGAACGTGTTCACGTTCCACTTGTCGACCACGTTCCAGAAGCGCGACGCGGAGGGATACGTCGGCACGCCCTCGAACATCAGCGTGGTGGCGCCGTTCGCGAGGGGACCGTAGAGGATGTAGCTGTGTCCGGTGACCCAGCCCACGTCCGCCGTGCACCAGTAGATGTCGCCATCGTGATAGTCGAACACGTACTGATGCGTGATCGCGGCGAACACGAGATAGCCGCCCGTCGTGTGCAGCACGCCCTTGGGTTTGCCGGTCGAGCCCGAGGTGTAGAGGATGAAGAGCGGATCCTCGGCATTCACCTCCTCGGGCGGGCAATCGGCTGAGACTTTCTCCAGCTCCTCGTGCAGCCAGACATCCCGTCCGCCGGTCCACGACACGGGATTGCCCGTGCGGCGCACGACGAGCACGGTCTCGTTGCCCTTCGCACACTTCTTGAGTGCCTCGTCGGTGTTCTTCTTGAGCGCTACGGTCTTTCCGCCGCGCAGGCCTTCGTCGGCGGTGATGATGAACGTCGAGCCCGCGTCCTCTATGCGCCCCGCGAGGCTGTCCGGCGAGAAGCCGGCGAACACCACCGAATGGATGGCGCCGACGCGCGCGCAGGCGAGCATCGCGTACGCAGCCTCCGGGATCATCGGCAGGTAGATGGTGACGCGATCGCCCTTCTTGACGCCGTTGGCCTTGAGCACGTTGGCGAACTTCGACACCCGCTCGTGCAATTGGCGGTAGGTTATGGTCTGATCCTCGGTGGGATCGTCGCCCTCCCAGATGATGGCCACCTGGTCGCCGCGCGTCGCGAGATGCCGGTCGATGCAGTTGGCGGACACGTTGAGCGTGCCGTCCTCGAACCACTTGATCGACACGTTGTGCGGATCGAAGCTTGTGTTCTTGATCTTGCTGTAAGGCTTGATCCAATCGAGGCGCTTGCCGTTCTCGGCCCAGAAGCCTTCCGGATCCTGCACCGAGCGCTCGTAGAGCGCCTTGTACTTCGCGTCGTCGAGCCAAGCGCGGCTCGCCCACTCGGGCGCAACGGGATACGCCTTGTCCGACATCGTTAATCCTCCCGAAATCGGTTTATTGTTCTGGTGTCATTATGGGCAAACGGAAGGCGAGCGACAACTTCCTCATTGGTCGAAGGTCTGGTGTCTCGGGCCTCGCCGCTGTTCTCGGTCAAGATCCGCTCCAAGATCGCGGAATCACGTCAATCCGGGTTTGAGCGTCCCCGCCGTGGCCCTGAGACCCAGCCTGCCGGATGCCGTCTCCGGCTCGCCATCGGGCTCGGGTCCGGGATCGTCAGGCGCGCGGGGCGGCGTGAAGATCTTCGGGCGCTCGGTTCGCGCCGGCTCGCGGCCGCGATCACTGCCGCTCCGCTGAGCAGGCTGCGTCTGAGGCTGAGCCGCGCCGGCCGGCGCTTCGCTTGCGGCGGGCGGTGCCGTTGGAGCGGGAGCTGCCGCGGGCGTGGTGGGCTCCGGCGCAGCGGGCGCAGCCTTCGGCGGCGCCTTATGCTCGTCTTCGAGCGCAACCGCTTCCGCCTTGACGATCACCGTCTCGGGCTCGCCCGAGGCGATGAACTCCGTGAGGTCGGCGCCGAGAATGCGCTCCTCGCCGCCCTCCACCTCATCAGCCGGCACGCGCCACTCGAAGGCGTCGAGCGCACCCGTCACCGGCGAGATGGGCGCCCAGCGATCGGAGGCCACGCCGTCCGCGATCCAGGCTTCATCGCGCGGCGCGGTGACGGCCCTTGCCAGCCATTCGCGTGCGCGGCCCTTGTCGCCGCTTTCCTCCGCCTCGACGCGCGCCATGAGCGCCGCGACGCGCCGCGTCAATCCCTGCTCCAGGAACGGCTGCAGGATGCGCCGCGCTTCCGCGTAGTCGTGCGCCTCGATGGCCGCCACCGCGACCGCGATCGAGCTTTCGATCGACAGCGGGTTGAGCGTGAAGAGGTGCTTGACGCGGTCGAGGCGGTCGCGCGGGCTGTCGCCGATGCGGGCGTAGGCATAGGCCGTCGCCAACTCCGGATGCGGGGCCTTGGTCCACGTCTTCTGGATGATCTTGGCCGCCCGCGGAGTATTCCCGCGCGCGGCGAGCAGGCGTCCGGCGACGGCCGCCGCCGGAATGAGCGAGGGTGCGAGCCCGTGCGCCTCGAGCGCCAGCGTCAGCGCCTTGTCGGCGGCCTCCTCCTCGAGCTCGACCGCCTGCGCCGCGAGCAGCACCGCGCGGCGCCGGTCGGCAACCGGCCGCTCCACGTGGCCATGGCGTTTGGCGAGCGCCAGCGTCTGCAAGGCGTCCGCCCAGTCGCCCGCCTTGCACTGCAGGTCGAACAGCGCCTCGACCGGCCATGACAGCTTCGGATTGAGCTTGAGCGCACGCTCCGCGAACTGCCGCTGCGCCTCGGTCTCGCCCTCGCGCCCGGCTTCGAGGAAGAGGCCGCGCAGGCCGAGCTGCTCCGTATCTGGCGAGGCGAGCATGGCCTCGAAGATGCGCCGCGCAGTGGCCTTGTCGCCGGAGAGCTGCGCCGCCTGAGCGCGGAGCAGATGCGTCAGCGGCTCGTTGGGCAGCGATTTCCGCGCCTGCAGCGCATAGCGCGTGGCCATCGAGCGGTCGCCGGCGCCGATGGCGATCATGCCGGAGGACAGCGCATCGAGGCCGCGCCGCTGCCGCCGCCGCGTCAGGAAATGGCTGACCGCGGCCGGGCTCGACCAGATCTGGCTCAGCACGTTCCATAACAGCAGGGCGAACCCGATCAGGGCTGCGAAGATGACCACGGCGCGGAACACGCTGGTCTCGATCTCGTAGCCCTGCCAGGTGACGAGCAGCGAGCCCGGACGATCTGCGAGCCACGCGAGCCCGGTTGCCAGCAGGATCACGCCGAGGAGGAAGAGGATAAGGCGCGTCATCGGTCGCGGTTCCCTCAATTCTGTACTGGAGCCGGCGCCGCGGCGGGCGCATCCGCCTCGGGCGCGCCGGAGAGCGACGCCTTGAGCCGATCCTCGACCGCGGCGATGGCCTTATCGACCGTGTCGCGTGCCGTGACCTTGATCAGCCAGTCCTCCATCGGCATGCGCGCCTTGAGCGGCAACGCCTTCGCCTGGGCGAGGACGTCCCCGAGACGTCCCTCGTCGAGCGCCGTATCGATGCGCGCCACGATCGCCTCCGTGCTCGTGTCGCCGGCGTCGTGGCTGACCTTGCGCACGCGCACCACCGACTTGGCACCCGCCAGTAGGCGGTCGATCACCGACCCGTCGGCCGGCTCGAGATCCGCATCGATGACGGCATTGATGAGCGGACGGAACTCCGCCTTGAGCTGGGCGGGGGTGGCGACGCCCGTATCCTTGAAGCGCTCGAGAGCCGAGAGATCGATCTGCCCGGCCGAGGCCTTGCGCACGTCCTCGAGCTCGGCGGCGTAGCCCTGGCCCTGCCCGCGGTCGAGCGCGCGCTTGAGGTTGGAAAGCTCAAGCGCCAGCACGATGCGCTCGGCGTTCTGCCGCCGGCTCTGCTCGTTGCTGACGACGCTCTGCACGTTCTGTTCGAGCTCGGCCAGCTTGCTGTTGACCGGGTTCACGGCCGCGGTCACGTCGGCGGGCTTGGCGAAGGTCTTGAGCTGCGAGTCGACCGAGCTTCTGAGCTCGGCGACGGTGTTCGCGAGCCGCCCGGTCTCGGACCTGACGGCTTCGACGGCGGCCGAGAGGCGGTCCGTGTCCGCTTTTGTCGTCTCCGACCGTTGCGTACCGCGCGTCTGCTCGGTGCGCACCTGCGACAGCTCCCGCTCGAGGCGGACGGTCGCGGTCTTGGCCGCCTCGCTGGCCTCCTGCGCTGCCGTAAGGCGCTGCCCAACGTCCTCCGGAAGACCTTGCCCCTTGCTGAGATCGGCAATCCGGGCCTCGACATCGGAGATCTTGGCGGAGATGGCGGCGAGTTGCGGCGTGCCGCCCGAAGCATCCGACGCGCCGGACGCGATCAGGGACAGTTGCTCCTCGAGCTTGGCGATCCGCTCGGCGCTCGCCCCGCCGCCCTGTTGCGCGGTTTCGCTGAGCGACTTTGTCTCGGCCTGCAACGTATTTTGCGCCTCGCGCAACGCGGCGACGTTCTGCGCAAGCTCGTCGAGCTTCGCGAGTCGGCCTTCCGCTTCGCTGATCTTTGCATTGAGCGCATCCAGGCCGGCGCCGTTCTTGGGGCCGGATTCGAGCGCGGCAATGCGTGCGGCGAGCTGCGCGGTCTGGCTCTCGTCGCTGCCGGGGAGCCAGTTCGGCCCCAGGAACGCCGCGCCCGCATAGACGAGCGCGCCGCCGATGAGGCCGGCTGCGAGATGAGAGAAGAATCCTCCGCCCGAGGCAGCGGCAGGCTTCGGCTCAGGTTTCGCCGCAGGTGCCGCCGCCGGTTTCGGAACAGCATTCGGCGTCGACGTCTTTGCCGCCGCGTCAGCCGCGCTCGACGGCTTCCCCGCCGGCGCGCCGGCGGCAGCGGCCGACGACGATGACGCGCTGGCCGAGGATGCGCTGGCGGCGGATGCAGGCTTCTCCGAGGATGAACTCGCGGCAGACGCGGATTTCTCCGTCGACGCGGCCGGAGAGGGCGCGCCGGCAGACGGTGTCGCGGCCTGCGGCTTCACCTCGGTCGCCTTGAGGTCCAGCGTGGCATGGGGGCGCTTGGCGCCGGGAGCATCGCTGCGGCCAGCATCCTTTGCGGGATCGGGCTTGTCGATCATGGAAGCAGGGTCTCCAGGGACTTGCGGTCGAGCCTCGGGGGAAGGGCGACCTAGCGGGAGTCTGACGCCTCACGGGCGATAAGAGCAAGCATTTCTTCCGAATGAGGCGAGCGGGCGACGGCAATCCTAACGGCACCCAGCGGGCCGAGTTCCTCCCCGACCGCCTCCGAGAGGCAGAAATGGACCATCCGGCGCGCCTCGGCCACAAGAGCAGCCGCGCCCACCAGTTTCGCGTAAACCTTGGCCGTTCTCGGCGACATCAGGACGACACCGTCGAGCGTGCCCTGCCGCATCGCCGCTACGGCCTCGGCCGGGATCGCGCCGGCCGTTTCCGTTCGGTAAACAATCTCGGTACGGACCGACAAGCCCCGCCCCGCGAGCGCGCCCCCGAGATCGAAGGCCAGCGTGTCGCCGGCGAGATGCAGGAGCACCCCGGCAGCCGGGTCGGCGTCCGCCGCGATGACCGCCTCGAGAGCGCGAGCCCCCCCCGGCCCTTCGACCACGCGGCGGAAGCCGAGCGAACGCCCGAGCTTGGCCGTCGCCGGGCCGACCGCGAACAGCGGCAGCCCGAGCACGTCGTCGCCGAGCGGCCCGGCCGCGACCGCACGCAGCCCGTTGCGGCTCGTGGCGATCAGTGCCTGCACGCCGTCGAGCGGCGGCATGGCCCCGGTGAGCGCGATAGAGAGCAGCGGCGCCTGCGTGATGCGATGCCCCGCCGCCACGAGGGCCGCCTGCATCAGATCGGGCTCCGGCCCCGTATCCGGCCTCGTCAGCAGGAGGTGCATCAGAGGGACCGTGCGAGTATCGCCTCGGCGCCGAGTTCCAGCAGCGCGTCCGCGGTGGTGGTGCCGAGGGCGGCCGCCGCCCCGGCCGGTGCCTCGCGCGTGATCTCGAAGCAGGCAGCGCCGTCGGGCAAGAACACCTTGCCGCGCAGCGTAAGCGTGCCCGCGTCGAGCTCCGCGAGACCGGCGATCGGCGTCCGGCACGAGCCCTCCAGGCGCGTGAGGAACGCCCGCTCGGCGGTGACGCAAAGCGCCGTCTCCTCGTGATTGAGGGGCGCGACGAAACGCACCGTCTCCGCGTCGTCGCTACGGATCTCGATGGCGATGGCTCCCTGTGCAACGGCGGGCAGCAGATCCTCGGTTGCAATCGGCGCCGTGATGCGGTCTGCCATGCCGAGCCTGTTCAGCCCCGCGCACGCGAGCAGCGTCGCATCCGCCACGCCTTCCGAGAGCTTTCTGAGCCGCGTCTGTACGTTGCCGCGGAAGCCGACAACCTTGACGTCCGGACGCAGGCGCTTCACCTGCGCCTGCCGCCTGAGGCTCGACGTACCGACGACAGCGCCCTCGGGCAGCGCGGCGAGCGTGGGATGCGTGAGCGAGATGAAGGCGTCGCGCACGTCCTCGCGCGGCAGCACGGCGCCGATGCCGAGCCCGTCCGGCAGGTGCGTTTGCATATCCTTCATCGAGTGCACCGCGAGGTCGATCTCGCGCGCGATCAGCCCTTCTTCGATCTCCTTGGTAAAGAGTCCCTTGCCGCCCACCTCAGCCAGCGGCCGGTCCTGGATCGCGTCGCCCGTCGTCTTGTAGATGCGGATTTCGAACGCGTCCTCGGGCAAGCCATGCGCCGCCATCAGGCGCGCCCGCACTTCGTGGGCCTGGGCGAGAGCGAGCGGCGAGCCGCGCGTGCCGATGCGGAGGGTACGAGCTTGCAAGTCGTGGGCTCCAGGTGTTAGGGCCACGGGATTCCGCGGCGGGCGCCATTAATGCCTGTCCCAGCAAATGAACGCAAATCGGCCTCCTACCCGATCTCCAGGTCCAGTTAATGCTTCGACCAAGCCGCAAGGCCGTGCCCCATTCCCGGCGTGTCTGGACTCCGGCCTTCGCCGGAGTGACGGAGAACTTGTGGCAAGCAGCTTCAACGACCCCAACGTCATCCCGGCACAGGCCGGGATCCAGACACGTATGGGCCGAGCACCGCTGCTTCCTCCGCACGGGAGGAGCCCATGACCGCCGACGATAATCGCCCCCTGCTCGTCCTCGGCATCGAGACGAGCTGCGACGAGACGGCCGCCGCCGTCGTCGCCCGTGACGGCGAGGCCCGCGGCCGCATCCTGTCCAACGTCGTGCGCTCCCAGCTCGCCGAGCACCGCCCCTATGGCGGCGTCGTGCCCGAGATCGCGGCGCGCGCGCATGTCGAGTGCCTGGACGCCATCGTCGCCGCCGCACTGGCGGAAGCCGGCCTCGCCCTGTCGGATCTCTCCGGCATTGCTGCCACGGCCGGCCCCGGCTTGAACGGCGGCCTCGTCGTAGGGCTGGTAACCGGCAAGACGCTGGCCCTGGCGGCCGGCAAGCCGTTCCTCGCCATCAATCATCTCGAGGCGCACGCGCTGACCGTGGGCCTCACGGACGGGCTTGAACCCCCTTACCTCATGCTGCTCGTCTCCGGCGGCCACACGCAGACGCTTCTGGTCGAGGGTGTGGGCCGCTACCGTCGCATCGGCACCACCATCGACGACGCCATCGGCGAGGCCTTCGACAAGACCGCGAAGCTCTTAGGGTTAGGCTATCCTGGCGGCCCGGAGGTCGAGCGCGCGGCCCGCAGCGGCGATCCCGAGCGCTTCCCCCTGCCGCGGCCCATGGTTGGGCGCGTCGAGCCGCACTTCTCGCTGGCCGGCCTCAAGACCGCGCTGCGCCAGCGGGCCGAGGCCGCAGCCCCCCTCACCGACCGCGACGTCGCCGACCTCTGCGCTGCGTTCGAGGCCGCCGTCTGCGACATCATCGAGGACCGCGTCTCGCGCGCCATGGAGCTCGCGGAAGACGCGTTCGGCCCCGGCAGGCCGCGCTGGCTGACGGTCGCGGGCGGCGTCGCCGCCAACGCGTCCATCGCCGCCGCGCTGGCCCGCCTTGCCGCCGCGCGGGGCTTCCACCTCGCCGTGCCGCCGCCGGCGCTCTGCACCGACAACGGCGCCATGATCGCCTGGGCGGGCGCCGAGCGGCTGGCCCGCGGCCTCGTCGACGGGCTCGATTTCGCGGCCAGGCCCCGCTGGCCCCTCGACCCCGCCGCGCCCGCCGCCATCGGCGCCGGCGTCAAGGCGTGACGCGGCGATCGGGCGACGTGCTATGAGAGCGGCACCAGAGGGGAACGCAACGCCATGACCATCGACAGGATCGGCGTGATCGGCGGCGGCGCCTGGGGCACCGCGCTGGCGCAGACGCTGACGCTCGCCGGCCGCGACGTCGTGCTTTGGGCGCGCGAATCCGAGACCGTGGCCGACATCAACACGCGCCACGTCAACCGAGCCTTCCTTCCGGGTATCGCGCTCGACTCGCGTCTCAAGGCGACCGAAACGCTCGAGGATTGCGCCGCCGCCGACGCGGTGCTCCTCGTCTCGCCCGCGCAGCACGTGCGCACCGTGGCCACGGCGCTTGCGCCGCACATGCGCCCCGGCCAGCCGTTGATCGTCTGCGCCAAGGGCATCGAGCAGGCGAGCGGCAAGCTGATGGGAGAGGTGCTGGCCGAGGCCGCGCCCGACGTGGCGCTCGCCGTTCTGTCCGGCCCCAGTTTCGCCGCCGACGTGGCGCGCGGGCTTCCGGCCGCTCTTACCCTCGCCTGCCGCGACGAGCAGCTCGGCAAGCGCCTCGCCGAGCGCCTGGGCGACCGCCAGCTCCGCCTCTACTGGACGGACGACATCGTCGGCGTTGAGCTCGGCGGCGCCTTGAAGAACGTGCTCGCCATCGCCGCCGGCATCGTCGAGGGCAAGGGGCTCGGCACCAGCGCCCATGCCGCGATCGTCACGCGCGGCTTCGCCGAGATGCGCCGCCTGAGCAACGCAATGGGCAGCCGCCCCGAGACGATGATGGGTCTCTCGGGCCTCGGCGACCTCGTCTTGACCTGCGGCAGCCCGCAGTCGCGCAACATGAGCCTCGGCCGCGCGCTGGGCCAGGGCGAGACGCTCGCGGCCGTGCTCGGCGCGCGCATATCCGTGACGGAGGGCGTGTATACGGCCGCAGCCGTGGTGCGCCTCGCCGAGCAGAAGCGCATCGAGATGCCGATCACCGCGGCCGTGCATGCCGTGCTTGAGGGCAGCCTCTCGGTCGATGACGCCATTGCGGGGCTCATGAGCCGCCCCTTCAAGGCCGAGGACTGACGACGCCTTGAGACACGCCGAATATGGCGTAATCTCCGGCCGGACCCCACGAGCTACGAGAGATCACCACCCCATGGCCTATTGGCTTCTGAAGTCCGAGCCCGACGCGTTCTCCTGGGACGACCTGACCGACAAGGGCGCCAAGGGCGAGCCCTGGACAGGCGTGCGGAACTTCACCGCCCGCAACAACATGAAGGCCATGCAGATCGGCGATCTCGGCTTCTTCTATCATTCGAACATCGGCAAGGAGGTCGTCGGCATCTGCGAGGTGATCGCGCTCGCTCACCCCGATCCGACCGACGACACCGGCAAGTGGAAATGCGTCGACGTGCGCGCCCTCGAGCGCCTGCCGCGGCCGGTGACGCTCGCCGACGTCAAGGCGAACCCGCGGCTCGCCGACATGGCGCTGGTGAGGACGGCACGCCTCTCCGTGCAGCCGGTGACGGACGCCGAATGGGTCGAGGTCTGCCGCATGGCCGGTCTTCCGCCCGCCAAACGCGCGAAGAAGAAATGAGCGGCGCGCTGGATCTCAAAGACGCGCGCTCCGCCGAGGTCTTCATCGCCGCCAACACGCGCCCGCTCGCGCCCCCGTTGGTGCCCGAGATCCTGCTGCATCTCGCCGAGGAAAGCCTGCCCATCTGGCAGAAGACCGAGGAAGAGCTCGGCGAGATGAACGTCCCGCCGCCCTACTGGGCCTTCGCCTGGGCCGGCGGGCAGGCCCTTGCCCGCTACCTGCTCGACAACCCGGAGCGCATTGCCGGGAAATCTGTCATCGACCTCGGCACAGGCTCCGGCCTCACCGCCATCGCGGCCAGTCGCGCCGGCGCCCGGGCCGTGCTCGCTGCCGACATCGATGCATTGGCGCTCACCGCCATTGGCCTCAACGCGGCGCTGAACGGGGTCGAGATCGAGACCACGCGCGACGACCTGCTCGCTGGCGCGCCGGGTGAGGTTGAGATCGTCCTTATCGGCGATCTCTTCTACGAGCGCGAGCTGGCCGCCCGTGTCATGGCCTACATCGAGAAGGCCGCCGCGGCGGGGGCGCAGGTCCTGATCGGCGATCCAAAGCGCAGCTACTTCCCTGCCGGACGCTTCACGCCGGTGGCCGAGTATCAGGTCCCGGTCACGCGCGAGCTGGAGGATGCCGAGATCAAGCGCACGTCGGTCTGGCAGCTTTGAGTCTCACTGCCGGGTGCCGGGCTCGTCGTGGCGGCGGAGCAGCTTGGCGTGCAGAGCCCGCGCGGTCGCCTCGATCTCGCGGATCCGCCCGTGCCGCATCTCGGACGCGACCACCTTCATGGCCGCCGCGAGCGTCATGGGGTGCGCGAGCCCGAGCCGCACCATGATGCGCAGCGCCTCCTCGTCAGCGACGTTCTGCACGTCGATGGGTTGGCGCATGCGCAGGATCAGATCGTCCAGAACCGGGTTCCGCGGCGACGTCATGGCTGCTCCCCCTCCGAATGCCTGGAGCAATGGGGTACCCTTTTAACGCCTTGACACCCAAGGCGGGTTCCACCCGGCGAACGCCCGGATGCCGCAGCGCAGGCTTTGGTGCCGGCCGTCCGCCGGGCTTCAACTCGGCCTTGAACGGGGGACGAATTCAGCCTATCAAGGCCCGCCGCTGGAGCCTATCGGGCTCACTAGCCGTCGGCCAAGCCGCAATAGCTCAGTTGGTAGAGCACGTCATTCGTAATGACGGGGTCACAGGTTCGAGTCCTGTTTGCGGCACCATTCCTTCTCCGCCGAATTTGTCCAAAAAGTAAAGCAACCGGGCGGCCCCTCTGGCCGTATTGGATGCAAGGCAGAGCGCAGAGGCGCCTGCTTCGCGGCGAGCACGCCGCGGCGGCATTGCCGCAACTTGCGAAAGGACATCCCATGACGACATTCAAGAGCGCCTGTCTGGCGCTGACGGCGCTGCTCGGCGTCGCGACGATGACCGCGACCGCGGAGGCGCGCGGTGTCCACATCGGAGGCGGCCATGTTGGTGGCCACTTCGGTCATGTCGGACACGGCGGCCACTTCCGACACCACCACTTCCATGCTGGCCCCGTGTTCGGAATCTATGCGCCCGACTACTCGTATTACGACGATGACGCGTACTGCTATCGCGTCTATCGCTACCACCATTGGCGCACGGTCTGCGAGTGATGGGGCAGGGATGGACGAGCTCTGCCAGGTGCGGGCTCATCCTCGCGGCGCCCCGAACGTCTAAAGCGCCACCTGGCGATGACGCCTCGCTTCCTTCCAGGCCGCGAGATCGATGACCTCGGCGTCTCGCTGCGGGCTTACGGAAGGCATCCCGCCCGCTGCGCGACGCCTGGCCAGATTCTGCAGAAGCAGGCTGAGGCTTGCGCCGACGACCAGAAAACAGAGAGTTTGCTTTCGCATGAGGCGCTCCCAATCGAATCAGCACCCCATGTTCCCGAGCCACACGCGCCGCATCTAGTGCCCTAAAACCACAGCGCCCCCCAATCCTCCGCAGAGCGATGCGAAAGCCGTACTTCGCGTGCGAATGCGGCCGGGGAACGCAATCAGCGGCTGAAGGATTGTCTACGGACAGAGGCAATTCACGAGGTGCCGCCATGGCCTTGCCGACAACGCGCGATCGCGTTCCCGCCCATACGGCCGATGAGATCAACCAACGCATCGAGCGCGAGACCGAAGCGCGCATACGGCATCTGGCACGAGCGCCGCACGGAATTCCCGCGCGGCTGGCCGAGCTGGACGCGGAATGGGACATCGAGCGCGCGATCGAAACCAACGCCTCGATCATCGCATTCACCGGCGTCGTCCTCGGCGCCTTCGTTCATCCCTACTGGCTCGTGCTGCCCGCACTCGTCACGGCCTTTCTGTTCCAGCATGCCATTCAGGGATGGTGTCCGCCCGTGCCGGTGCTGAGACGTCTCGGGTTCCGAACCGCCGACGAGATCTCGGAGGAGCGCCAAGCCCTGAAAGCGATACGCGGCGACTTCGAAGATGTCGCGGCTGCCGAGGACAAGGCTTCGGCAGCGCTTGCGGCGGCCCGGACATGATGGAGAGTTCTCGTCATGCCCAAGAAGCTGCAGCGCCTCGACCAGCGTCACCGATCCGCCGAGCCGCGTTGTTTCACGGTCGACGCGCCATCGGCTGCGGGAACGATTTGCTGAACGCCACGTTTTGTCTTGGATCTCTCACGCCATCTCCAGCAGCAAGGAGCCGCACATGGCCCAATCGTATCAGTCGTACCAGGACACGGGCGCAGGCGAAGCCCAGGATGCCATCCATCAGCTAAAGCAGAGGGCCGGCGAAGCGGCCGAGACCGTTGCCCAGGAAGGCCAGAAGGCGCTGAAGGCTGCCGGCGAGACGGCCGAGGATGCCTTCGCCGCCACCAAGCGTTTCGTGCAGGATCAGCCCTATGTGGCGATCGGCGCGGTCGTCGTTGCCGCCTGCGCCTTGGGCGCGCTGTGGAAGCTGTCGTCCGCGCGCCGTGACAGCTCCGACCTCCTGAGCCGGATTTCGGATTACGTGGAGCCCGGCTATCGGGCCGTGAGACGACGCATTTAATTCAAGTCAAAGCACGAGAGCGAGGAAAAGCCCCATTCGTAACGGCGGATGGGCTTTTCTCATGCGGATTCGCCCCATGGAACCTACAGCCGCACGTGCGTGTTTTTCTTTCGTATCAGTCTGGGAGGACCATGCAATGACAGCGATCGTCGAGATCGAAAAGGATAAGCGGTCGAAAGCGGAGCTTGAAAAGGAGCTCGACGAGGCGCTCGAGGCGACATTCCCCGCCAGTGATCCGGTCAGCATCGGAGAAGCAACGTCCGACGAGCCGGACCGCCCGGTTGATCGCCGCCCGCCGAACATCGACAAGAGACTTGTCGACAAGCTCGCGAAAGAGGTCGCCAGGAAAAAGGGCGCGGCCTGACGCGTGTGCGTCGGCCGGTTACGGCTCTCTTAACGGCAATTGAAGAGCAGGCGGGCGGGCGCCTAAAAATAGTGACGGCGACCTATCGAGAACGAAGCTCTCGCCAGGCCGCCGTTCGACACCAAGGTACGCGGGACCTAATCCCTGGCGCTTGAGGAGATTAAACAGCGAAATCGTTTCAACTCTGCAAACGCAGGGCGTCAGCGTAACGTCCAGCGTTCCCAAGTACATTTGGTCGCACGTGTCATAAGGGGTCGGACCCGGAGGGGCGCCCGTTGCCGACCGCCAGCAGCGCGCCCACGAGCGGCACGCTGATCGCATGCGGCAGGAGCTTCACCCCTAGGGCGCCGAGCGACGGCAGCACTCCGGGCACGATCACCGTGCGTCCGATCATGAAACCGCGATAGGCGCTGCGCGCGACCGCGTCCGCGCTGAGGGCGGGAATGATGGTCCGGTAAAGCGCGTTCTCCGCGTGCATCGCGCGATGGAAGGTCGTGTCGACCGGTCCCGGCGCAACCACTGCGATACGGACCCCGCGCCCGCGCACCTCGTAGGCCACCGCTTCCGTCAGCGACACGAGGTAGGCTTTGCTCGCGTAGTAGGCCGCCTGGTACGGGCCGGGCACGAGCCCGCCGAGCGAGCCGATGTTCAGAATGCCGCCGCGGGCCCGCGCCAGCATCGCCGGCAGCACATGATGCATGAGCCGGCTCGCGGCCGTGATGTTAAGCGTGATCAGCCGCTCGAGCTCCGGCAGAGGCGGATCTGTGAACGGCCCCGCGAGGCCCACGCCCGCATTGTTGACGAGCACGTCGGCATAGAGCCGCGCCTCGCGCAGTGCCGTGTCGAGCTGCTGCGGCGCATCCGGCAGCGAGACGTCGAGCGCCAGCGGAACCGCACGCACGCCGGCCTGCCGCGCGATCTCCTCGGCGGCGGCTTCGAGGGGGGCTCTTTCACGCGCGATCAGGACCAGGTCCCGTCCGGCGCGGGCAAAGCGCGCGGCAATCGCGCGGCCGATCCCGCGCGAGCCGCCGGTCACCACCACGGCCGGCGCGACACCGCTCACGGCCTCAAGCGCTTGCGCGCTTGGCGTGGCGGACCGGCCGATCCAGAGGTCCGCGAGGGAGAAAAGGGGGTGCGTCATGGGCACGTTCCGGGCGTTTCGCCGAGACCGTGGCGCGTCGCGTGTGGAGACGGCCCGGCTTTTCACCGCACTACCGCATGGATCGCTTTGATTTTGAAGGTCAAAACCGCGGCTTCACGTCCAAGCAGCTGAAGTTCCGGCCCATTGAGCTGTTCCATCCATGGCCGTTCGATGTCGCAAATGCGCCCGGATTTTGTGGATAACTTTGAAAGAGTGAAGCGCCGATGCACGAGCGGCGCGACAGTAGTGTCGCCCGACGGCGCGAAATGCGGGCGGCTTCCGGCTCCGGAAAACGCCGGCTCAAGGACCAGCAGCCAGAACCGACACCGGCCCTGGTCCATTTACGAGGATGCAACCAACCAAGGCGTTGGGCATTGACTGACCATGATCGTTTCGGACGCAAGCCCGAAACGCAAATTGTCGGCTCTACCTAAGACCTTGAGCTTGATTTCGATCAAGCAGAAGCCGCGTGCTTTGGATACCAGTTAAAAGCAGTCGAGCTTTGCTTGGTGCATCGCTTTGAACGCGTGTCGGAAGTCGGATCACTGGTGGAGGAGCGTACCATGAATGCAAATGCGTCAAGATCGCTAGCCGACCAGGGCTTGGACAAGAATCCCGGCCTCACTTCGTTTGAAGCCTGGCTGAACATCAATCGCCCGATGTTCGCGGCTATGACGGAGCTCAACGGCCGCTTCCTCGAGCAGGTCTCGAAGGCGAACAACGAATGGCTGGGCTTCGTCAACCGGCGCCTCAACGAGGACATGGCAGCCTCGCAGCGCTTCATGGAATGCAAGACGGTCCAGGATCTGTTTGCGGCGTACTCGGATTTTATTCAGCGCGCCCAGCAGCAGTATCAGGCCGAGTTCCAGTATTTCGCACGGCTGAACCAGAAGCTAGCCGACGAGACGGCAAGCGTGATCAAGTCCCATATGGACGAAGCCGAAGTCGAAGCCGAAGCGGACATTCGCCACTAGTCCGCCGTCGCGGAAAGACCGGGGAGGTTTGCACCGGCGCGCCCTCTGCGTTGCCGGGCAAAGTAGTTTATTTATCTGTCCCGAGCGCCGCGCGGCGCGCAAGCGGCGACAAGAGAACGATCACCGCCACCACCGCAAGGCCGATCACCGCGAGCACCGCCAGCTCGTCGGCGCCGGAGCCGAGATAGCGCACGATGATCGAAACCAGAATGTCGTACTTGAACACGGCGATGGTGCTGGCCGCGACGCCCGCGAGTTTCGCCGCAAGCTCGAGATCCTGGTCATGCTGGCGGAATGAGAACAGGAGCAGCAGCATCGCCCATGCGCCGAACAGGAAGCTCATGAGCGGCACGATGGCGCGGAAGCCGCCCTTCTGCTGCACGCCGAACAGCGCATCGGCCGATTGAACGTACGCCTGGCTCATGAGCGGGAAGAAGATCATCGCCGCCGCGCCGACCAGCACGCCCACCTCGATACGCCCGATCCGGTCCGGATAGTGTCGTTTCACGCCCGCGTGGCGAACGGTGAGCAGAATGCTGATGGCCAGCAGGATGAACAGGAAGAATACCTTTCCGGGCAGCAGCAGCTTGTGGATGCGCCCGGTGACCGATTGCTCCGCCGGATCGAGATAGAGCTGGTCGATGGTCGATTGATAACGCTGCTGCGCATGGCAGCACTCCGCATCCGTGCTGAGCAGCGGCGCCGCCGAGAGCGGCGTGGAGGCAAAGCAGAACCGCTTCACCTCCTCCGTGCCGTCGCTGCCGATCAGCGGTTCCGCCTGGCAGGACCGGTAGAACTCACGCACGCCGAGGCGTCGCCGGCTGACCTCGCGCAGGTTGGTCACGCCATCGATGAGGGCGATGCGCTCGCAGGGCGGCCCGGCCTCGCCGCAGCCGGCCGGCTCGCTCTTGTCGGCGGCGAGCGTTTCGGGCTTGAGGTCCCAGACCGAGCGGTGCGGGTTGGAGGACAAGCCGAAGGCGATATGGGCAGCGGCTCCGCCGATCAGCACCAGCCCAACGAGGAAGCGGAGCAGTCCGAACGAGAGGTGATGCCAGTACATATCCACGAAGGCGCAGGACGGCAGGTAGAAGGCCGCCAGCGCCACCAGGCCGAGCGTCGGGAAGAAGAGAAAGAGGTGGCTGTCGAAGGTGGCGAAGGTCAGGGCCTTCTCGGGCCCAAACTCCCAGACCAGCACCGCCGGCACGGCGATGAAGGAAAGCCCGAGCAACAGATAGACGATGAACACGAACGCGCGCGCACTAAGAGACATGCAACGATCCGGCCGGAAGACTGATCCCCACTATGCGGTCGGGAGTATGCCCATGGAATCTGGCTCGGCCTAGGGCTTCCCGGCCACGCTCGCTCCCCGCAATTTCGTGTTCTGCGCCGAGACGCGCGAACCCGCAAGGCCAGCCCGGGAAATTTACCAAGTCTCCCGGGCGGGTCCGGGGCCGCCCGGCCCCGGACGAGCTCAGGGAGGAAGGACCAGCAGTGCGTCGCTCTGCGTCCGCCGTTCGATCGCATATCCGCAGCCGACGAGCTTCGACACGCAGTCCGTGGCCCAGTCATCGGCATGGATGGTCTCGAGCAGCAGGCGCTTGGGCCACAGGCCGCGCGGCGCGGTGTCGAAGAACGGCACCAGCGCCCTGTCCTCATACCCCTCGATATCGATCTTGAGGGCGTCGATCCGCGAAAGCCCTGCCCGCTCCACGATATCGAGAAGCGTCGCGATGGGAACGGCCGTCGCCTTTTGATCCTTGCGAGGCTGGGTTGCGTCCGCTCTCAGGCTGGATTCCGCAAAGCTGGACGTATTCGCATAGAGGACGGCCTCGCCCGTCTTGTCGCCGACGGCGGATTCAAAAATGGTGACATGTCGGAACCCGTTCGCATCCATATTGAATTTCAACCGCCGCACGAGTTCGGGGTGGGGCTCGATAGAGACGACGCGCCCTTCGGCGCCGACCTTCTTGGCCGCCATGGCGGAGAACAGCCCGAAGTTGGCACCGACGTCGACGAAGGTGTCGCCTGGCCGCAGGCGATCGACGCTCATGTTGAGGGCATCCCAGGCGGATCGGCGCTCCTGGAAGATCACGAAGCGCTCCGGACCGTTGTCCGAGATGTGGCAGCGGAGCTTGAGGCCCTGGAACTCGACGTCCTGCGCCGGGCAGCGCTGTTGGATGAACCGGTAGACCGGCTTCTTGAGCGCACCGCGCACGAGGCGGTGCTTGAGCGCGGCGAATGCCAGCGCGGCCATCCCGCGCGGGTGGCATTGTCCCCAAGGCGCCGCCTCTTCCATGGTCCCCCTCGTCCTGCTGTTATCCTCTTGACGCGAAAAAGCGATCGGCGTCAACGACAGGGCCCCGCCTCGCGCCGGCGCACGGTCCGCCCGAGGGGCGTTACCCGAGCCATTCCAAGTTAGGTTTTTCCCGCCTATAACATAACGTGTTCAGGAGGCGTCGGGAGGGGGCGACCGGCATGATGGCATTTGGCTTCTATGCATTGACGCCGGTCGAAAGGCTTGGCGTTGCGCTGGCGCGCTACACGTTCGCGGGGCGCGGCAGCATACGGCCTCTGATCGAAAAGCTGTTCCTTCCTGCTCGTGAGACCCCGCGCGATGGCGTCATCTGGGGCGGCATGGCCAAGCTGCGGCTGCCCCCCAAATCAAGCTTGAAATATCTCATCGCCGACCAGCGCTACAATAGCCCCGAGCGGGATTACCTGCGCACGGCCGTGCGCGACGGCGACGTCATTGCCGACATCGGGGCCAATATCGGCTTCTACACCCTCTGGTTCGGAGCCCTGCAGGTGCCCGGCACCCGGATCGTGGCCGTCGAGCCCAATCCGTCAGTTTACGACGCCCTTGTCGAGAATGTGCGCCTCAACGGGCTGGACAACGTGGTGACGATCAGGGCGGCCCTCGGCGCGCAGGACGGCAGCGTGTCGTTCGGCATTCGCCCCGACGCGCCGAGCGTCGGATCGATCCTGGCCACGGACGCCGAGCAGATCACGGTCCCGATGCGGTCGCTGGCGAGCATTCTCGAGGAGCAGGGGCTTGCACGCTGCGATGTCGTCAAGATCGACGTCGAGGGCTACGAGTACCAGGCCCTGATGCCCTATCTGGAGGCAATCCCTCAGCCGCAATGGCCGCGCCTCCTGGTCATCGAGCAGAACCATCGCTCCCGCCAGTGGGAGGGGGACCTCGTGGACGTCTTCCTGCGCAACGGGTATCGCGTGGTGATGAAAACGCGCGGTAACATCGTGCTCGAGAAGATCGAACAAGCCTAGCGCCCGAGCGTGCCAGCGCCCCCGCCTTCGTCCGGAGAGGGTTGTCCCGCCTAGTTCCGGCCCGCGTGGCGGCTGGCGCTGCTGTGCACGACGATGGCGTCCGCCGTCGCCTGGTCCACCTCGAGGCCGGAGTATTTCGGGTCCATGGGACAGAAGGCGAGGCCCGTCGAGCGCATGATCACGAACCGCATCGCCATCTCGCAGCCGCCTTGATAGTAGGTGGCGGTGCGAAGCTCGTCGCGCCAGTCTGCGAGAAACTTGCGCACTCGTGCGTTCTGCCTGAAGACCATGCTCCGCGAGGAGATGTGGAGCACGGTCTTCTGGCGCAACGGCCAGACATGATTGGTGAGGCGCAGTTTCGACCGCGCCGAGATGTCGCCGGGGAAATCCAGGGCCGGCAGCAGCGAGCCGCGAACCGAGCAGTCCACATCGAGGAGAATGATGTTGGACTCCGGATAGAGGTCCATGGCCTCGAGCACGATGTCCGGCTTCCAGTGAACGACGTTACGCCAGGTGGAATCACCTTTGTCGCGGGCGATGAGGTGATGAGGGTTTTGCGTCTCGACAAGGTCTTTGGAGAGGTTTTCAGCAAGAGGGCGGTAGTTCGGCGTGAAGAAGCCGACCACTACGTACGGCGGAGAGGTTCCACCGTTCACGCTGACAATGTCTCCAAGCATTCCTGCAGTCCTCGTAACGTTCCAAAGCCGGTGCGCGTGGCCTACGACGTGGCGGTGTTCGCCCAATCGTCTGCCGCCCGGAGTACGGCCCGGCAACGTCTACCTGAGCAGCAAGGGTATTCAACGACTTTTTTGGCGGCGGCGGTGGCTTGGGGGATGAGCTGAAGCGAGGCAAGGCCGACCTCGGGACCGGGCTGTGTCTGTTCCCTGCGAGACAGCCGGCGCCTCGGATCTAAGGTTGGATGCGGGACGAACAATTGGCCGGAGCGAGCCCCACGCTCGCTTGCCTGCCAATCGGTGCTGTTCTATGAAGCGGGATGTGCGCCACTTCAAAGAACGGTCCTTGGGTTTGAGATTGACGGTCTCTTGAAAGACCGGCGCTCGCGTTCATTTGACGACGTCCGACGGACGACGGTCAGACCCATATAAGGCACGCTGCCATTTCAGGTGATCGGCCTGGCGCGGGAGTTTTGAGAGCCCTTATCGAAGCGTCATGAAGCAGCAAACAATCTTGTGCATGAAATGGGGTGAGCGTTACCCCTCCGATTACGTGAATTCTCTCTTGTCCATGATACGCCGCAACAGCAGGCGGCCGACGCGGTTGGTCTGCTATACGGACGATGCCCGGGGCATAGATCCCGTCGTCGCCTGCTTCCCGATCCCGGAGCTTGTTCTCCCCGAGCGCGTGAAGAACAAGCCGTGGCGCAAGATCGGCCTCTGGCGGCCGGAGCTACCGGGCGTCTCCGGAGACGTCCTGTTCATGGATTTGGATGTCGTTATTACAGGCTCAATTGACGAGTTTTTTGATTATGAGCCGAACGCGACATTCTGTGTGATTGAGAATTGGACGCAGCCGGGTTCGAAGATTGGCAATACATCAGTTTACAGATTTCGTGTAGGATCACATCCTTACCTTTACGAGAACCTGGCCAAGGACCCGGAATCTATTCTCGGACAATTCCCAAACTCGCAGACCTACATTTCCAGGTCCATCCGGGAAATGAAGTACTGGCCTGAAGCGTGGTGCGTCAGCTTCAAGCATTCGCTTCTTCCACGGTGGCCTTTGAACTTCTTCGTTTCGGCCGCGCTGCCCGAGGGCACGAAGATCGTGTGCTTCACGGGTAAGCCGGATCCTGACGAGGCGCGTGATGGCCGATGGCCGGCGCGATGGTACAAGAAAGTCTACAAGCACGTGCGCCCGACGCCATGGATCCAGGAACACTGGCGGTAGATTTCGCGCGTTGACGGATCGGGAGGAACGTCAGGCATGCTTGCAGGTGGCGCCGATAGCAGTCGCACGACGCTCGTCGACCGCATGGCCGGCACGCTGATCCTCGTTGCCGCGGCGACGAACATCGTCGCCGGGCGTTCGACGGCGTTCATGCTGCCGGCGCTGGTGTTGATGGCGCTCGCTCTCGCGTACTACGAGCGCAACTCCTTCCGGGATTTTCTGAGACCTGCTCCGGCCAGCGTGCCGATCGCGCTCTTCTTGATCTTCGCCGTCATGAGTACCGCTTGGTCCGCCGACCCCGGCGCGACGTTCGTGTACACGGGTCTGGTCCTCGTAACCTTCTTTCAATGGCACGTCGTAAACCATTGGCTGTCGGTGCAGCCCGTGCGGCGCATCCATCATCTCGCCTATTGGTTCGTGATCGCCGTCCTCATCGGCCTGATCGTCCTGCTGCATGAGGTGTTTGCGGATCAGCACATCAGGCGCGTTCTGGTGGAGAAGTTCGGCATTCTCACGCCGCCGACTCTCTACAAGCATTATCGCATTGATGCCGCGGGCAACGTCCACATCGAAAGCTTCGAGCTCAACCGCTCCATCGCCGCCTTGAACATGCTGCTGTGGCCCGCCGTTCTCTGCGCGGTCTCATGCTGGTCGGGCTGGAAGTTCAAGGCGATCGCCGCGGCCTTGGTGATCGGCACGGGGCTGGCGACAATGGGATCCAACCACGAGACGTCGAAGCTTTCGCTGATCGCAGGAGCGCTTTGCTTCATCTTCGCGCTCCACTGGCGCCGCGCGGCCGCTGTTTCGATCGCATCGGTGTGGACGGTCCTCACGCTCGGCGCCGTTGTGGCCGCCCATATCGCCTACGATCGGCTGGAGCTCCATACGGCGAAATGGGTTCAGCCCTCGGCACGGGAGCGGATCGTCATCTGGAACGATACCGCCGACCGCGTGTTGAGCGCTCCCGTAATCGGGGCCGGCGCGCGGAGCGCGTACGTCATGAGCAACAAGAGCAAGGCGGAGAAAACCTACGTGCCGGTCACGCGAGGCGGGGATACCGTTTCTCGGCACACCCACAACATCTACCTTCAGAATTGGTTCGAGCTTGGGTTTGTCGGCGCAGTGCTCTTTCTTGCGGCCGGTTTGGCCATCCTGCGCGCCCTGAAGGATATCCCCGAGCATACGCGGCCTTACGCGCTGGCGACATTCGCGGTCTTCATGATGGAGATCGCCTCCAGTTGGGAGATTTGGCAGCGCTGGTTTGCCGCGCTGTTCGCGTTGACGATGATTTACCTGTCGCTGGCGATCCGCAGCGCCGAGGCCGGCCCGCAGCCGTCGGGCGACGAGAGCCGCCAGCGCGAGCTGGAGGCTGGCCGGCTGTAACGGTCTTTCTCCGGGCGAGAGGCATGCGGCAGCCCATCCCCTTCGTTGCGCATAAGTATATTCCAAACGAACGCTTCATCGCGCGTGCAAAGCCCTGTTGGGATGGCGTCGCGGCGGCGCGAAGTTGTGACTTCCGCAAAGAGCGAGCGTAGAAGGAGCTCTCGGGCATGATGGAATCGACAAACAAAAGGACCTGCTCGTGACTTTTGCTTCAAACGTGGCCGAGGCCGTCGGCAACACACCGCTGATCAAGTTGCGCCGTGCATCCGACGAGACGGGCTGCACGATCCTCGGCAAGGCCGAGTTCACGAATCCGGCACAGTCAGTGAAGGACCGTGCTGCGCTGTTTCTGATCGATGATGCGCTGGCGCGGGGCGTCGTGAAGCCGGGCGGCGTGATCGTCGAGGGCACGGCCGGCAACACCGGCATCGGCCTCGCGGCCCTGAGCCGCGTGTTCGGGCTGCGCGCCGTCATCGTCATGCCCGACACGCAGTCCGTCGAGAAGAAGGATGCCGTGCGCGCGCTTGGCGCCGAGCTGGTCGAGGTACCGGCCGTGCCTTACGCCAATCCCAACAACTACGTGCACTACTCCCGCCGCTTGGCGGAGGCGCTTGCCAAGACAGAGCCGGGCGGCGCCGTGTGGGCCAACCAGTTCGACAATGTCGCCAACCGGGACGGCCACGCTCGCACGACCGCCGAGGAGATCTGGCGGCAGACGGACGGCAAGGTCGATGGCTTCGTCTCGGCCGTCGGCACCGGCGGAACACTGGCCGGCGTTGCGCTCGGCCTGCGTGCGCGCAGCAAGTCCGTACAGATCGCGCTCGCCGACCCGCCGGGAGCCGCGCTTTACTCTTACTACACCAGGGGTACGCTCGAGGCCGAGGGCTCATCCATCACCGAAGGCATCGGCCAGGGCCGCATCACCAAGAACCTCGAGGGTTTCACGCCGGACGTGTCGTTCCAGATTGCGGACACGGAATCGGTGCCCATCGTGCACCGCCTCATCACCGAGGAGGGCCTCTGCCTCGGCGGATCCACGGGCGTCAACATTGCCGGCGCCATTCGCCTCGCGCGCACGCTTGGCCCGGGGCATCTCATCGTCACCATGCTTTGCGACCACGGCACCCGCTACCAGTCGAAGCTGTTGAACCCGGACTTTCTAGCCTCCAAGAGTTTGCCGATCCCGGATTGGCTTGCGGCCGGCGCCGGCCCGATGCCCGACGTGCTCGAGTAGGGCCCGCGAAGGCCGGGGCAGAGCGCACTTCAGCGGAATACGACGGACGTCGCCAGCACGGCGGCGAACAGCATCAGCACGATTGCGCCAAGGCGCTCGATGAGGGTCTTGGGCCTGCCGTCCGCCGAACCGGACCTGAAGGCGGCCCCGGCCGCGAGCCATCCCATGCCGCTCACGACGATCATGAACACCAGGAACGCCGTGAGAGGGAAGATTGCACTGGCGCCCACGTCCTCCTTCGGGAGCAGCAGCGCCGCGAAGACGAGGGACTTGGGATTGGTCAGCGTGGTGAGAAAGAAGGTCCAGTTGCCCACGGCCTGCCGATCCGCGGTGGCACTGGTGCCGGCACGCGTCGCCCCGCGCCAGAGCTTGTAGGCCGCGTAGGCCAGCACGAGGGCCGCCGCGATGCGCAGCACGTCCCCAAGTCTTAGCTCGGAAGCAACCAGCGGCGCTGCCAGCCCGACGAGCGCCGCGACGGCGATGCCGTAGCCCGCGAGAGCAAGAAGCACGAGCCCAAGCGATCCACGCAAGCCGAGGGCGGCTCCGCATAGGAAATAGAGCGTGTTGGTCGGCCCCGGCAGCGCTAGCGTTGCGGCGATGGTCAGGTAGTCCGCGAGGCCTGTCATTCTAGCAAGCTTCCCTGCGCGCAAAGGAAAGTAAGGTAACTCGATGCGGACACGCGAAGTTTAACATCTGCTCGAGCCACACGCGCCCCCCATGCTCACGCGGAGGCTGGCCTCGGGGCCGCCGGTCCGGTCATTCGACCTGAAGGTACGCCGTGATCAGTGTGATCTCGTCGGAGGTGAACTGGATCTGCGGCATCGGGATATGCCGCGAGCCGATGCCCTCGGCAAGCTCGAATTCCAGGCGATCCGTCGGATATGAGCGGAGAGTGTCCCAGAGGTTCGGCGCGTTCTTGAGACGGCTTTTCTCGTTTGCCGCAATGGCGTGGCACCGCCCGCACCGCGCGGTCAGCAACGCCTTTCCCGCATCATCGGCAGCCCGGGCCGGGCTTCCATCGACGCAAAGGAGCGCTCCGAAAGCGAGCGCGCACAACGGTTTTCGCATGCCGTCCTCCATTGACTTCCGCAAGACATCGGGCATCCGAGACCCGAACGTCGCTGATCCAGATCAAGGCCAGGCGCCGAGCAATAGGATGTTCTTGTAGAATGGTCAGTTCATCCATCCCGATCAGAGCTTAGCGCCATGAACGTCTGGCATTGCCACGCAGTTTTCGCAGCGATCCTCCTTGTCCTGATGCCTGCCGCTCCGGCCCTTGCGGGGGCCATGACGCCAAAGCCGGATCCCGAGAAGGGCCGCGCGTTGGCCGAGCGCGTTTGTGTTGCGTGCCATGTGGTCTCGCGGCCGGCGACATCGACGGTTGCCGCAGACGTCCCGAGTTTCTTGGCGATCGCCAACAAGCAGGGCCAGTCCATGGAAGCCATTGCAGGGCGGATCGTCATCCCCCATCCGCCGATGCCCGCTGTTGCGCTGTCGCGGGAGGAGATCGCCAACGTCGTCGCCTACATCATGACGCTGAAGGACGCCGCCGCCCCCTGAACGGCGTCCCGCTCGATCGCCCCAACATGGCCTGTTGAGGGTGAGCGAACAGATGCTGCCCTGGAAGGTCTAACTAAAAATCCGATATGCGAAAATCAGTTATAGGCACGCAAGCGTCTTTGGCCGGATTCGGCTTAACCATTCCGCTCTCCGCTTAAGGACTAAAGTACAAAATCGCTACGGATAATTTTCCGTTGCGAACCACCAACTTCGGAGTCAAGGCTCAGAACGGATGGGAGGAGCTGCCATTCCGGCCGGGAGGTTGGTATGGAGCAGGCTCGTAACGCTTGTCGCGCCCCACCAGCTCCTTTGAAGCAGCAATACCAGCATGGACGAGCGTGCCATATGTCGGCGCGTTTGCTGCTCTGCACACGTCCAAGTTCCGCAAACGTCGAAGAAGTAACTTACTAACCGGTTTTGACGGACGCCTCGGACAGTCCGATCCGTTTGTGCAGATTTGAATGCACCTGAACGAAAGCATGTGAATTGGCGACGACGCAATAAACCCAAAAGTCCCTTTGCGGAGCAGCTCGATGACGAGTCTCGTTCTGAAAGCCGAGCCAGGGACATGTCCGTCTCCCGCGAGAGACCATGGAAGTCGTGACGGTATGGTGTTCGTGCCCGGCGGCCAGTTCCGCATGGGATCGGATGCGCACTATCCCGAAGAGGCGCCCGTTCATCGCGTCTCCGTCGACGGCTTCTGGATCGATGCGACGCCGGTCACTAACGCGCAGTTCAGGGCGTTTGTCGAAGCCACCGGCTACAAGACATTCGCCGAGATCCCACCCAGGGCGGAGGATTATCCCGGCGCACTGCCGCACATGCTGAAGGCGGGCTCGCTCGTCTTCAATCCTCCCCGCGAAGCGGTCGATCTGCGCGACTGGGGCCGCTGGTGGGAGTTCCGCTTTGGCGCCGACTGGCGCCATCCCTATGGCCGCGGCACGTGGATCAAGGGGCTCGACGAGCATCCGGTGGTGCATATCGCCTATCGCGATGCGGAGGCCTATGCGGCCTGGGCCGGCAAGGAGCTCACGACCGAGGCCGAATGGGAGTTTGCCGCGCGCGGTGGTCTCGACGGTGCGGAATTCGCCTGGGGCGATGAGCTGACGCCGGACGGCCGGCACATGGCGAACACATGGCAGGGCAACTTTCCGCACGAGAACCTGAAGCGCGACGGCTGGGAGCGTACGTCTCCAGTCAAGGCTTTCCCGCCGAACGGTTACGGCCTCTACGACATGATCGGCAACGTGTGGGAATGGACGACGGACTGGTACGCGCCGAAGCACCCGGCCGACGCGCCGAAAGCCTGCTGCATTCCGGAGAACCCGCGCGGCCCGAGGGCCGATCAAAGCTATGATCCGTGCCAGCCGCACATCAGGATCCCGCGCAAGGTGCTGAAGGGCGGCTCCCACCTCTGCGCCCCGAACTACTGCCGGCGCTACCGCCCTGCGGCGCGCCACCCCGAGCCCGTAGATACCTCCACCAGTCATGTCGGATTCCGATGTGTCGTGCGCGCGGGGAGGCGGGCATGATGGCGCGCGTTGAGCAGGGCAGCGAGCACAGCGTGCTCGCCTTGTTCGTCGGGGTGATTGCGGCCCTCTCCCTGGTGCTTGGTGGCATTTGGTATGGCGCGTCGAGCGAGGTTCTGCAGAGGGTCTGGCAGGATCTCACCGGCCGGCCGAGCGGGCCGATGTCGTTCCGGTTCTTCCTCCAGCCGGCGATGGCGGCGATCGCCGCCACGCATGACGGCATCAGGGACGCCCAGCTCGGCCGGTCACCCTATTTCTGGACCATCCTGAACGATCCGGAAAAGCGCGCGGGACGGCTGAGGGAAGGCTGGGTCACGACGGCGCGCATCATGCTGCTCGGCATCGGAATGGACGCGATCTATCAGCTCAAGGTGCTCGGCACGTTCTATCCCGTCGAGGCGCTGCTGATCGCGCTCGCCCTCGCCTTCGTTCCGTATGCGCTTCTGCGCGGTCCCATCGACCGCATCGCGCGCTGGTGGCTCGGCATTCCGGCCAAGGGAGAGGCGTCATGAGCAGCGACACCTTGCACGCTCATGTCTCGCGGGCATCCGATTCCGACGACATCTCCGTCGAACTGTCGTCGCGGCGGACGGGAATGTCCTTCCAGCGCACGCGCATGAGCGCGGACCGCACGCTGATGTCGGTGATCCGGACCTCGCTGTCGCTGATCTCCTTCGGCTTCACGATCTTCCAAGTGTTCGAGAAGCTGCGCGATCAGGCGGTCATCACGCACGCAGGCGCGGCGCGCAATTTCGGTGTCGCGCTGGTTACGCTCGGTATCGTGATGCTGATCGGCGGCATCGTCTATCACCTGCAGTTCATGATGCACTTGCGCGAGCAGCGCACGGCCATGATCGCCGACGGCCTTGTGCACGGCGAAAGCAAGTTCCCGCTCTCGCTCACGCTCATCACCGCAGTCATCCTGCTGCTGATCGGCATATTTGCCATCGTCAGCATGGTGTTCCGGGTAGGTCCATTTGGGTAAGGGAGAGGAGGATGCATGCAGAGCTGAACGGATAGGAAGAACTCCGCACGGACACGGGGACACGCAAACAAACGGGGGAGGATCACTCATTCAGCCGGGAGTAATGCGTATGGCCAAGTCACCGAAGAGTGGAAACGGCAAGGACGGCAAGGGCGAAAAGCCGAATATTCTCGTCATCTGGGGCGATGACATAGGGCAGTCGAATCTCTCCTGCTACACGCACGGCCTCATGGGCTATCAAACGCCCAATATTGACCGCCTCGCCAATGAGGGCATGCTGTTCACGGACAGCTACGGCGAGCAATCCTGCACCGCCGGCCGGTCCTCCTTCATCACAGGACAGAGCGTCTATCGCACCGGCTTGTCGAAGGTCGGCATTCCTGCCGCCCCTGTCGGCATGTCGGACAAGCTCGTCACCATCGCCGCGCTCCTGAAAGAGCAGGGTTACGCCACCGGCCAGTTCGGCAAGAACCACCTCGGCGACTTGAACCACATGCTGCCCACCAACCACGGCTTCGATGAGTTCTTCGGCAATCTCTACCACCTCAACGCCGAGGAGGAGCCGGAGATGTACGACTATCCGCCGGAAAAGGACTTTCCGAACTTCAAGAAGGATTTCGGCCCGCGCGGCGTCATTCACTCCTGGGCGACCGAAAAGGACGACCCGACGGAGATGCCGCGCTGGGGCCGGGTCGGCAAACAGAAGATCGAGGACACGGGGCCGCTCAACAGGAAGCGGATGGAAACCTGCGACGACGAGTTTGTCTCCGCCGCTCAGGATTTCATCAAGCGCCAGCACAAGGACGGCAAGCCCTTCTTCGTCTGGCTCAACACGACCCACATGCACTTCATCACGCATACCAAGAAGTCGAGCCTCGGACAGGCGGGTCGTTGGCAGTCGCCCTATCACGACACCATGATCGATCACGACAAGAATGTCGGACAAATGCTCGATCTTCTGGACGAGCTTGGCATCGCCGAGGACACGCTGGTTGTGTACTCGACCGACAACGGCCCGCATCGGACCACGTGGCCGGATGGCGGCATGACCCCGTTCCGCAGCGAAAAGAACACCAACTGGGAAGGTGCCTTCCGCATACCGCAGCTTGCGCGCTGGCCGGGCAAGATCAAGGCCGGCTCGATCGCCAACGGCATCGTGCAGCACCATGACTGGCTGCCGACCTTCCTGGCTGCAGCGGGCGCGCCGGACATCTTAGAGAAGCTCAAGACCGGCTACAAGGCCATCGGCCGCACCTACAAGAACCACATCGATGGCTACAACCTTCTGCCCTATCTGACAGGCGAAGAGAAAGAGAGCCCACGGCAGGTCTTCTACTATTTCAGCGACGACGGCGACGTGCTTGGCGTGCGCTACGACAACTGGAAGATCGTATTCATGGAGCAGCGTCTCGAGGGAACGCTCGGCGTATGGGCCGAGCCCTTCGTACACCTGCGCCTGCCGAAGATCATCAATCTGCGGACCGACCCCTACGAGTTCGCGCCGATCACATCCAACTCGTACTACGACTGGATGATACACCGCGCTTACATCATCTTCGCGGCGCAGGCCCTGATGGCGAGATTCGTGGAGACCTTCACGGACTTCCCAGCGGTGCAGCGGCCAAACACGTTCACCGTCGACGACGCTCTGAGAAAAATGTCGGAAGCGGCGAGCGCCGACTGAGACGTGTGCGGGCGGCGGGCATCACCGCCGTCCGCTCTTCGACGAGGCGCGCGATGGCCCGGAACCTAAAACCTGCGGAACGACATCAGATTGATGGCCCGCGCCATCGACGCAAACGGCTTGCTGCAGGCTTCGTGGTACTGGCCCGTCAAGCCGCGAAATCCGTGCGGGTCGTTCTCGAACCGGACGCGCACGCTGCGCTGACCCTCGGTGATCGGCGCTTTGCAGCTCGCGCAGCACGGCCCACGCGGCTGCTCGCCGCC
>NZ_JADZBI010000150.1 GCF_020852195.1 Hyphomicrobium sp. | reverse complement strand
TTCTTGGTGTCGTTGAGCTGTGTGATGGCGTCGTTGCCACCGGTGAAGGCGTTGCCGGTGAGATCCTGGATGCGGAACATGTAGCCCGCCGTCCAGCCCGGCGTGATGACTGCCTGGCCGTTCAACCTGAAATTCGACGCCTGGGTGGGGCCGAGGCCGTGGATGTAGGCGTTGCTCTCGCCGCCGTCGTCCCAAACCGTGATCTCCTGGGCGATGTAGCCGGAGATGGTCAGCGAGACCTTGCGGTTGCCTTTGCGCGCCGTCGTCGCCTCGAGCTCGGCGATGCGCTCCTCGAGGTCCGCGCAGCAGCTTCCGCCGAAATCCGCTGCAAGCGTGGATGTGGAGGCCGGCAGGGCGAGAGCGGCTGCAAGCACAACCGGAAGCGTTTTGAGGGTGCGGCTTTCTATCATTTTTCCCAACCCGTTGAATGTCTTCGTCGGCGCGAGGGTAGGCATTCGCGGGTCGGCGGGCCAAAAAGTTCGGGTCTGCTAGCTGGGGCGCGAAAGCCCCTGTTGCGCGTTCGTTGCAGTTTGCTGATGGCGCGGGCAAACGCGTTAGCGTTTGCCCAACGGTTGGTCATTCCACGCTGTGCGCAACGGCTGGTTCTGCATCGTCGCGTGCGTGACGGACCGCAGCCCATTGCGGGATGTGCCCGCACGACGTGGAATTATTTCCGCGAGCCTTTCGGGAAGTCTCTCCCGTGCGCCTTCACATTCGCGTTAGGGCAGGAAAAGGAGCGGGCTTTAGACCTTGATCGAATGCGTGCTGCACTCAAGATCGCGTGTCGGATCGCTTTTCTGGAAAGGAACGATATGCGGATCTTGTCTCGAAGCCTCACCGCGCTGCTGCTGGCCGCACCGATGCCGGTTGCCGCATCGACCCTGGCCTTCGAGGACAACAAGCTCAACTATAGAAGCTGCGATGGACAACACATCACGGCGCGGTGGCGGGGAAGCGTGTTCTCGCTCAGCTTGCCGGGGAAGTCGCTGGGCGACTCCCATGAGACGATCAAGTACGTCTCTTGGGACGGGCGGTGCCTCACCGGACGCTGGGACGAAGACGCAGGACATTTCGCTTTTGTGGGCGACGGGGACACGGCTCCGAGCGGTCTGCTGACCTATGTGGCCTGGGACGGCTCCAAGTGGGCGGGAATCCGCACGGGCGGCGGCTTCTTCGTCGCGCGCGTTGCCAGTGAGGGCGAGCCTGTCACCAACGAGCGCCTCAAGGAGATCGCAGCCTGGCTCGACCGGCGCAACGAGGCCTACTCGCCGGGGGCGAAGCTTGCAGAGAACCTAAAGACCGTGGTCGGTCCGTAGGCGGGCTTGGCCAGCAACGTGTGGTGCGCCGACTAGGAAAATGTCTCGCATGATCGTGCCATGACACGGCAACGCCCGCTGCGGCATCTGCACCTCAATTTCCCGCTGCATCAACGGAGAGTTCAGTGAAGACTTATGTCGTTGCCGCCCTCATCGCCCTTGCGGCTTGCGTCCCCGCGCACGCCGACTGCAAGGGGGAGGTCGATCAGGCGTTCGCGAAACTGCGTGGCAGCAAGGGATTCCGGCTCGAGACTACGATCGTCCATGAGCAGCAGGGCACGCTGCACATGACCGTCGACTACGAGCTGCCCGACCGCATGCACCAGCGTGTCAGCCTCGGCGATTCGCAGTCGAAGATGGAGACCATCGCCATCGGCAGCAAGGTGTGGTCGAACCAGGGCCAGGGCTGGAACGAGGTGCCGGCCAACTTCGCCGAGGTGATCTCGCGCCAGCTCAAGGAGACCGTGGCCGAACCCTCGAAGAGCAAGCTCGATTACGAGTGCCTCGGCGAGGCGACGTTCGAGGGCAAGAGCTATCTCGCCTACAAGGCCACATTGCCGGCCGTCGCGGAGGAGAAGGCGAAGGGTGAGGCGGAGAAGGTCGGCGCGGCGCCCAACGTGCAGACGCTCTACGTCGACAAGGAGACGGGCCTGCCGGCGCGCAATGTCGTGACCAAGGGCGACGGCTCCGACAAGCGCCTGTTCGACGGAACGTTCAGCACGCCGTCCGACATCACCATCAAAGCTCCGGGCTGACGGGCCGGCCGCTGACGCGGCCGAGGAGAGTGAAGTGGGTCTAGTCGCGGCTGCGGCGGCCCGAGGGGCCGGGCAGGTGCTGGATGGCGATGCGCATCAGCTCGGGCAGGCTGCGGGCGCCGAGCTTCATCTTGATCTGCGACGTGGTGTTGGCCACCGTCTTGTAGCTGATGTTGAGCTCCTCCGCGATCACGCCGTAGGACTTGCCCTCGGCGATCAGCGAAAGCGTCTGCAGCTCGCGCACGGTCAGCGCCTGCAGCGGGCTGGCATTGAGGCGCGTCTCGCTGAAGGCGATCTCGGAGGCGACCTCGTGGCTCAGATAGGGCCGTCCCTGGCGCACGGTGTGGAAGGCCTTCAGGAACTCGTCTGACGGCGCGTCCTTGAGGAGATAGCCAGTGGCGCCGGCCTCGAGCGCGCGGCGGATGATCATGGGATCGCTGTGCATGCTCAGCACCAGGATCGGCGTCCTCTTGTCGTGCAGCCTCAGGCGGCGCACGAAGGAAAGTCCGCCGAGGGCCGCGGTCTTGATCGACAGGTCGACGATGATGACGTGCGGGTGATGGGCGCGGTACTGCCGGTAGCCATCGGCGAGGCTGCCGGCTTGCAGCACGCGTGCGATCTCGGCCTCCTCCAGGATGCGTGCGCATCCCTGAAGCACGAAGGGATGGTCGTCGATGATGAGCACGCGGAGCGGCTCGGTGCTTTGCACGGCGAGTTGCATCAGAAGTGTCCGTATCTGCCTGTCATGACTTCGACCCGTAGCGGGCCTTGAGGGTTGCGAGTGCGTCCGCCCGCGAAACGCTCGCGGCGCGGAGGTTGAAATAGTACTGGCTGATGGAGCCGAAGCCTTCGGCCTGTCCGACCTCACCGCCGATGCGCGTCAGGCCCTCCAGGACGTCCTGGGCGTCTTCGGCAAGGCCGATCTGTTTCAGCATATCCTCAACCTGCACGGAGCGGTTGGCGATCATGCGCTCGCTCTCGCGATAGCGCCGATGTGCCGTCGTCAGCAATTCCGCGATGCGCTGCACCTCGGGATCGCTCACGGGCCGGGGCTTGTCTTCACCCCGGCTCACGAGCCATTGCGCGGGAGTGATCTGGCTCGAAATCTCAAGCCATTTGACTTTGTGCGGGGCGCCTTCGTCGCTTTGCGCCTGGTGCCGCTCGCCTGAAACCGGCGCTTCGTCGCCGCATCCGGCAAGGCCGATGCTCAACGCGCCGCCGATCGCGAGAGCGGCCAACACGCGCGAGATGCAGGAGGAGACGCCGCTGTCGGCGGAACGATGGCGCAACATGACCGCTCTCTTGCCTCCCTGTTGGTTAAGTGCTGCGCGCTAGTGATTTGCGTCGCACGCGTCGCAAGTGTGAGACCACAAGATCGCGTTCGGGCGCGATCACAATAACGTTACATCGTTACATTTATGCCCATTGCCTGGGCAAGCCCGGCCGCTTTGCAAAGTTGTCCCGTCGATGTCTGCCAGTTGGACTAAAGACTACACCGAACACCGCGGTCTAGCGTGCGGCCACGGTTCGAAATGCAAGGCCGAGAAGGGCGGGACAAGCCTTTGGCCGGTAGGCAAATCGGGCCGTGGCCGCGAGGCATCCGAACGTGCTCGGAGCGTTTCGTGGCCTTGGAAAGAGGCGACTCTGCGACCCGCTCTCACGGCATCCCCGTGAGGCATCGCGCGGGTATGCCTCGGCCTTGGGATGGATAACGCGAGGTTTTGGGAATGATGAAGCACCTGGGTAAGGGGCTGCTGGCCGGCGCGTCCTGCGTCGCGCTTTCGGTCGCTATGCAAGCAGGCTCGGCATCCTCCTCGTTCGCCAACGACAAGCTCAACGAGCTGTCGAAGAGCAACGAGAACTGGATTATGCCGGGCAAGAACTAGAGCTCGCAGAACTATAGCCCCAACACGCAGATCAACACCGAGAACGTGAAGCAGCTCCGCGCTGCCTGGTCGTTCTCGACCGGTCTCCTGCACGGGCATGAGGGAACGCCGCTCGTCGTCAATGGCGTCATGTACGTCCACACGTCGTTCCCGAACAACACGTTCGCGCTCGACCTCAACGATCCGGGCCATATCCTGTGGCAGCACAAGCCGAAGCAGGATCCGGCCGCGCGCTCGGTCGCCTGCTGCGACCTCGTCAACCGTGGTCTGGCCTACTGGCCGGGCGACGGCACCGTGCCTGCCCTCATCATCAAGACGCAGCTCGACGGCCACCTCGTGGCGCTCAACGCCGACACGGGCGAGGAGTACTGGAAGGTCGAGAACGGCGATATCAAGGTCGGCCAGACGCTGACCCAGGCGCCGTATGTGATCAAGGACCTGGCTCTCGTCGGCTCGTCCGGCGCCGAGCTCGGCGTCCGCGGCCACACCACCGCCTACAACGTCAAGACCGGTGAGCAGGTCTGGCGCGTGTACGCAACCGGTCCGGATGAGGAGGTCGGCCTCGCCGACGACTTCAACTCGGCCAACCCGCACTACGGCCAGAAGGGCCTCGGCACCGGCACCTGGGAGGGCGACGCCTGGAAGATCGGCGGCGGCACCAACTGGGGCTGGTACGCCTATGACCCGGAGACGAACCTGTTCCACTACGGCTCGGGCAACCCGGCGCCGTGGAACGAGACCATGCGTCCGGGCGACAACAAGTGGACGATGACGATCTGGGGCCGCGACGCGGACACCGGCATCGCCAAGTTCGGCTACCAGAAGACGCCTCACGACGAGTGGGACTACGCCGGCGTCAACGTCATGATCCTCTCGGAGCAGACGGACAAGGAAGGCAAGAAGCGCAAGCTTCTCACGCATCCCGATCGTAACGGCATCGTCTACACCCTCGACCGTGAGAACGGCGACTTGGTCTCGGCCAACAAGCTCGACGATACGGTCAACTGGGTGAAGCAGGTCGACCTGAAGACGGGTCTGCCGGTTCGCGATCCTGAGTTCGGCACGCGCATGGACCACAAGGGCAAGGAGATCTGTCCGTCGGCCATGGGCTACCACAACCAGGGCCACGACTCCTACGATCCCACGAAGGAACTCTTCTTCATGGGCATCAACCACATCTGCATGGATTGGGAGCCCTTCATGCTTCCCTATCGTGCCGGCCAGTTCTTCGTCGGCGCCACGCTGTGGATGTATCCGGGCCCGAAGGGCGATCGCCAGAACTATCTCGGCCTCGGCCAGATCAAGGCCTACAACGCCATCACCGGCGAGTACAAGTGGGAGAAGATGGAGCGCTTCTCGGTCTGGGGCGGCACGCTCTCGACCGCAGGCAACCTGGTGTTCTACGGAACACTGGACGGCTTCATCAAGGCCCGCAACTCGGATACCGGCGAGCTGCTCTGGAAGTACAAGCTTCCCTCGGGCGTGATCGGTCACCCGATGACGTATGAGCACAAGGGCACCCAGTACGTCGCCACGATGTATGGCGTCGGTGGCTGGCCGGGCGTTGGCCTCGTGTTCGACCTGCAGGATCCGACCGCCGGTCTCGGTGCCGTCGGCGCCTTCAAGAACCTGCAGAACTACACGCAGATGGGTGGCGGTCTCCAGGTGTTCTCGCTTGACGGCAAGAACCCCTACTCGGAGGACATCACCGTCGGTGAGTTCGACAAGGGCTGATCGGTCTCAGTCTGAGCAAAGCCGCAGCGCCTTCCGGGCGCTGCGGCAACCGCCGAGCCAGAAAAGACTGCCGATGCCGCAGAGCCCCGCGTGAGCGTGAGGCGCAAAAAATCGAAGACGGCACGGCTTACGGAGAGAGGAAATCCAATGCTCCATGTAAAGCGTCCCGCCAGTCGCTTTCCAGCACTGCACGCCCTGCTCCTCGCGCCCCTTCTTGTCGTCGGCGCAGCCCTGGCGCCCGCATCGGCAGCCGAAGAGGAGACCAGCACCGGTGTTCTGCGCATCTGCGCCGCCGCCGACGAGCTTCCCTATTCGCACCTCGACAAGTCCGGCTTCGAGAATAAGATCGCCGTTGCCGTCGCCGATGCGCTCGGCCGCAAGCCGCAATTCGTGTTCTTCTCGCGCCCCAGCATCTACATCGTCCGCGACCAGCTCGA
>NZ_JADZBI010000149.1 GCF_020852195.1 Hyphomicrobium sp. | reverse complement strand
GCATGGCGCAGGACTTCTCGATGCGGGTGCCGCTGGTCGACGGCCAGGGCAACTTCGGCTCGGTCGACGGCGATCCACCTGCGGCCGACCGTTACACCGAGTGCCGTCTCGCGCGCGTCGCCACCAGCCTGCTCGACGATCTCGACAAGGACACGGTGGAGTTCCAGGACAACTACGACGGCACCATCCAGGAGCCGAGCGTCCTGCCGGCGAAGTTCCCGAACCTGCTCGTCAACGGCGCGGGCGGCATCGCCGTCGGCATGGCGACCAACATCCCGCCGCACAACCTCGGCGAGGTGATCGACGCCTGCATCCTGATGCTCGACAATCCGGAAACGACCATCGACGACCTGACGCAGATCATCCCCGGTCCCGATTTTCCGACCGGTGGGCTGATCCTCGGGCGGCAGGGCGCGCTCGCCGCCTATCACAAGGGCCGCGGGTCGATCGTCATGCGCGCGAAGGTCGAGGTGGAAGAGATCCGCAAGGACCGCGAGGCGCTGATCGTCACAGCCATCCCCTACCAGATCAACAAGAAGACGCTGATCGAGAAGATCGCCGACCTCGTGCGCGAGAAGCGGGTCGAGGGCATCTCCGACATCTGGGATGAAACCAACCGCGAGGGCATGCGCGTCGTCATCGAGCTTAAGCGCGACGCCATCGCCGACGTGGTGCTCAACCAGCTCTGGCGCTACTCGGACCTGCAGACGACGTTCGGCGCCAACATGCTGGCCATCAACGGCGGAAAGCCCGAGCAGCTCAACCTGCGCGACATCATCGAGGCGTTCACGAGCTTCCGCCAGGAGGTGGTGACGCGGCGTACGCGCTATCTGCTCTTCAAGGCCCGCGAGCGCGCGCATACGCTGGTCGGCCTCGCCATCGCGGTCGCCAACATCGACGAGGTCATCAAGCTGATCCGCTATTCGCCGTCGCCGGCGGAAGCGAAGGCGCAGCTCATGGAGCGGCACTGGCCGGCCAAGGACATGGCGCCCTTGATCGAGCTGATCGCCGACCCGCGGCACGGCCTCGCGTCTGACGGGACGTACCAGCTCTCCGAGGAGCAGGCGAAGGCGATCCTCGAGTTGCGCCTGTCGCGCCTCACCGCGCTCGGCCGCGACGAGATCGCAGACGAGCTCAAGAAGATCGCCGAGGAGATCAAGGACTACCTGGCGATCCTGTCGTCGCGGCTCCGGATCATCGACATCGTCAAGGGGGAGCTGCAGGCGATCAAGGACGAGTTCGCCACTCCGCGCAAGACCGAGATCGTCGACATCGAGGGCGAGGTCGAGGACGAGGATCTGATCCAGCGCGAGGACGTTGTCGTCACGGTCTCGCACAAGGGCTACATCAAGCGCGTGCCGCTCTCGACCTATCGCGCGCAGCGGCGCGGCGGCAAGGGTCGCTCGGGGATGTCGACGCGTGACGAGGATTTCGTCACGCAGATCTTCATCACCTCGACGCACACACCGGTCCTGTTCTTCTCCTCGCGCGGCATGTGCTACCGCATGAAGGTGTGGCGGCTGCCGGCCGCGACGCCGCAGGCGGCGGGCAAGGCGCTGATCAACCTCCTGCCGCTCGCACAAGGCGAGGTCATCACGTCGATCCTGCCGCTGCCGGAGGATCAGGAGACGTGGTCGAAGCTCGAGCTGATGTTCGCGACCAAGAATGGAAACGTGCGCCGCAACGCGCTCTCCGACTTCGAGAACATCAACCGCAACGGCAAGATCGCCATGAAGCTCGACGCCGAGGAGGGCACGCAAGCGGACCGCATCGTGTCGGTGGCCATCTGCTCGCCCGAGGACGACGTGCTGCTGACGACGGCCCAGGGCCGCTGCATCCGCTTCCTGATCAAGGACGAGGTTCGCCTGTTCAAGGGCCGGGACTCGAGCGGCGTGCGCGGCATCAAGCTCGAGGACGGCGACGAGGTGATCTCGATGGCGATCCTGACCCACGTCGAGGCCTCGCCCGCCGAGCGCGCCGCCTACCTCAAGCAGGCGGCGCAGATTCGGCGCAGCGAGGGCGGCGAGGAGGCCGATGCGGAGGCAGAGGCCGAGGTTGAGGTGGAGGAGGCCGAGGAGGGCGCGGCCGAGCTCACGAGCGAGCGCTATGCCGAGCTCTCGGCCAAGGAGCAGTTCGTGCTCACGGTCTCCGAGCGCGGCTTCGGCAAGCGCAGCTCGTCCTACGAGTACCGCACCTCGGGCCGCGGCGGCAAAGGCATCGTCGCCATGGTCGTCAACGATCGCAACGGCAACCTGGTCGCTTCGTTCGCGGTCGAGCACTCGGACCAGATCATGCTGGTGACCGACGGCGGGCAGCTCATCCGCTGCCCCGTGGACGACGTGCGCATCGCGGGGCGCAACACGCAGGGCGTGCGCATCTTCAAGACCGAGGCGGAGGAGCGGGTCGTGTCCGTGGAGCGCATCTCCGACGATGGGTCCGAGGACGAGAACGGCGAAGAGTAGGCCGGCGAGGCCTCCAATTCCAGCCGGGGCGGCAACCGCAGTGTCGTAGACGCGCTGCGCGTGAGTGCGTTGCTTCCCGTTCCTGCGCCGGCTCCTCCGTGTTTTTCTTCGCAGGGGAAGACGGGCTAGGCGTCCCAACAGGTTGCCGGAAGCGCGGCTCTGTGCTTTTTTTCTTTACTTTCTGATCAAAGTATAGATTTGAGCGCCCGTCGTGCACGGCGCTGTCCAAAAAAATACGTTCCATATCAACTGAGTGCAAAATAGTTGGCGGGGTCCCCACTCGTTGGTGGACTGTTGCGCGGCGGCATCCCTCCGTATGGCATCAGCCGTCCGACCCCAGCCGATTTGTTGACTCGCTGGGTGTAGTATATTTTTCTCAAGCCCGCACGGGGCTTGGCGGCGAGCGTTCAATGTTTGCCCCTGCACATTTATGGGCATCCCTACGTCTGTAGGGAGTTTGGTGGGGGAAAACCATGACATCTGCTCGCGAGCCGGCGGCGACGCCGCACTGCTTGAGCCTTGGCGCGCAAGTTTCTGAAGGAAGCCTCTCGGTCGCCGCGGAGGGACGTAAAGATCCGTCGTCGGTCAAGCTCTTGACCGCATTCGCCGTGCTGGCGGCAAGCCCAGCCACGGTCGCGCAGGCGCAGCAGGCTGCGGAGCCCGCCGACGACCTTCCGCCTCTCGTGGTCGAGACGACCGCGAAAAAGAAAAAGCAGGCTGCTGCCAAGAAGAAGGCTGCGCCGACGAGCCCGGTGCCGGTCGCGCCGGCGCCCGAGCCCGTGGCCGAGCGCCCGCAGACGCCGCCGCTGCCCGGCCAAGCCGGCCCCGTTGCGCCCGGAGAGTACAAGGCAGACTACGTCACCTCGAACAAGATCACCGGCCCGCTGCTCGATACGCCGCAGACGGTGACGGTTATTCCGGGTACGGTCATCAGCGAGCGCGGCGCGACGAACCTCACCCAGGCGCTGCGCAACACGCCCGGCATCTCGTTCGACGCCGGCGAGAACGGCTTCTCGACGTCGACTAACAACTTCAAGATCCGCGGCTTCGATACCAGCGGCAGCGTCTTCGTCGACGGCGTGCGAAACTCCGGTAGCTTCGCGCGCGACATGTTCAACATCGACCAGGTCGAAGTGGTCAAGGGTGCCGCCGCCGACAACGGCCGAGGCGGCGCGGCAGGCTACGTCAACCTCGTCACTAAGACGCCGCAGCTCGAGAACTTCGTGCGCGGTGAGGCGAGCTTGGCGTTCGACGAGTACGGCACCGATCCGCTGTTCCGGTCGACGATCGACGTCAATCAGCGCGTCGGCACGGTCGCGGTGCGCATGAACGGTATGTACGAGGACGGCGGCGTGATGGGTCGCGACGTGGCCGAGCTCGAGGCCTATGGGCTTGCGCCGTCCATCGCCTTTGGTCTCGGCACCGAAACGCGCGCCATCCTCTCCTACGAGCGTCTCGAAAGGCACGATCTGCCGGACTGGGGCGTGCCGGGCGTTATGGTCAAGGGGCTGCACACGTGGAGAACCAATGCCTCGGGTGCGGACCGGGATAATTTCTATGGCCTGAAGTCGGATTACGATGACGTCTATGGCGATCGCGTGATGGCGCGCATCGAGCACGACATCTCGGACAACTTTACGATTACGAACCAGACCGTTTGGGATCACGCGGAGCGGGATTCCCGTTTCACGGTTCCGACCGGCTTCACGAAGCCGAGCACCGTCGGCACGCAACGGCAATACTACGATCGCACCAATGAGATCTGGAGCAATCAGACGAACCTCGCCGGCACGTTTGTGGCCGGCGGCTTCAAGCACACGATTTCGACCGGTGTCGAGTTCACCCGCGAGACGTCGGATGCGAACCGGTTCGGAACACAGAACACCAACACCGATATCTTCGATCCCAATCCCAGCCGACCGATTGGGGCGCCTCTGGCGGTCAGTCAGGTCAACTCGGTCGAGATCAGGACGGTGGCCGGGTACTTCTACGATACCATCCAGCTCACGCGGCAGTTGGAGTTGGTCGGCGGTCTGCGCGTCGAGCACTACAACGTCGAGATCAATGGCGCAGGCGCGGGCGCGCTTGGCTTGACAGATTTCGAGGACAGCGAGACGACGCTCGGCGGCAAGATCGGGCTGATCTACAAGCCCGTGCAAAACGGTACGCTCTATGCCGCGTACGGCGTCTCCGCTCTTCCGCCAGGATCCTACCTTTCCAATCCGGATATCTCGCGAACGGGCGGCAATGCCTATCCCGGCTTTGTCGAAGGGGCCGATCCCGTTGAGATCTACAACTACGAAGTCGGCGTGAAATGGGACTTCCTTGGCGGCAAGCTCTCGACCACGGCGGCGGCGTTCCACACAGAAAAGAAAAACATCGCCTATGGCGGCTCTGTTGGCTTCCCGGGTATCGCTTACGGCGAGCAGGTGGTGCAGGGCATCGAGCTTGGAATCGCCGGAAACCTCACGGACCGTTGGAAGGTGTTCGGCGGGCTCACGGTACTTGACCACGAGCGGCAGCACGGGGCCGACGTGGATGCGGCTGCAATCGCCGCCAACAGTCCGAGCGACTACGGCAATGCCGCCACCGCCGATCCCAAGTGGTCGGCGGCAAATCCGACGGGCGTCACGACGACGGACGGCGACGAGCTGGCGTTCACGCCGAACTTCTCTCTCGCGCTCTGGATGACGTACGACGTGACCGACAAGTTCACCCTGGGCGGCGGCGTGCAGTATGTCGGCGAGGCCTGGCTCGGGCGTCCGGACGACGCGCTGCGGCTCATCCCGGAAGGCAAGTACGGCAAGCTGCCCGACTACTTCCTGGTCAACTTCATGGCCTCGTACGATCTGACGGACAATGTTGCCCTTCAGTTCAACATCGACAACGTGTTCGACGAGGAGTATGCGGTCTCGACCAACTGGCAGGGCACGCGCGCCCAGCTCGGAGCGCCGCGGACCTACCGCATCGGCACCAGCTTCGATTTCTGACTTTGGTCGGAAACAATATCTCGACATGACCAGGCCGGGCGTGCTTGTTACGCCCGGCCGGCACGGCTAAAACCGAATTGCCGGGCTTGCCCGGCAATTTGCGTTTCAAGGAGTTAACGATGCTGGTCACCATCCCCGACGTGCTCAAGCCCGAGGAGGTGGCGCACGTGCGCAGCGTGCTCGAAACCACGGACTGGGTGGATGGGCGCGTCACGGCTGGCGACCAGGCGGTCAAGGTCAAGAAGAACCTGCAGGTGCCCATCGACGCGCCTGCGGCACAGGAACTGGGGCAGATCATCCTGCGGGCGCTCGCCGGCAACCCGAAGTTCATGACCGCCGCGCTGCCGCTCCGTGTGCTGCCGCCCATGTTCAACCGCTACGACGAGGGCATGACGTTCGGTGCACACGTGGACGGCTCGATCCGCGCCCCGGGCGGGCAGCGGATGCGCACCGACGTCTCCTCGACGCTTTTCCTCCCGCCGCCCGAGGATTACGACGGCGGCGAACTCGTGGTGCACGACACCTACGGCACGCATCAGGTCAAGCTGCCCGCCGGGCATCTGGTCGTCTATCCCGCGACCAGCATGCACAGCGTTACGCCCGTCACGCGCGGAAGCCGCTGGGCGTCGGTCTTCTGGACACAGTCGATGGTCCGCGACGACTGGCGCCGCCACATGCTCTATGATCTCGACATGTCGATCATCAGCATCCGCTCGCGGTTGCCGGACGACGATCCTGCGGTCGTGGGGTTGACTGCGCACTACCACAACCTGATCCGCCACTGGGCGGAGACGTGACGCCCGTGTCGGCCGGCGCTTCGAGCCCCGTGTGCCTCGCCGACTACGAGCGCCTGGCAGAGCAGCGGCTCGATGCCACCGCGTGGGCCTACTTCTCGGGCGGGTCGGCCGATGAGATTACGCTCGGCTGGAACCGTGCGGCTTTCGAGCGGATAGCGATCGTGCCGCGTGTGCTTGCCGGCGGTCCCGGCGGGCATACGCGCCTAACGCTGCTCGGGCGGAGCTACGCGCATCCGATCCTCGTCGCTCCGATCGCCTACCAGAAGCTGGCACACGGGGATGGCGAACGCGCCACGGCGGCCGCTGCCGAGGCGATGGATGCCGGCATGGTGCTTTCCACGCAGGCCAGCGTGACACTGGAGGAGGCGGCAAAGGCCGGCGCGACGTGCCGCTGGTTCCAGCTCTATGTGCAGCCCGAGCGGGAGGCGACGCTGAAGCTCGTCAGGCGCGCGGAGGCCGCCGGCTACGAGGTGCTGGTGGTCACAGTCGACGCGCCGATCAACGGCGTGCGCAACCGCGAGCATCGCGCCGGCTTCACGCTGCCACCCGGTGTTGTCCCTGAGAACCTCAGGGATATCGCGGTCGCTGCCTTCCCGCCGCTTGCAGAGGGCGAGAGCGCGGTATTCGACCGTTTTCTCGCCGCCGCGCCGACGTGGGAGGACGTGGCCTGGCTCAAGGGGGAGACCCGGCTGCCGATCGTGCTCAAGGGAATCCTGTCGCCGGACGATGCCGTGCGCGCGGTCGAGGTGGGCGCGGACGGCATCATCGTCTCGAACCACGGCGGCCGTACGCTCGACACGCTGCCCGCGACCATCGATGTGCTGCCCGACGTTGTCGCGGCCGTCGCGGGGCGTGTGCCGCTTCTCCTCGACGGCGGCATCCGCCGCGGCACGGATGTGCTCAAGGCGCTGGCGCTCGGTGCGTCGGCGGTGCTGGTGGGGCGTCCGATCGTGTACGGCCTGGCGGTCAACGGGGCCTATGGCGTTGCGCACGTGCTGCGCGTGCTGCGCGACGAGTTCGAGATCGCCATGGCGCTTTCGGGGTGCCGGACGCTCGCCGACATCGGCCCGCATCTCGTCCTGCTCGGGGCCGGCCGGTAACGGCCTTGCCGTTCACGCCGGGAGCAGGCGGTCGACCTTGTGCATGCGGGCAATGGTGGAGGTCAGAGGACAGCTCTGCGCCAGCTCATCGAAGCTCGGGCACACGAGGTGGCGCCGGCCCGCGGCGGCGAGCAGCCCCTTGGCGCGCATGCGCGAGACGATGCGCGAGACGGTGTCCGGATTCAGCGCCAGGTGCTCGGCGATGTCCATGCGCGAGAGCGGCATCTCGAACACGAGCCCTGCCGCCGTCTCCTTGCCGGTGCGGAGCGCAAGCTCGACCATCAAAGCGGCGACGCGCTCGTCGCCGGTCAATCCCGCGATGACCGCGTTGTGGAGCGTGCCGCGCGCGGCCTGATCGGCGAGGCGGTCGGACACGATGCGCGCGAGGTCGTGGCGTTCGTCCATCAGCGCCTTGACCGCAGGCCAGCGCAGGCGCCAGACCTCGCCCTTCTCGGATGCGGCCATGATCTCGGCGCCCTCCAGCGGGGGAACGGCGAGCGTGCGCACCAGATCACCGGGGTAGAGGATGCCGAGCACCTGGTGGCGCGCGTGCGGGATCGGTGCGCGAGAGAGATAGAGTCCCTTGCGGATCAGGTACAGCACTTCATCCGGCTGGGCTGCGAGCGAAAGCTTCTGGCGCTTGCGGGTGGTGATGCGCACCGCATGCGGCTCGAACGGCCCAGAGACGACGTCGAGAAGGTTTTTCATCACACCCGTGATTCGAGCTGACGCGATTCATCACTCTTCGGCGGCGCGCGCGCAGGTCTCCTTGACCGCGATCAAACGCGCGATGGTCTTGTCGCCGGCTTGGTGGCGCACAGCGTTTGATCGAAATCAAAAGGGCTCGTGGCATTGGCGCAACGTCGGCGGCGGAACGGCTTCCTGCTGATCTGCAACAGGTTTATCCGCCACTTCGGACTGTCCGCCTCCGGCCGGGTCGGCGCATGGTCGCCTCAGTGCTTCAGCCGATGCGTTGATGAGTCGGGAAGGGGATCAACGATGAAAACGAATTTTTTTCGGGCCGTGACGGTCTGCCTGGCGGGACTGGGTGTCATGGCGGGGCCAGCCGCCGCCGGTAGCGAGAGCGGCAATTTCCTGGTGCGCGTGCAGGGGACGGTCGTCGACCCGGATTCGAGCGCGGACGTGTCGACGCCTCTCGGGCCGTTCGTCGGCGCCGATGCGGAGGTCGACACGGAGGTGCTGCCGACGCTGACGCTGACCTATTTCCTGAACAAGAACCTGGCGCTCGAGCTCTTCTGCTGCTTCGCCAAGCTCGAGGCCGAGGGCAAGGGCGCGATCAACGGCACGGACCTCGGCGACTTCTGGGTGTTTCCGCCGGCGCTGACGCTGCAATACCACTTCGACAATTTCGGCGGCTTCAAGCCGTACGTGGGCGCCGGCGTGCAGTACATCCATTTCTTCGGCGAGGGGCGGAGCGACCTCGGCGGCGCGAAGATCGAGCTCGACGACGCGCTCGGCTTCACGCTGCAGGCGGGCGTCGACATCTCGCTCGGGGGCGGCTGGTATCTCAACGCCGACGTGAAGAAGACCTGGATCGATACGGATGCCTCGTGGGCCGGAACGGGAATCACGGCCGACGTCGAGATCGATCCCTGGATCTACAGCGTCGGCCTCGGCTACCGGTTCAACCTCGAGGATATCTTCGCGCCGCGCGAGACCGCCGCGCTCAAGTAAGGCGCGTCAGGAGTCTGAACCCGTCGCCCCGTGGCGATGGAACCTTGGGGCCGGTGCCAGCCGGCCCCTTTCTTTGTCTATATCTGCGCGTGACGGGCCTAAGCGTCAGCTCTTGCACACCTTCGCCGTGGCGCTGCAGGTCCAGAGTGCCCCGTCGCTCTTGCATTTGTAGACTGGCTTCGAGATGCGATCCTGCTCGAATGGCCAGTTGCCGGTCACCTGACGGATGATCAGGAACGCTTCGTACTCTGCGAAGCCGCGCGTGATGCCGGTCGCGGAGCCGTGCTTGGTGACGCACTGCTCGGCTTGGGCAATCGGCGTAGGCAGCATCAGGGCGGCCAGGATCCCCAGGGTGGCCGGATATGCAACTCTCGCTGTCCTTTGGCGTGACGGCATGGCTTCCTCCCCCGTTCCGTCGTTGCATCACCCACTATGGCGCGGAATGGGTGCTCCGCCAACGGTCTAGGCGGGGGCGGCCGATCTCGCGCAGCTTTGGCTGTTGCCCGGAGCTTTTGGGCCGGGCTACATGGGTGCCATGAGCAGGACCGGCTTTTACTCAGGATCGTTCGATCCCGTCACCCTCGGACACACCGACATCATCGCCCGCGCCGCGCGGCTCGTGGACCGGCTCGTGATCGGCGTCGGCGTGCATCCGTCCAAGACCCCGCTGTTCGATGTCGAGGAGCGCGTCGAGATGCTCGAGGCGGAGACGCGTGCCGTCGCCAGCGCGGCGGGCATCGAGATTTCCGTGACGACCTTCTCGGACCTCGCCGTTACGGCGGCGCAGCGCTTGGGCGCCGGCGTGATTTTCCGGGGGCTGCGGGACGGCACGGATTTCGACTACGAGATGCAGATGGCCAACATGAACGGCCAGATGGCTCCCTCCGTGCAGACGGTGTTCGTCGCGGCTTCGCCCGAGGTGCGGCATATCGCGGCCAATCTCGTGCGCCAGATTGCGCTCATGGGGGGCGACGTGACGCCGTTCGTCTCCAAGGGCGTGGCGCTCAGGCTCGCGACCAAGGCCAAAGCCAAGACTAAGCGGTAGGGAGGTGGCCGGCTCGGTTGCCGGGTCCGGCGCAAAAGGCCATAACGTCCCCGGCGAGATGCGGAGCGGGGCTCAATCAAGGTCCAGGGGAGCGCGCATGCAAACGATAAGGATTCTGGCCGGGTTGATGCTGGTGTTCGGGCTGGCCGCGTGCGGCGGCTCCAACGGGCAGATCGCCGTCGCCAATCCCGCCGGGCAGGTCGGCGGCAGCATGGTGACCACGGGCGCGGTCGCCAACGACCCCGCCAACACGGTGGTCCTGGAGCTCAAGACCGGCAAGGTCACGATCCGGCTCAGGCCGGATCTCGCGCCCAAGCATGTTGAGCGCTACAAGATGCTGATCAACGAAGGCTTCTACAACGGCCTCAAGTTCCACCGCGTGATCCCGGGGTTCATGGCGCAGACGGGCGATCCCCAGGGCACCGGGCAGGGCGGCTCCAAGTATCCCGATCTTCCCGCCGAGTTCTCGGCCACGCCCTTCGAGCGCGGCACGCTCGGCGCGGCGCGCACCAACGATCCCAACAGCGCCAACAGCCAGTTCTTCATCACGTTCACGCACACCCCGCACCTCAACGGCCAGTACACCGTGTTCGGCCAGGTGGTGGACGGCATGCAGTACGTTGATCAGATCGCCCAGGGCGAGCCGCCGCCCAAGCCCGACATCATCGTGAAGATGTACATGGCGCCTGCCGCACCCTGAACTCACGCCCCATCCGCGGCGTTGCGTGGCGAGCTGGTGCCCGGCTCAGCGCGCGCTAGCCCGTTCACTTGCTTCCAGTGGAGATCGCCCATGGCCAACATCACCGACCCCGAGAACACGCTGCTCATCGAGACCACGAAAGGCCCGGTCGTGATCCAGCTCCGACCCGATCTGGCGCCGAACCATGTGGCCCGCATCAAGCAGCTCGCGCGCGAGGGCTTCTATGACGGCATCGTGTTCCATCGCGTGATCGACGGCTTCATGGCGCAGACTGGCTGCCCACACGGCACAGGCACGGGCGGCTCGAAGCTTCCGAACCTCAAGGCCGAGTTCAACGCCGAGCCGCATGTGCGCGGCGTGTGCTCCATGGCGCGGGCGGCCTCGCCCGACAGCGCCAACAGCCAGTTCTTCATCGTGTTCGACGACGCGACCTTCCTGGACCGGAAGTACACGGTGTGGGGGCAGGTGATCGAGGGCATGGAGAACGTCGACAAGATCAAGCGTGGCGAGCCGGTGCAGAACCCGGACAAGATGGTGTCGGTGAAGGTGGCCGCCGACGCGGCGTGATGATCCCCCTCCCCCACAAGGGGGGAGGAACAGTGCGGAGCTACGCGGCGAGTTTGAAACGACGGCGAGGGAAGGGTGCCATGACGGTCGGGACGTGGGCGCTGTGGAATGTTGGACTCGCCGGGCTTGTGGGCGCTGCCGGTGTCGTTCTGGCAGCCACGGCGGCGCATCGGGTGGCCGATCCCTCGCTGACGACGGCGGCGCTGTTCCTGATCCTGCACGGCGGTGCTGCGATCGCGCTCTCTGCGCTTGCCGGCGGGTCGCCGGTTCCGGCGGGGTTCCTCGCCAGCGCGTCGCTGATGCTGCTCGCCGTGGCGCTGTTCTCGGGCGATGTCGCCGCGCGCGTCCTGATCGGCGACCGGCTGTTTCCGTTCGCCGCGCCGGTCGGCGGGTCGCTGCTGATCGTGGCGTGGCTCGTGGCCGCGATCACGGGCGTCGTCGGCGCGCTCAGGGGCGTCTGACGGCTGCTAGACCCATTTCGGCGGCGGCTCGGACGGACCGCTCGGCGGGTCGATCTTGGGCTCCGGCTGCTCCTCCGGCGGCGGCACCGGCTCCTTGGTCGGGTCGGGCCGCATGGGCTCGGGCGGCCGGTGTGGATCCGGGTCGGTCGGTGAGCGCGTCGGTTTGGTCGGGCCGGGTTGGGCGGCCTTCAGGGCTCTGTTCTGCATGCCTCGTCAACGCTCTCTTGCCGCAGGGGTTCCTCTTTCGCCGGCGTTAGGGCTATGACAGGCGCCCATGCGCACCGATCTCTTCGACTTCGAGCTGCCCGAGGACCGCATCGCCCTTCATCCCGCGACGCCGCGCGACGCGGCGCGTCTGCTCGTAGTCGATCCGTCACGCACGCCGCCGCTGGCTGACCGCGCGGTCCGCGATCTCGTCGACCTGCTGGCGCCCGGCGATGCATTGGTGCTCAACGATACGCGCGTCATCCCCGCGGCGCTCACGGGCGTGCGCGTGCGCGGCGACCTGCGCTCGGGTGTGAGCTTCAACCTGCTGCGTCGCGTCGACGGCCATCGCTGGCGTGCGCTGGCGCGGCCGGCCAAGCGGCTCGCGGTGGGGGACCGTGTGCGGTTCGGCTCCGAGAGTGAGGGCACGGCCTGTCTGCTCTCGGCCCTAGAGGCGAGGGTCGCCGCGCGGCTCGAGGCGGGCGAGGTGGAGCTCGCGTTCGATCTCTCGGGGCCTGACCTCGATTTCGCCATCGCGGGCGTCGGAGAGATGCCGCTGCCGCCCTACATCGCCGGACGGCGGGCGCCCGATGCGCGCGACCGGCTGAGCTACCAGACCATCTATGCCGCGCACGACGGGGCCGTCGCCGCGCCGACCGCGGGGCTGCACTTCACGCCGGAGCTGTTCGCGGCGCTCGACGAGCGCGGTGTCGCGCGGCACTTCGTGACGCTGCACGTGGGCGCCGGCACCTTCCTTCCGGTCAAGGCCGAGGATATCAGCGGGCACACGATGCACGCCGAGTACGGCGAGGTCCTGGAGGAGACGGCGCAGGCGCTGAATGGCGTGCGCGCGCGGGGCGGTCGCATCGTCGCGGTGGGCACGACATCGCTGCGCATCCTCGAAAGTGCCGCGGCGGCGGACGGCACCATCCGGTCCTTCGCCGGGGAGACGGACATCTTCATCACGCCGGGCTATGCCTTCCGCGCGGTCGATGCGCTGATGACGAACTTCCACCTGCCGCGCTCGACGCTGTTCATGCTCGTGGCGGCGTTCTCGGGGCTGCAAACGATGAAGGATGCCTACGCGCATGCGGTGGCGTCCGGATACCGGTTCTATTCCTATGGCGATGCGTCACTGCTGTTTCCGGCACGCAAGGAGGACGGTCATGGATGAGGATCTGGAGACGATGGATCGCGCCCGGCTCATCGCGGAGGTGCGCAGGCTTAGGGCTGGGATCCGCGAGCACCGCGACAGCACGGGCCATGATCTGTGCTGGCACCATCCGGCGCTGTGGGAGCTTCTGCCCGAGAAGGTCAATCCGGCCATCGCCGTCCCGCCGTGGGAGAAGTTCATGCGGGGGTGCATCCACTATCGGGCGTCGCTCGACCGGCAGAGGCCGGACGCGCCCATTCACGACAAGGAATTCGATGGCTGAGAGCGAGACGTTTCATTACCGCCTGCTGGCGACGGACGGGCGCGCGCGCCGCGGCGAGATCGTGACGCCGCGCGGCGTCATCCGCACGCCGGCGTTCATGCCGGTCGGCACGGTGGCGACGGTGAAGGCGCTCTACCCGGAGCAGGTGCGCGACGCGGGCGCCGACATCCTACTCGGCAACACCTATCACCTGATGCTCCGGCCCGGGGCGGAGCGCGTGGCGAAGCTCGGTGGGCTGCACGCGTTCATGCGCTGGGAGAGGCCGATCCTCACCGACTCGGGCGGCTTCCAGGTTATGAGCCTCGCCAAGATCCGCAAGATCACCGAGGAGGGGGCGCTGTTCCAGTCGCACCTCGACGGGTCGCGGCACATGCTGACGCCCGAGCGCGCCGTCGAGATCCAGTGTCTGCTCGGCTCGGATATCCAGATGCAACTCGACGAGTGCATCGAGCTGCCGGCCGAGCGGCGCGAGGTCGAGCGGGCGATGGAGCTGTCGCTGCGCTGGGCAGAGCGCTCGCGGCGCGCGTTCGAGGCACAGCGCGCGAATGGTGGCGCGGGGCCGGGGCAGGCGCTGTTCGGTATCGTGCAGGGCGGCACGGATGCCGAGCTGCGGCGGCGCTCGGCGGAGGCGCTGGTTGCCATGGATCTCGAGGGCTATGCGATCGGCGGGCTCGCCGTCGGCGAGGGGCACGACCTTATGCTGGCCACGCTGGATGCGACGCTGCCGTTCCTGCCGGAGGGGAAACCGCGCTATCTGATGGGGGTCGGCACGCCGCTGGACCTCATCGAATCCGTGCGGCGCGGCGTCGACATGTTCGACTGCGTGCTGCCGACGCGCAACGGACGACACGGGCTCGCGTATACGTGGGCCGGGCCGGTCAACCTGCGCAATGCCGTCAACGCTGAGGATCCGGCGCCGCTCGATGCGGAAAGCTCGTGCGCGGCTGCGAGTGACTACTCGCGCGCCTATCTGCATCACCTGATCCGCTCGGGCGAGTATCTCGGCGCCATGATCCTGTCGTGGGTCAACACGGTGTTCTATCAGGACCTGATGGCGGCCATGCGCGCGGCAATCGAAGAGGGGCGCTTCGATAGCTGGGCACAGGAAACCAAGGCGCGACTCGCCGGGAACGCGTAACACGCGACCATTTCCTGACGTCATCCCGGCGAAGGCCGGGATCCACGCCAGTTTCCAAGACCTCGACGGTGCAGATAGCCGTAGGATGCGGTCCAACGCTCCAAAGATCGTTTGTCCGCGGGGAGAGTTGCGTGGGTCCCGGCCTTCGCCGGGATGACGTCGAGTGGAGACGGGCGTTTTGGTCCCGGAATCGTTACGAAAGCGCGGTGGCGTTGGCGACCTCGCGGGCGAGCTGGCGCTCGCGGTGGACGAGGTAGACGCCCGAGGCGACGATCAGCGTCGCGCCGGCGAGCGTCCACAGGTCGGGCAGATCGCCGAACACGGCGAAGCCGAACGCCACCATGGTCAGGAGCTGCATGTAGAGGAACGGTGCGATGGCCGACGCCGGCGCCAGGCGGTAGGCGTGCAGGAACAGCCAATGGCCGAGGCCGCCGAGGATGCCGAGTGCGCCGAGCAGCACCCAGGCCAGCGCGTGGGACGGCGTCTGCCAGTCGGCGATGGCGAAGGGGATACCGCCGATGGCGCCGACGAACATGGAATAGAAGAGCGTGACCAGCGGCGGGTCGAAGCGCGCCATGTGGCGCGTGAGCAGCATGAAGAAAGCATAGGCCAGCATGGCGGCGAAGGCGTAGAGCACCGCGGGGTGCATGACGCCGAAGCCGGGCCGCACCGCGATCAGGACACCGACGAAGCCGACCATGACGGCCGCGACGCGTCGGCGACCGACCCACTCGCCGAGCAGGGGGCCAGCCAACAGCGCCACCACGAGCGGTGCCAGGAAGACGATGGTTATGGTCTGGTCGAGGCGCAGATATTCGAGCGCCAGGAAGTTGAAGGCGGTGGTGCCGACCATCAGCACGGAGCGTACGAGCTGCCAGCCGAGACGGCTGGTGGTGAACAAGGCCTTGGTGCTCATGACGCCGAAGGCGGGCACGAGCAGGAACAGCAGCGCGAACTGGCCGATGAAGCGCGACCAGACGACCTGCCCCATGCCGAGCCCTTCGCGCGTGACCAGATATTTCGCAGTGGTGTCGAGGCCGGAAAAGAGCACAACCGCCATCAGCATCAGGCCGATGGCCTGGAGGCGGCGGCGGGCGATTTCAGCGGCGCTCGGGAGGTCGGGAACGCGATTCATGGGGGTTCGGTGCTTTCGTGCGCCTCTCTTAACGCATGATGGGCCGAAAGCGACGCGGCATTTTTCCGAGCCCGCCCGGCGTCTGGTTGTGCGTCTCGCGGCCCATCTTCCCATGGGCGTGTCGCCTGCCTTGACCGGCCTCCCCAGCCCTTCTAGAAAGCGCACTCTCGATCGACGCCGCCGGCTTGCCGCCGCGGCATGGCTCGGGCCGGTAGCTCAGCGGTAGAGCACGTGACTTTTAATCATGGGGTCGAGGGTTCGATTCCCTCCCGGCTCACCAAACCTGGCGTTCGTATCAAGGAAACCCGTGAGGCGCGAGCACGACAATCGTATCGTGTCGCCCCGGCGGGCGGCCCGCGTGGACTCGTCAGACCGGGGATGATAGCGTCGCCGACGGGGGCGAAGGGCTAACGGGGTTGGCGATGATGGCCGCTAAGGCCCCGCCATTCGCAATCGAGTCCAGCGGCACTGATGGCACACGTCGAGGCTTCTCGCTCATCAACCGTGAGCATTCGCGACCGGTCGCGCCACGGGGTCGATTTCCGCGCCGATATCGAAGGGCTGCGGGGCGTGAGCGTGGCGGCTGTGGTGGCTTATCACGCCGTTCCGTCTCTGTTGCCTGGTGGGTTCGTCGGTGTCGACGTGTTCTTCGTCATCTCCGGCTTTCTCATCACCGGCATTCTGCTCAGCGAGCTCAACGCCTCGGGACGCATCGACCTGATCGCGTTCTGGGGGCGTCGCATCCGGCGCATCCTGCCCGCCGCGACGCTCGTGCTTTGCGCGACCTGCATCCTGATCTCCCTGCTACCCTCCATCGATACGCGTGCTGTCGGCAAGAGTGTGATCGCGGCCGCGCTGTTCTATCTCAACTTCCGGCAGGCCGGAGAGGCGGTCAACTATCTCGCGGACGACGATGCCGACAATCCCGTGCTGCATTACTGGTCGCTCGCCGTCGAGGAGCAGTTCTATCTCTTGTGGCCGCTGTTGCTCGTCGGGCTCTTTCTTCTCGCAGCACGCTTGCGGCAGGGCCGCCTGGTGCCGCCGCTCGCGGCATTCATCATCGTTCTCCTTGCGGCCTCGTTCTCCTATGGCGCCTGGCTCACGTTCACGGATGCACCGTATGCGTTCTTCAGCACGTTCTCGCGGGCATGGCAGTTCCTGGCCGGCGCTCTCGCAGCGCTGCTGATCGTCGACATGCGGGGCGGGGAATCCGAAACGCTGGCCAGTGCGGCGAGCCTCGCGTGCGTGATGGTGCTGGCGGCCTCATTCATGCTGATCGACACGACCACGCCTTACCCCGGCTTCGCGGCGCTTGCGCCGACTGCTGCGGCCGCGCTGTTGATCTACCTCAACAGCGGTGGACGGACCTTGGGCGCACTAGCCATGGCGGTGCCGCCGCTCCGATATCTCGGGCGCATCTCGTTCTCCCTCTATCTCTGGCATTGGCCGTTGCTCGTGATCGGCAAGGCGAAGTCCGGCGACAGCCCGACCGTGACGCTCGCGGCCGTGCTGCTCTCCGTCGCGCTGGCTGCCGTCACCTATGCCTGGGTCGAGCAGCCGGTGCGGACAAGCCCGAGACTCGTCGGATCGAAGCGCCATGTGCTCGCCCTCGGCCTGGGGCTGGTCCTTATCGGATCGGGGTTCGGGTTGGTGCTCAGAAAGTTCGGGCCGGACTCCGTCGCGATCGGTCCCGGAGTCTATGCAAGTGCGCAAGCGATCACGTCCGACCGCCCGATCATCTACGAGGACGACTGCCTGGTCCGTATCAAGGCCGTTGCCTACGGCACATGTGCTTATGCAGCCGTGGACGGGGACAGGACCGTTGTTCTGTTCGGAGACTCGCATGCCGCCAATTGGTATCCGCCTCTGTACAAGGCCTCAGCTGAGGAAGGCTGGCGTCTCGTCGTGCGCGTGAAGGCCTCATGCGTGCCGGCCGATGTGGTCCAGTATCGCGACGCCAAGACCGTCTATCGGGAGTGCGAGCAATGGCAGAAGACGGTCCTGTCGGAACTCCAGGACATGAAGCCTGACGTGATCGTCGTTGCTGGGATCACGCACGAGCACCCGCTCGAGAGCGAGAAGCGGATGTTCGAGACGCTCGCTGCCGCGTCAGGTGCCCTGATCGTCATGCGCGACACGCCGCATCTGCCGGAGGCGCCGGTCAAATGCCTGCGGCGGACCGGCAATCCGTCCGCCTGCGTATGGAGCGTCGATCAACTGCGCGGCCGGGGGTATCCGAAGCTGGCGGAGGCGGAGCTTCCTCGCAATGCGCGCGTGCTCGATGTCAACGATCGCGTCTGTCCGGATGGCGTCTGCCATGCCGTGACCAACGGCATCGTGACGATGACCGACAATCACCACCTGACGGCGACCTTCTCCACATCCTTTGCCGACGCGTTCGCTGAGATCCTCAAGGCGTATCGGAACTAGCCTTGCGGCCGCGGATACCGCGTGGGGCGCTGGAGAGCAATCTCGGTCAGCGTAGGCGATAGCAGTTGGTGTAGGTCCTCGGCGTGCGGGTGACGTCGTAGCCCGTCAGACATTGCACCAGCGACGTCTCCGTCGGGTGGCTGAAAAGGATCAGCGCCGAGCGGTTGTCGAACGTGCTGGTGAAGCCCGCGACCTTCCAGCCGGACTTCAAGAGGTCCTCGACGGAGATGATCTCCTCCTCAGGATCCGGCTTGGGCGGTGCGGCGAGGGCAGTGGCGGCGGTTGCAACGGCGAGCATGCATGCGGTCAGCGGGAGACGGGCGGCTTTCATGACGGTCTTCCTCGGAAGATGCGATATCGGAGCTTCGCATCCTATCGCCGCGCGAGCGTGGCCGCTTGCTTCATCGGACCGCCCGGCCAAGTCCGACCGTATTGCTTGTCACCGTTCTGTCTCCGTCAGCGCGCTCCGGCGCGATGATCTCGCAGCGCTTACTCGCGCCGCTGCTTTGATTTCTGCAATTCGGAAGCAAGCCCGATCTCGACAAGACGCCGGATAGCTTCGGCTCGCGCCGGAATCTCAGGCTGCAGACGTCTCCACTCATCCACTTTGCGCCAGAAACTCGCTGAAAGACGAATTTGGTATGGCCGCACATCATCATCCATCATGGGCGCACTATGCGCCGGCGCATCCGGAAGACGTCAATCCATCTATAATATCAATAATTTAGTATCATTTAATTGGATATTGTATATCGCATAGATCGTTGTTATCTTTGGTGGCGTTGGGGTACTCTTGCCAGGGCGGAACGCCTTCATCGTCGGGCCGGGCGACGGTTGCCTCGGGCTCTGTGTGCTTGGTTTGGGTACGTCCCGCGAGCGTTACTCTCGGGCAACGGAATGTTTCTCTTCTCTTCAAGTCTTGCGGCCCAAGGAAGCAGCGGACCGATTGGCCAATGCGATGGCTTGACTTGTCCGTATCCCGACCAACCCTAATGTAGGCATCGTGCCGTGCACTTTGGTGGCGAATTCTTTGCCGGGTTCGGGGCTGGTGCTCTTACAATGGTGGTATTGAGCGTCGTGTTTGCCCGCGTTCTCAGATACTGCCTTCTCAAGCTCATTGAGATCGAGTACCGCGATCGGCAATAGGCGTTCGCATTCGTCGGTCTAAGCGGCGACGGTCCGGCAGGAAGGCTTCCCGCCCCGCGCCGGCGGCGGAAGCGTGCGGCTCGACGCGCTACCTTGCGGGCGTCACATCGCGCCTCTAGGTTACACGCAATAGTGGCTTGGGCGCCCCCGGCGGGCCGGCCTCAAGCGGTCATTCCCCGTCGTCTTCGGGTCTCTTCCCACGGCCAAGGTCCCGCGGCCGAGAATGGGACTGCCGGTTGCGGGCCAGAGGTTGCAAGGAGGAAAAACGTGCCGGAGAGCGCCAAGAACTGGATCGTCGAGACGGAGTGGCTTCAAGCGCACCTCGATGCGCCCGACCTCATCGTGTTCGACGGCTCCTGGCATCTGCCGAACTCGGGCCGGGACGCCAAGGCGGAGTATCTCGCCGAGCACATCCCCGGTGCCCTGTTCTTCGACATCGACGATCTCGTCGACGAGGCGAGTCCGCTGCCGCACATGCTGCCGCCGACGCCGAAGTTCGCCTCGCGCATGAAGAAGATCGGTGTCGGCGACGGCCTGCGCATCGTCGTCTACGACACTTACGGCCTCTTCTCCGCCGCGCGCGTGTGGTGGACGTTCCGGGCCATGGGCCACCAGGACGTGGCGGTGCTCAACGGCGGCCTCAGGAAATGGAAGGCCGAGGGGCGGCCGCTCGAGGACGGGCGGCCGGTGCCGCGCACGGCGCGCCACTTCACGCCTTTGCTGAACAACTCGCTGGTGCGCGATCTCGACGACATGAAGGGCTACGTGGCCAAGGGCGACATGCAGATCGTCGACGCGCGTCCGAAGGGGCGCTTCGAGGGCACGGAGCCCGAGCCGCGTCCCGGCCTGCGCGCGGGGCACATCCCGGGCGCGAAGAACGTTCCGTCGTCGAAGATCCTCAATGCGGACGGCACGCTCAAATCCAAGGCGGAGCTCGAGCAGATCTTCCGCGACGTGGGCATCGATCCGCAACAGCCGGTGGTGACTACGTGCGGCTCGGGAGTCACCGCCTCGATGCTGTCGCTGGCGCTCAGCGTCATCGGGCAGACCAATGCGGCCGTCTATGACGGTTCGTGGGCTGAGTGGGGACAGGAGACACTCGATACGCCGGTCGAGACCGGTCCGGCCAAGAACGACTGAGGTCGGGCTATCTTCCCATCGGTAATCGTGTAGCATCCCCCGAAGGGTGCGCCCGTACGGTGCGTTCGTAGTCGATGGCCGAAGGAGAGAGAGCCGGCCCAATGCGAGGCTTCGTTTCAGCGCTTGGCCTGGTCGGGGCGCTCGTCCTGCTCTGGGGGCAGGCGTCCGGCGCCGAGGACGAAACGCGCTGTCTCGATGATGCGATGCTGGTGTTCGATGCGTCGGGCTCGATGGCCGGCACCGACATGAATACGGCCAGACCCCATATCGACAAAGTGCGGGAGGCGCTTGCAAGCGTGCTGCCCTCCGTGGCGCCGCGCCGTCATCTCGGCTTGATTATCTACGGACCGGATGCGCAATCGCGATGCGAGAGCGTCAAGCTGCGTCTCAAGCCCGGTCCCAACAGCGCCGAGGTGATCATGGGCGAGGTGAACGGCGTGGTGCCTGGCGGGCAGACGCCGCTGACAGCGGCCGTGCGGGACGCGGCGGAAGCGCTCAACTTTCGCAACAAGCCCGCGGTGGTGGTGTTGCTCACCGACGGCGAGGAGACATGCGGCGGCGATCCTTGCGGGCTCGCACGCAAGCTTCGCGAGGAGGCAAACGACCTCACCATCCATGTCATCGGCTTCAAGGTGACGGGCTCCACGTGGCTAATGCCCGATCTCGGCGCCTCCTGCATGGCGCGGGAGACCGGCGGGCTTTCGATCACGGCGGCGAACAAGGACGAGCTCGTCGCGGCGTTGCAGAAGACGCTGACGTGTCCCCTGTTCTCCAAGGCTGAGCAATAGCTGGATCCCAAGGGAGAGAGCGTCCAAGGGCGGTCAGGTCTCGGGGAAGTACTGGAACACCCAGGTCTCAGTGAGCGCGCGCTCCTCCTTGCGCAGGAAGAGGCGGATGTCGACCGGCTCCGAGCCCGTGGCCTCGAGATCGAACAGCGCGCGCCAGCGGCCGCGCTGGTCGACGACAGGGTGGCAGTAGGCATTGCTCAGGACGCCGCGCGAGGGCGTCACCACGATCTCGACGCCGTCGTTGCGTCCGAGGCTGTTCAGGACCTTGCCCTGGAAGTCGATGACGAACTTGCGCACGCCCTCGGGACGCTTATGGCCCGGCCGGCCGCCTATGCCGGTCCAGGTCGCGGTGGCCTTGGCCAGCGAGGCCGGGAAGGGAATGTCGTCGAGCCATTTCAGCCGATAGTGGTAGCGCCGGCTCTCGCCGGCCTTGAACGGCGCCTTCGGGCACCAGTAGGCGGCGATGTTGTCGTGGATCTCGTCGTCGGTCGGGATCTCGAGGAGGTGCACCTCGCCTTCGCCGAACGGCTCGACGGGCTCGACCCACACCGAGGCGCGGCGCTCGTAAAACACGCTGTCGTCGAGATAGTGCACGAAGTCGCGGTCGCGCTGAAGCAGGCCGAAGCCGCGGATGTCGTTGTCCACGAAGGCATTGCCCATGACGCGGGGTGGATTGTTCAGCGGGCGCCAGATGCGCTCGCCCGCACCCGTCCACATGGCGAGCCCGTCGGAGTCGTGGATCTCGGGACGCCAGTCGACGATCTGGCGGCGGCTCGTCTCGCCGTACCAGTACATGCTGGAGAACGGCGCGATGCCGAGGCGGCCGATGTCGCCGCGGGCGAACAGGCGCGCCTCGATCTCCATGTCGATGCGCGCGATCTTGCGGCTATCGATCGAGCGATCGGCCGTGATGCGGTAGGCACCGGTCACGCGCGGACTGTCGAGATAGGCATAGATGACGACGTTGCCCTGACTGGAATCGAGCCAGAACTCGGTGAAGCGCGGGAACTCCTCGGGTGTCGGAGCGCCGGTGTCGATGGCGAGAGCGCGCGCGGAAAGGCCGTACTGGTTGAAGGGGCCGGAGGTGCGGAAATAGGAGGCGCCGAGGAAGGCGAGCCAGTCGGTCTTGAGGTCCGGGGCCATGACGCGGAAGCCGGCAAAGCCGACGCCCTCCGGCAGCTCGCGGGCCGGATGGCCGGCCGGGGTGTCGAACAGGGCGGCGCTGTAAAGGACCTCCTGCGCGTCGCTGCCCTGGACGAGATGGACCTTGACGGGCTCGCGCGAGAATTTTCCAAGATGAAAGAGCTGCACCGGGAGCTGGTGGCGCTGGTCCAGCATGAGGCTCATCTCGGGGCGGAAGCGGATCTGCTGGAAGGCGTCGTAGTCGATGCGGTCGAGGATGGCGGGTACGACCTTGGGCGTCGGCACCCAGGGCTCGCGGGCATTCGCGGCGGCGCGGTCGGCGAGGAGATCGAACGAGAACGGCTCGGGCGCCCCCAGGGCGGCGCCGGGCGGGGCTTCGGCGGCCGCAGCCGCGCCTGTTCCGATATCGGATGTTCCGGCGGCGGCGGGACGCATGCCGTGCAGCGTCGTCGCCAATCCAGCCGCTGCCGCTCCGGCAAGCATCCGCCGGCGATCAAGGTTCGTGCCCGTCACGTTCGTACTTTCTTCTGTCGTTGTGGCGCGTTTCCCTCTTGTCCCCTAGCGCAGAACGTCCGATCTGGCCAGAACGGTTCCAATCCGGGCACACCGGCATTGGTCGCGAGAAGCCAGTCGGCGGAGGATCTTGGTCGTTTCGTACGGCTGTGCACCGCCATTGTGAACCGGTTATATACGGGGACCGTAAGGGGATAGGACCGAACGGATCGGTGCGCAAAGAGGGGTTTCATGAGTCGCGACTTCAAGGTGCCCGGCACCGCGATGCTGCTACTGGCTGCAAGTCTCGTGGGTGCCACGTCGCTGCAGGCGCAAGGGCCGCCAGCGCCGACAGTCACGGTTGCCCAGCCGATCGCCAAGCGGATCACCACCTGGGACGAATACTCAGGCCGTTTCGAGGCGGTCGAGACCGTCGAGGTGCGGCCGCGCGTCTCGGGGTTCGTCGACAAGGTGCATTTCAAGGACGGGCAGATCGTGAAGTCCGGCGATCCCTTGTTCACGATCGATCCGAGACCGTTCGCGATCGCGGTCGAGAGCGCGCGCGCCGAGGTGGCGCGGGCCAGGGCCCAGGTGGCGCTGGCCGTGAGCGAGGTTGAGCGCGCGGCACCGCTCGTCAAATCGGGCGCGGTGACCGAGCGTGACTTCACGCAGCGGAGCGCCAACCTCAACGTGACGGAGGCGCAGCTTCAGGTCGCGGAAGCAAGCCTCAAGAGCGCCGAGCTCAACCTCGAATGGACCGAGGTCAAGGCGCCGATCTCGGGACGCATCTCCGACCGCAAGGTCGACATCGGCAACCTGGTGATCGGCGGATCGCAGGGCACGACCCTGCTGACGACCATCGTCTCGCTCGATCCCATCCATTTCATCTTCGACACATCGGAGGCCGACTATCTGCGTTACGTGCGCCTTGGTCTCGCGGGGCAGCGGGATTCATCGCAGGACGCGGCGAGCCCCGTGCGCATCAAGCTCGCCGACGAGGCCGAATGGGTGCACGAAGGGCGCATGGACTTCCTCGACAACCAGTTCAACCCGCGCTCGGGCACCATGCGCGGCCGCGCTATCCTCGACAACAAGGACCAGATCTTCGCGCCCGGCATCTTCGCGCGTTTGAGGCTGTTCGGCGGCGAGATCGACGGCCTCCTGGTTCCCGACAGCGCCGTGGTCTCGGATCAGATGACCAAGATCGTGTTCGTGGTCGGCGACGACGGGGTCGTCAAGGCGTCTCCCGTCACGCTGGGGCCGATCGTCGAGGGTCTTCGGACCATCAAGAGCGGCGTTCAGGCCAGCGACAAGATCGTTCTCGACGGCATCGCCAATCCGATGGTGCGGCCGGGCGCGAAGGTCGTGCCCGAGGCCGGCGAGATCAAGGCGGCGGCAACACACTGACGAGTCCCGTCCGCCTTCCCTCCAAGCGGAGAACGCCGCGGAGCAAGACGCAGAACCGACGAGCAGATCAGAGGGCTTGAGGCCCGCGGAAGCATCACATGCGCTTTTCCCATTTCTTTATCGACCGGCCGATCTTCGCCACGGTGCTCTCGGTCATCCTGACCATCGTCGGTATCATCGCGGGCGCGGCGCTGCCGATCGCGGAGTACCCCGAGATCGCGCCGCCCACCGTCAACATCACGGCCACCTACCCCGGCGCCTCGGCCGCCGTGATCGCGGAGACGGTCGCGGCGCCGATCGAGCAGGAGGTGAACGGCGTCGACAACATGCTTTATATCGTGTCGCAGTCGACCGGCGATGGGCGGCTGTCGATCAGCGTGGTGTTCAAGCCGGGGACCGACATAGACCAGGCGCAGGTGCTGGTGCAGAACCGCGTCTCCATCGCCGAGCCGCGGCTGCCTGAGGACGTGCGCCGGCTCGGGCTCACGGTGCTCAAGGCCTCGCCCGACCTGATGATGGTCGTGCACATGATCTCGCCGGACGGCTCGCGCGACCAGCAGTACATCTCGAACTACGCGACGCTGTACATCCGCGATCGGCTAGCGCGCATCGACGGCATCGGCGACAGCCGCGTATTCGGCGCGCGCGACTACTCGATGCGCATCTGGCTCGACCCGGAGAAGGTCGCCTCGCGCAATCTCACGGCCAGCGAGGTTGTGGCGGCGCTCAGGGCCGCGAACCTGCAGGTGGCGGCCGGCGCCATCAACCAGCCGCCGGCCTCCTCGCCGGGTGCGTTCACGCTGTCGGTGCATACGCTCGGGCGGCTCTCGACGACGGAGGAGTTCGAGAACATCGTCGTGCGCGCCGAGGAGACGGGCGAGGTAGTCCGCGTCAAGGACATCGCGCGCGTCGAGCTCGGGTCGCAGGACTACACCGTCAATGCCTATCTCTCAAACAAGGTGGCGACTGCGGTGGTGCTGTTCCAGCGCCCGGGATCCAACGCGCTGGCGACGGCGGCGGCCGTCAAGGCGGAGATGGCGGAGCTGGCCAAGAGCTTCCCGCCCGGCGTCGCCTATACCATCGTCTACAACCCGACGGACTTCATCCGCTACTCGATCGACGCCGTGATCACCACCTTCGTCGAGGCGCTGATCCTGGTGGTGCTCGTCGTCATTCTGTTCCTGCAGACGTGGCGCGCGGCCGTGATCCCGATCATCGCCATTCCGGTGTCGCTGGTGGGCGCGTTCGTGATCATGGGTGCGCTCGGCATCTCCTTCAACACGCTTTCGCTGTTCGGGCTCGTGCTCGCCATCGGCATCGTGGTCGACGACGCCATCGTGGTGGTCGAGAACGTGGAGCGGAAGCTCGGCGAGGGCTTCTCGCCGAAGGAGGCGGCGCACCAGACGATGGACGAGGTGGGCGGCGCGCTCATCGCCATCACGGCGACGCTGATCGCCGTGTTCGTGCCTACGGCGTTCATCTCTGGCCTGCAGGGTACGTTCTACAAGCAGTTCGCCATCACCATCGCCGCCTCGACGGCGATCTCCTGCTTCGTGTCGCTGACCCTTTCGCCGGCGCTTGCGGCGCTGCTGCTCAAGCCGCATGACCACCATAAGAAGGCGTCGCTCGCATCGCGGATTCTGGGAGCACCGATCCGCCTCTTCTTCCGCGGGTTCAACGCGGCGTTCGACGGGCTGTCGCGCGGATACGCGGGGCTCACCGGCCGGCTGATCCGGCTGCCGCTGATCCTGCTCGTGATCTACGGTGGGCTGCTGTTCCTCACCTACGAACGGCTCGCGGGCACGCCGACGGGTCTCATTCCGCAGCTCGATCGCACGTACTTCATCACGGCGTTCCAGCTCCCGCCGGGCTCTACGCTCGACCGTACGGACGCGGTGGTGCGCCGCGCATCCGAGATCATGCTGACGCGGCCGGGTGTGTCGGATGCCGTGGCCTTCGCCGGCTTCGACGGCGCGACCTTTACCAACGCGCCCAACACGGCGGTGATCTTCGTGCGGCTGGCGAGCTTCGAGGACCGCATCAAGGAGGGGATCACGAAGGACCAGATCCTCGCCGACCTGCGCCAGCAGATGATGACGATCAAGGAAGCCTTCGCGTTCGTCATCGAGCCGCCCTCGGTGCCCGGCATCGGCACCGGCGGCGGCCTCAAGGGCTATGTGCAGGACCGGGGCGGGCGCGGCTATCCCGCGCTCGAGGGCGCGGCGTGGACCGTCGCGGGCGGCGCGGGGCAGGTGCCCGGCATCGTGCAGCCGTTCACGCTCTTCAACACGCGCACGCCGCAGATCTGGGCCGACATCGACCGCACCAAGGCGGAGCAGCTCGGCGTACCCATCCCGCGCGTGTTCGAGGCGCTCTCGATCTACATGGGCTCTGCGTTTGTAAACGATTTCAACATCTTGGGGCGTACGTATCGGGTGACGGCGCAGGCCGACAATCCGTTCCGCGAGACGCTGCGCGACGTGGCCAACCTCAAGACGCGGAGCGACTCCGGGGACATGGTGCCGCTCGGCTCCGTCGCCACCTTCTCGGATACCACCGGCCCTTACCGCGTACCGCGCTACAACCTGTTCCCGGCGGCAGAGGTGCAGGTTGGGCTTGCACGCGGCTTCTCGTCGGGCCAGGGCATCGCCTCCATCGAGCACATCGTCGACACGGCGCTGCCCGCCGGCTTCGGCTTCGAATGGACCGAGATCGCGCTGCAGGAGAAGCTCGCCGGCAACACGGCCGTGGTTGCGTTCGGGCTTGCGGTCGTGTTCGTGTTCCTGGTGCTGGCCGCTCTCTACGAGAGTTGGCTGCTGCCGCTCGCGGTCATCCTGATCGTGCCGATGTGTATCCTGGCCGCGATGATCGGCGTCAACTACATGGGGCTCGACCGCAACATCCTGGTCGAGATCGGGCTCGTGGTGCTGGTCGGCCTCGCGGCGAAGAACGCGATCCTGATCGTCGAGTTCGCCAAGCAGGCGGAGGATGCCGGCATGAACCGGTACGAAGCGGCCGTCAGCGCCGCGCGCACGCGTCTGCGGCCGATCCTCATGACGTCGCTCGCCTTCATCCTCGGCGTGGTGCCGCTGGTGCTGGCCACGGGCGCGGGCGCCGAGATGCGCCAGTCGCTCGGCACGGCCGTGTTCTCCGGCATGCTCGGGGTGACGCTGTTCGGTCTCATCTTCACGCCGGTGTTCTACGTCATCACGAGCGCGTTCGCTGGGCGGCAGGCGAAGAGGGTTGAGGGCGAAGAGGCCGGCGCGGCGGTTGCTGGAGAGTAGCGCCGTCGCGTTTCCCGCCGCCGAGGGGCCGATCGTTTCCTTTTCTTAAGGGACTCCCAGCATGGTGGGGGGAGTTGCGCGTGCGTATCGCTGCGGAGCCGACATGCCGTCAACGCTCTCTCTCAATTCCACCGCCCTGCTGATTCTCGAGCAGGTGCGCCCCAGTCCGGCGTCAGCCGTGAAGCAGAGGCCGGCTGCCGACCAACTCGTCGCGGCGGCCAACGGGGTGCCTATCGGCGGCGCGGGCAAGCCGTCACGGGCTGCGCAGGCGAAGATCGTGGAAGCGATGTTCAGCGCCAACACCGTCGACGCCAATAAGCTCAAGATCAAGCTCATGGAGCGGCTGGGCAAGGAGTTCGGGTTTTCACCCGGGGACTTCGAGACGAGCGCCGCCTTCGGCGCGGCCGTGCGCGACGCGGTCGGACAGTTGAAGATGCAGGAGGGTGGCCACCAGATCGTGGCTGCGATCGAGAAGAAGCTCGGGCTCGACAAGCTTGGCCTCACGCTCGATGCGCTCGTCAATGCGCTGATCGACCCCGAGAGCGAGGACGGCCTGAAGCTGGAGACGGCCCTGCGCAAGCAGGCCGCCGAGGAGGCCAAGGCCAGCGGCAAGGATGCCGCGCGCGCCCTCCTGACCCTGATGACGCAACGCGACGAGGCCGGCCTCTACGGCCTCTGAGGCGTCGGTTGCCGCGGGGCAGGCGCCGCTGCGGCCACAAGCCTTTCCCATGTCCTGCTGTTTTCGCTCCGACGCCTCGGGGCCGGCCGGTCGCTCAGTGCCGGCCGCTTCGGTCGTACGGGGGGAACATTGGCGATTGATCTTCGGGCGGGCGGGCGCGTATATGTGCCCATCCTGTCGCGGCCGTTCGGCCCCGATCGGGGCCGGTTGCCCTTGATTTGGCCGGTCCGACGCGGGCCGGCGGGCGAGATCTCCGGCGCGCTCCGACCTAACCCCCTGCGGGCGTGGTGGAATTGGTAGACACGCGAGATTTAGGTTCTCGTGGCCAAAAGCCGTGGGGGTTCAAGTCCCTCCGTCCGCACCAGGGTCGGTCACAGCACGGGATCGAAGAGGACGACGCCTCGCAAGAGGCATGAAACGCGGTATTCGAGCGAGCGAAGGCAGCACGTCATGCAGGTTACGGAAACGAGTTCGGAGGGCCTCAAGCGCAAGCTCAAGGTCGTGGTCGGGGCGGACGAGCTCGGTCAGCGCTTCTCGGCGCATCTCGACCGCATCAAGGACCAGGTGCAGCTCAAGGGCTTCCGCAAGGGCAAGGTGCCGATCGCGCACATCAAGAAGGTGTTCGGCCGCTCGGTGATGAGCGACGTGCTGCAGGAGACGATCCGCGAGACGTCGAACAAGGCCATCAGCGACCGCAAGGAGCGCCCGGCCATGATGCCGGACATCGCGCTGGCGGAGAACGCGGCCGAGATCGAGAACGTGGTCGCCGGCAACGCGGACCTCGCCTACGAGATGAGCTTCGAGGTGCTGCCCGAGGTGACGCTGACCGATTTCAAGACGTTGAAGCTCGAGCGTCTGGTGGCGGACGTCGACGACGAGCAGCTCAACAAGGCTCTGGACGAGCTTGCCGAGCGCAACCAGACGTTTGCCGCCGAGGAGGGCCGGGCGGCGTCCGAGGGTGACCGCGTCACCATCGATTTCAAGGGCACTATCGATGGCGAGCCCTTCGAGCGCGGCGCGGGCGAGAACCTGCAGCTCGTGATCGGGAACGCGGGCTTCATCCCCGGCTTCGAGGAGGGGATTAAAGGCGCGACCAAGGGCGAGAGCCGTGACGTCAAGGCGACGTTCCCGGCCGAGTATCCGGTCACGGAGCTGGCCGGCAAGGAGGCCGTGTTCGCGGTCACCGTCAAGGAGGTCGAGAAGCCGGTCAAGGCGGAGATCAACGATGCGTTCGCGAAGTCGCTTGGCGCGGAAGGGCTCGACAACCTCAAGGAGCTCGTTTCCGCGCAGATCAAGCGCGAGCTGGACCAGGCCTCGCGCATGAAGCTCAAGCGGGAGCTTCTGGACGCGCTCGAGACGGCGCATTCGTTCGAACTGCCGCCGACGCTGGTCGACCGCGAGTTCGAGGCCATCTGGCGGCAGGTCACCGAAGGTCTCCAGCGCGAGGGCAAGACCTTCGCCGACGAGGGCAAGACCGAGGATGAGGCCAAGGCCGAGTACCGCGCCATCGCGGAGCGGCGCGTGCGGCTCGGGCTCGTGGTCGGCGAGATCGGCGACAAGAACAAGATTGAGGTGACGCAGGACGAGATGCGGCGCGCGCTCATGGAGCATGCGCGGCGCTTCCCCGGCCAGGAGAAGACGGTCTACGAGTACTTCGAGAAGACGCCGGGCGCGCTGCAGGAGCTTCGGGCGCCGATCTTCGAGGACAAGGTGATCGACTTCGTGCTCGAACTCGCCAAGCCCGCGGAGCGCAAGGTGTCGCGCCAGGAGTTGATCGACAGCCTCGAGAAGGTCACGGAAGCCTGAGCGGCTTATACGAGGTGTTCTTCGCGGGGGGCTTGAAGTCGCGGGCCGCTATGCTGATCTGATGTCTCTGCCGCCCCCGATTCGGAGGGGCGGACCCTGGCTCATCCCGAGCGGGGCTTGGTTGTCCAAATTGATCGTGCTTCTTGTCGGAACGCCGGTTCGCCTTTGCCGGGAATGGGTTTTTCGGAAGCACCCTGAGGAGCATTGACACTCATGCGCGATCCCGTCGCCACTCTCACGAACTCCTTCTGGCCCATGGTCGTCGAGCAGACGGCGCGTGGCGAGCGCGGCTACGACCTGCCGTCGCGGCTGCTGAAGGAGCGCATCATCTTCGTGACGGGGCCGGTCGAGGATCACATGGCCGCGTCTATCTGCATGCAGCTTCTCTTTCTCGAGGCCGAGAACCCGAAGAAAGAGATCTCGATGTACATCAACTCGCCGGGCGGCGTGGTCACGGCCGGCATGGCGATCTACGACACCATGCAGTTCGTGAAGCCGCCGATCGCGACGCTCTGCATCGGGCAGGCGGCCTCCATGGGCTCGCTGCTACTCTGCGCCGGGCACAAGGACATGCGCTATGCGCTGCCCAACGCCCGCATCATGGTGCACCAGCCCTCGGGCGGCTTCTCGGGACAGGCCTCGGATATCGAGCGCCACGCCGAAGATATCATCAAGATGAAGCGCCGGCTGAACGAAGTGTACGTCAAGCATACCGGCCAGCCGTACGAGATCATCGAGAAGACGCTCGATCGCGATTACTTCATGACGGCGGATCAAGCCAAGGATTTCGGCATTATCGACCGGGTCCTCAATAAGCGCGACGACGTCGATGCCAAGGCACCGGAACCCGTTTCCTGATCCAGGCCCGGGATTCAGGCGTTTGGATCAGGGCGGCGGTGTGCCCCACGGTCGCACCCGTTGCCGATCGGATTCCCGGGGCATTGGTCCCTGCTATGCTCAGGCAACACTAAATCGGCCGGCGTGGCCCATTGGGGCCACGCAAGGTTGGCAGCCTAGACTTGGGATCCCTTAACCGCGTTCGGTCAAACGCCTTTCGGCCGTCAATACTGTGGTAATCAGGCCCTGAGGTTTGAGCAGGACGGGAAAGGCTTTAATCGAATCTTGATCTGGGCGACGCTAGCGTGCTCAGATCGGGTGTCACGGTATTGTACCTCGCGGCGGGGGTTGCCGTGGAATGCTTCGAAAGGCCCGGGTCGGGCCAGTGTCCGGGATGTCCCGGCGTGCTTCCTGACTGCGGGTGAGAGAAGAGAATGGCTCAGGAAAAGAACACCCTCTACTGCTCCTTCTGCGGAAAAAGCCAACACGAGGTCAGGAAGCTGATCGCCGGACCGACGGTGTTCATCTGCGATGAATGCGTCGAACTGTGCATGGACATCATCCGCGAGGAGAATAAGAACACGCTCGTCAAGTCGCGTGACGGCGTGCCGACCCCGCAGGAGATCTGCACCGTCCTCGATTCGTACGTGATCGGTCAGTTCCACGCCAAGCGTGTGCTGTCGGTCGCCGTGCACAACCACTACAAGCGCCTGAACCACGCCGCGAAGAACAACGACGTCGAGCTCGCGAAGTCGAACATCCTGCTCGTCGGTCCGACGGGCTGCGGCAAGACGCTGCTCGCGCAGACGCTGGCGCGCATCCTCGACGTGCCGTTCACGATGGCCGACGCGACGACGCT
>NZ_JADZBI010000148.1 GCF_020852195.1 Hyphomicrobium sp. | reverse complement strand
GCGCTTAGTGCCGCTGTATGTGAGTTTTGCGCAGATGGCCGGCTACTTCAGCGCGGCACAGCTGTTGGTTCTGCCGTATGAGAAGGGCTGGACCAGTGGAGTCCGGGCTTCGGCGTTCGGATTCGGCAAGCCCGTCATTGCCACGCGAGTGGGCGGATTCGATGAAGTCGTTCAAGACGAGGTGACCGGCTTGCTGGTGCCTGCGAAGGATCCGGCCGCGCTGGCGCAGGCAATTGCGCGGCTTCTGATTGATGAGGAGCTATATGCGCGCATGGCGGAGAATGTGCAAGTGGCGGCTCGAAACATCTCATGGGAAGCGATCGCGCGGACCACTGAGGCACGCTATGAAGATGTGCTGGGAATAGGAGCGAACTGTGCAGTATCGCAGGCTCGGCAGCACTGACCTCATCCCATCCGTACTTGGCTTCGGGTGCTCGATGATCGCGTCGTTGGCGACACGGTACTCACGAGCCGAGGTGGAGGCGAGTCTTTGCGATGCCAGGGAGGCGGGTATTACGTTTTTCGATACGGCCGACGTCTATGGTCAGGGCGATAGTGAACGGCTGCTGGGGAAGCTGCTTCGAAGCCGAGGCGAAGGAATGATTCTCTGCACCAAGTCAGGGTTAACGGTCGGACCGATGGAAGGCGTGGTTCGACTCATCAAGCCGGCCGCCAATCTACTCCTGCGGCGCTGGCACGGCGCACGAGTCGCCACCACACGGGCACGACGCCGACAGGAGCGGCAGTGTTTTCACCCGGACTATCTTTCCGGAAGAATCGAAGGAAGCTTGCGTCGTCTCAACGTGAATCGGATCGATCTTTTTTTATTGCACAACCCTCCGGTTGATATGCCGCAACGCGATGCGGTGTTCGAGTTGCTGACACGTTTCAGGACGCAAGGCAAGTTGCGGCACTTTGGCGTGTCCTGCCGATCTTTGGAGGATGCCGCCCACTGGCTCGGACAGCCGGATGTCGCGTGTGTGCAGATCCCTCTCGACCGGAGCCGTATGGAGGCGGCCATCCCGGTGCTGGAGCGCGCACGCGCCCAGCAGGTGGGCGTGATCGCACGGGAGGTGCTTGCCCATGATGCGCTCGCCAAAGGATCCGTTTCCGATGCCTTGTATCCTCTCGTGCAGCGTGCCGAGATCGGCGTCGTGCTGGCGGGAATGAGTTGCCGTCGGCATGTGGGGGAGAATGTGCGCGCGATGGACGTCGCAATGAGGTCTAGCCATGTTGCTTGATGCACGATCGATCTCTGACGGAGAGACCCTAACGGCCGACCTGTGCATTGTCGGCGCGGGCGCCGCCGGGATCACATTGGCGATGGAATTGCTGGCGACCGGCCTGGACGTGATTGTACTGGAAGCCGGCGGTAAGTCGAAAGCCGGACCAAGTCAGAGCCTCTATCAGGGCGCGCTGAACGATCCGGTCCGTCACCTGCCGCTGGATCAAGCTCGTTACCGGCAACTCGGAGGCACCACATCTCTGTGGGGCGGCCGCTGCATTCCGTTCGATTCCCTAGACTTCGATCGGCGCGAGTGGGTCGCATATAGCGGTTGGCCGATCTCACAGAAAGAGATGGACGGCTATTACCGACGTGCCCATACCTATTGTGAATGCGGCGAGTACGACTACCGTGTGTCGACCGCCCTTCCCGGTGCCCCATCTTCGATGTTGCCAGGATTCGAGGACGGGGATGTGAATACGTCCTGCATTGAACGTTGGAGCCCACCGACGCAGTTCGGAACGGTGTATCGGCCGATCCTCACGCGTGCACCGAACCTGCGCGTCCTGCTGCATGCCCTGGCGGTTGAATTGCACGCCTCACCGGACGGCACGCGGATCGACTCGGTCGACGGGGCGACCTTCAGCGGTCGTCGCTTCACCGTTCGCGCCCGCACTATCGTGTTGGCCGGCGGCGGGTTGGAAACAACGCGATTGCTGCTGGCATCGCGGCGTGTACATCCAGAGGGGATCGGTAACCATTCAGATTGGTTGGGGCGCGGCTACATGTCGCATATTCACGGCGTGATTGCGAGCGCCACCCTGACGGCGGGACAGGACGTCATGTTCGGGTATGAAGCCGATCCGCAGGGGGTGTTTTGCCGGCGGCGCATCGGCTTCTCGGAACAGGCTCAGCGCCGGCACCGCCTCTTGAACCTGTACATGTTGTTGGATCGGCCCTTGGTGGGAGATCCGGACCACGGCAATGCGGTCCTTTCCGCGGCGTTCTTGCTCAAACGCTTGCTGGGGGGGAGGCAGCAGGAGCAATTAGGGAAGGGGAAGTATGCCCTCTATTGGCGGCATATCAAGAATATTCTGGCGGGATCGCCCCAGGCGTTGTCGGTGCTCCCGAAGTTCGGTCGAAAGCGGCTGCTTCAACGGCGGCGGATACCTTCCTTGCTGATGCGGTCACGTTCAAATACGTATTACCTCTATTTTCAGAGCGAACAGGTGCCCCATCGAGACAACCGCGTGACGTTGGATGATGCGTGTGACGAACTCGGCATGCCGCGGCTGCGGCTTCATTTTCAAGTCACGGAGCAGGACCGGAAAAGCGTGCAACGGGCGCATGAGCTCATCGATCAGGAGTTGCGCCGACAGAACTGCGGCTACCTGACCTATTTGGGTGACGATGTGTCGCAATTGATGGACGACGTGAAGGCGGTGCTGGGCCATCACATCGGAACCACGCGGATGTCCGCCGATCCTTCGCAAGGCGTGGTGGACGAGCAGTGTCGAGTGCATGGAGTAGCCAATCTGTTTGTCGCCAGCAGTTCGGT
>NZ_JADZBI010000147.1 GCF_020852195.1 Hyphomicrobium sp. | reverse complement strand
TAACGTGTCTGGGTACCAGCGTTCACCAGTGTGACGCTGAGTGAGGGCAGCAGGCTGTACGCATCGATGCCTCCCCACATTCTCTAAAGCACGAGTTGGCGCACGTCTTCGAGGATAACGACGAGCCGGCGGATGAAGCGCGCGGCCTCGGCGCCGTCGATGACGCGGTGATCATAGCTGAGCGAGAGCGGCAGCATGAGGCGCGGCACGAATTGATCCCCGTCCCACTTCGGCTTCATCTCGGCGCGCGACACGCCGAGAATGGCCACCTCCGGCGCGTTGATGATGGGCGTGAAGCCCGTGCCGCCGATGCCGCCGAGGCTCGATATGGAGAAGGTGCCGCCCTGGATGTCGGCCGGCGAGATCTTGCCCTCGCGCATCTTCTGCGAGACGCCGCCGATCTCCTGCGACAGCTCGACGATGCCCTTGCGGTCCACGTCACGGACCACCGGCACCACGAGGCCGTCCGCGGTGTCGACGGCGATGCCGAGATGATAGTAGCGCTTGAGGATCAGGCTTTCCTTGTCGGGCGCCAGCGATGCGTTGAAGGTGGGGAACTCCTTGAGCACCACCACGCAGGCCTTCATCATGAAGGCGAGCAGCGTCACACGGTAGCCTTTCTCCTTGGCCGCCGCGTCGAGCGACTTGCGATAAGCTTCGAGGTCGGTGATGTCGGCCTCGTCGTTGTTGGTCACGTGCGGGATGTTGAGCCAGGCGCGGTGCAGGTGCGGCCCGCCGATCCGCTTCAGGCGCGAGAGCGGCTTCGCCTCGATCGGCCCGAACTTCGCGAAGTCCTGCGCCGGGATTTCGGGGATGCCGCCGCCGCCCGCGCTGCCCCCGCCGATTGCACGCTTGACGTCGTCCTTGGTAATGCGGCCCTTCTCGCCGGTACCCGTGATCCGGGTAAGGTCGATGTCGAGCTCCCGCGCCAGCCGGCGCACGGAGGGGCTGGCGTGAACCTGGCCGAAATCCACGCCGAGTGGCAACGGCGTGCGCGCCGGCGTACCGCCCACGTCCTTCGCCGGCGCGGACGCCGGAGCAGGGGTCTCGGCTTTCGGCGTGGAAGGCTCGTCGGGCTTGGCAGCCGGCGCCGCGCCGCCCTTCTCCTTCGCCGCGCTTTCGGAGGCGAGCCGCACGAGCGCCGATCCCTCGCTGACCTTGTCGCCGACCTTGACCAGCACCTCCGCGATCTCGCCCGCCTGCGGCGCCGGCACCTCCATGGCGGCTTTGTCGCTTTCCAGCGTGACCAGCGGGTCCTCCGGCTTGATGTGGTCGCCCGGCTTCACGTGCACCTCGATAATGGGCACGTTCTTGTAGTCGCCGATGTCGGGAACCTTGACGTCGATGACGGACATGCGAATACCCCCGCTATGCGTGTGCCGGATCCGGCTTCTCCGGATCGATACCGTACTTGGAGATTGCCTCAACGACCTTGGACGAGGGGAGCTTGTTGTCGTCGGCCAGCGCCTTGAGCGCCGCCACGGCGACGAAGTGGCGATCCACCTCGAAATGCTGCCTGAGCCGGCGCCGCGTGTCCGAGCGCCCGAAGCCGTCGGTGCCGAGCACCTGGTAGGGTCCGCGCACGAAGGGGCGGATCTGGTCGGCGAACAGCTTCACGTAGTCCGTCGACGCCACTGTCGGCGCGTCCCCGCGCGAGGCGAGGCACTGCGTAACGTAGGGCACGCGCGGCGTCTCGGCCGGATGCAGCATGTTCCAGCGCTCGACGGCGAGCGCCTCGCGCCGAAGCTCCGTGAAGCTGGTGACGCTCCAGATGTCCGCCGCGATGCCGAAATCTTCGGCCAGAAGCTCGGCGCCGGCGATCACCTCGTTCAGGATCGCGCCCGAGCCCATGAGCTGCACTTTCGGCGCCCCCGCCATCCCGGGATCGGTGCTCTTGAGCAGATACATGCCGCGCACGATACCGTCCTCTGCACCCTCGGGCATGGCCGGGTGAGCGTAGTTCTCGTTGAGCGCCGTGATGTAGTAGAACACGTCCTCCTGGTCGCCGAGCATACGCTCGAGCCCGCGCTGGATGATCACGGCCAGCTCGTAGCCGAACGCCGGATCGTAGGAGAGGCAGTTCGGGATCGTCGACGACAGGATGTGGCTATGCCCGTCCTGGTGCTGCAGGCCCTCGCCGTTGAGCGTCGTGCGCCCGGAGGTACCGCCGACCAGGAAGCCGCGCGCGCGCATGTCGCCAGCCGCCCAGGCGAGGTCCCCGATGCGCTGGAAGCCGAACATCGAGTAGTAGATGAAGAACGGCACCATCGGCACGTTGGACGACGAGTAGGACGTCGCCGCCGATATCCACGACGCCATGCCGCCGGCTTCGCTGATGCCCTCCTGCAGCATCTGCCCGCTGCGATCCTCCTTGTAGAACATGAGCTGCTCGGCATCCTCGGGCCGGTAGAGCTGCCCGACCTGGCTGTAGATGCCGAAGGTGCGGAACATGCCCTCCATGCCGAAGGTGCGGCTCTCGTCGGGCACGATGGGCACGATGTGCTTCCCGAGCGGCTTGTCGCGCAGAAGCTTGGTGAGGCACTGCACGAACACCATGGTGGTCGAGATCGCGCGCCCCTCCGAGCCCTTGAGCTGCGCCTCGAACAGCGACAGCGGCGGCGGATCGAGCTTGAACGAGGTTTTGGGGCGCCGCTTGGGCAGCACGCCGCCGAGCGCCTCGCGCCGCGCCCGCAGGTAGCGAAGCTCTTCGCTGTCCTCGGCGAATTTGATGAACGGCAGCGCCTCGAGCTCCTTGTCGGAAACCTTCACGCCGAAGCGGTCGCGGAAGCCCTTGAGCGCATCGAGCCCCATCTTCTTCTGCTGGTGCGCGATCATCTGCCCTTCGCCGGCCGCGCCCATGCCGTAGCCCTTGACGGTCTTGGCGAGGATGACGGTCGGCTGGTCCTTGTGCGCTGTCGCCGCGGCATAGGCGGCATAGACCTTGCGCGGATCGTGTCCGCCGCGCGTCAGAGACCAGATCTTGTCGTCGCTCCAGTCGGCGACCAGCGCCGCGGTTTCCGGGTAGCGCCCGAAGAAGTTCTTGCGGATGTAGGCGCCGTCCTTGGACTTGAAGTCCTGGTATTGCCCGTCGTTGCATTCCTCCATGAGCTGGCGCAGGCGGCCGGTCGTGTCGGCGGCGAGGAGCTGGTCCCAGTTCGAGCCCCAGATGACCTTGACGACGTTCCAGCCGGCGCCGCGGAAGCTGCCCTCGAGCTCCTGGATGATCTTGCCGTTGCCGCGCACGGGCCCGTCGAGGCGCTGCAGGTTGCAGTTGATGACGAAGATCAGGTTGTCGAGCTTCTCGCGCCCGGCGAGCGAGATGGCGCCGAGACTCTCGGGCTCGTCCATCTCGCCGTCGCCGCAGAACACCCAGACGTGCCGGTTGGAGGTATCGGCCAGCCCGCGGTCGTGCAGGTACTTGAGGAAGCGGGCCTGGTAAATGGCCATGATCGGCCCGAGCCCCATGGAGACGGTGGGGAACTGCCAGAACTCGGGCATCAGCCACGGGTGCGGATAGGACGGCAGCCCCTTGCCGCCAGTCTCCTGGCGGAAGTGGGTGAGCTGGTCCTCCGTGAGGCGGCCTTCGAGAAAGGCGCGTGCATAGATGCCGGGGGAGGAGTGGCCCTGGATGAACACGAGGTCGCCGCCGTGATCCTCCGTTGCGCCGTGCCAGAAATGCATGAACCCGGTGTCGTAGAGCGTCGCCGCCGACTGGAAGCTCGCGATGTGGCCGCCGAGCTCGCTCGTCTCCTTGTTGGCGCGCATCACCATGGCGAGCGCGTTCCAGCGGATCGCCGAGCGGATTCGGTTCTCGATCGCGCGGTCGCCGGGATGCGGCGTCTCCTTGTGCGGCGGGATGGTGTTGATGTAGGCCGTGTTGGCCGCGAACGGGAGCCGCGCCCCCTGCCGCCGCGCCATGCCCACTGCCTTGTCGAGCAGGAGGTCGGCGCGCTCGCTGCCTTCGAACGCCATCACCGAGCTGATCGCTTCGATCCACTCGCGCGCTTCCAGGTCGGGCTCGCCGCCGCTGTCCTGGATCTCGAGAACGGTCCTCGTCATGCGTGGAGCTCCATCGGAAAATGACCCGAACGATCGATAGCCGGCATCCTAATGCCTTATGGGATCCGTGCCTGGAGATTTGTGACGGGTACGCCCGTTCGTCCAGAGGTCCATTCGTCTTATCGGCATAAACGTTGTGCCGCCTCAGGGGTTGCCGCCCCGTCGGCGAAGGAGGCGGCGAGACAGTGGGACAGCGAGACGGTGAGACAGCGGGATCGTGTCGCGCATGGCCCGTGCGCAAACGATCTTGCCGGCGCCATTGGCCGTGCTTACGCTCTCGGCCGGCAAGCCAGACGCTCGCCGCGCGCACGATCCTGAAGGGCTAGGCGAGACATGAGTGGCGACAAATCGCTTCGAATACACCCGGTTGTACTGTCGGGCGGCGCCGGAACGCGGCTATGGCCGCTGTCGCGGGCCATGTACCCGAAGCAGTTCGTCGGCGGCCTCAACGGCGCGTCCGGGAGCCTGCTTACGGCGACGCTGGCGCGCCTGGCGCCGGACGAGGGCTTCGCCCGACCCGTCGTCGTTTGCAACAACGCGCATCGCTTCCTGGTGCAGGAGCACGCGGCCCTGGCCGGTGTCGAGCCGGAAGCCATCGTTCTCGAGCCGGTTGCCCGCAACACGGCGCCAGCTATCGCGGTCGCGGCGCTGCTCGCCGCCCGTCATGACCCGACGGCGATCCTCGCCATCATGCCCTCCGATCATGTGATCGCCGATCTCGCGGGCTTCCGCGACGCCGTGCGCCGGGCGGCCGCCGTCGCCAAGGCCGGCCGCATCGTTCTGTTCGGGATCGAGCCCACGGAGCCGCACACGGGTTACGGCTATATCCGCAAGGGCGCCCCCCTCTCCGGATTCGAGGGCGCGGACGCCGCCTTCGCGGTCGACGGCTTCTTCGAGAAGCCGGATGCCGAGACGGCCCGGAAGCATGTGGCCGACGGGCGCTATCTCTGGAACAGCGGCATCTTCGTCTTCCGCGCCGATACCGTGCTCGACGAGCTGGCCCGCCATGAGCCCGCGCTCCTGGCCGCGGCACGCGCCGCGCTGCAGGGCGCGAGCGACGACCTGGGCTTCCTGCGCCTCGACGCCGAGGCTTTCGCCAGGGCGCCGGCCATCTCCATCGATTATGCGGTCATGGAGAAGACGGAGAAGGCCGCCGTGCTTCCGCTTTCCATCGGCTGGAGCGACCTCGGCTCGTGGGGCTCGCTGTGGGATGCCGCCCCACGCAACGCCGAAGGCAACTTTCTCCAGGGCGACACGCTGACCGAGGATACGACCGGCTGCTACATCAGGAGCGAGCGGGGCCTGGTCTCGACCCTAGGCGTCAAGGATCTGGTCATCGTCGAGACGCCGGGCGCGGTGCTGGTGGCCGACAAGTCGCGCTCCCAGGACGTGGCCAAGCTGGTCGGCCGCCTCAAGGCCGCGGGCCGCACCGAGCAGGACAGCCACCTGCGCAGCTACCGGCCATGGGGTTTCTTCGAGACCTTGAGCCTCGGTCCGCGCTTCCAGGTCAAGCTGCTGCACGTCAAGCCGGGCGGCGTGCTCTCCATGCAGATGCACCACCACCGCTCCGAGCACTGGATCGTGGTGCAGGGCACGGCGCGCGTCACGGTGGAGGGCGATGCGAAGCTCGTCAGCGAGAACGAGAGCGTCTACATCACGGCCACCCAGTGGCACCGCCTGGAGAACCCGGGCAAGGTGCCGCTCGAGCTGATCGAGGTGCAGATCGGCTCCTATCTCGGCGAGGATGACATCATCCGCAGCGACGACGTCTATCATCGCCAGGCCAGCGAGACGCGCTGAAGGCTCGGTGCCGCACGTTCCCGTTGCGCCAAGAATGCACAGAACAAGTACAATCGTCTGATTTGGCAATTAAATCGCGCATGATAGGCTGGTTCGAAACGAACCCTTGCGACGCTCGGCGCGCACGGGGGAACGTGCTCCCCAGTGCCGATCTATGCCCGTCGCGGGCTGGGGAGATCGGGGTAAGAGCCAACACATGATCGCGCGCGCCAAAAGTCCGGTTGCCTCCGCGCTCGGCGTGGCGTTGCGAGACTTTGCGCTTGGCGCGTCGAAGGTCTTGAGGATCGGCTTCCTGGCCCCCCTGACCGGCCCTTTGAAGGCGTGGTCCGCGCCAGGGCTCGATGGCTGCCAGATCTGGGTCGATCGCGTGAACGCGGCCGGCGGCATCAAGGTCGGCAGCCGCCGCTATCTGGTGGAACTCGTCGCTTACGACACGATGTATCAGCCGGAGCGCGCGTTCCAGGGCGCCAAGAAGCTGATCCTGGAGGATGGCGTGAAGCTGATCCTCATGAACGGCGGCAACGACCTCTCCTTCGACGTGCGCCGCCTGATCAGCCAGCACCGCATGCTGGTGGCGATCCTGCTGCCGAGCGACCTATCGCCGGACACCCCGACCATCGTCGCGCCGAGCGAGGTGCACCCCATCTACAACGTCACCGGCGTCGACTGGCTGAAGCGCAACAAGCCGCATCTGAGGACCGCGGCCATGTGCGCCCAGAGCGACCTGTTCGGGCTCCCCTCCATCGCCACTTATCGCGCCGCATTCGAGGCGGCCGGCATCGAGCTGGTGGCCGAGCGCCTGTTCGATCCCGCCACCACCGACTTCGGCCCCATCGTAGACGAGCTGATGGCGGCGGATCCCGACATCCTGTGCTGGGACACGGCCTACGAGCCGTTCGTGCATGCCCTCACCATAGAGGCGCATAACAAGGGCTTCACGGGCCAGCTCCTCTCCTGTACCTGCGACAACTACGCGGAGCTGATCCGCCGCACGAGCCCGGAGTTCATGGAGGGCTTCGTCTTCCAGTTCCCTGACTTCGACGATCCCCGCCTCAACGACCCGCGCGTGACGTTCGAGCAGCCGAACGCCTTCTACGAGGAATTCTGCCGCCGCTTCCCCGGCACCTGGAGCGCGGTGTCCTGGGAGTACGCGTCCACGCTCGAGCTATGGAAATCGGCCGTGCAGCGCGCACGCACGTTCGAACCCTTCTCGGTGCTTGCGCTAATGAAGGTCGGCGGTGTCGGCCCGCACGCCTTCGGCGAGGCGGCCTGGTGGGGACGCGACCTCTTCGGCATCGACAACGCGCTGGTCGGCGACTGGCCTGTGGTGACCATCGCGGATGGCCGCGCCCGCATCCAGGAGTTCTGCTCGATCATCGGCTGGTGGACCGAGCACAAGGAGGTGCTGATCAAGCACATGCGCGCCATGGAGCTGATGTGGGACCAGCGCGAGCAGCTCGCGGCCTGGTCCTGGCCGGATCAGGCACGTCAGGACTCGTAGATCATGTCCTCGTGCGTGCTTGCGACATGCAGCTTGATGAGCTCCACCGCCGTCTCCACGTCGCGGCGCTGGATACCTTCGTAAAGCGAGCGCAGCAGCATCTGGCTGCTGCGGATTTTCGACGGCGTCAGCATCTGCCGGCGGCTCTCCGCCCACTGCGGCTGGCGGCGCACCTCGTGCAGGATCGCATACATGGCGGCGATCAACGAATTGTGCGTGCCGCGCGCGATCATCATCATGAAGTCGTCCTCGAGCGCGGCGAACCTGTCCGATTCCGTGACGATGGTCTCGAGCGAGGCGAGCTGCAGGCCGAGCTCCGCGAGGTCGCGCGTCGACATGTAGATCGTCGCCAGCCGCACCATCTCGGGCTCCAGGATGGACTCGGCAACATTCATCGCGAACGGCGACGCCGTCTCGGCGAGCTGATGGATGGTGAGCGCGCTGGCCGACCCATTGCCGTCAGCCTGTGCCGCCACAGGCGGGGCCTTGCGATAGCTGACGAAGGTCCCGCTCCCGGCCCGCCGTGAGACGGCATCGTAGGTGGCCAGGAATTCCAGCGCCTGGCGGATCGTGGCGCGCGTATCCTGGAACTCGATCGCGAGGTCGCGCTCGGCCGGAATGCGCGTGCCGAATGGGTAGGCGCCCGACGCGATGCGCGCGAAGATGCGCGTCGCGATCTCCTTCGCCTGCGGCGTGATGAGCGGATGGCGCGAGGGGTCGCGGACCCAGGGCGGCGCGTCCATGTCGGTGGCTTGGCTCATGTCATTGACTACCGGAGGAGGTTACGGCGGCAGGCGAGAAGGTCAGACGCATGTCGGCTTCTTGAAAATCGGACCGCGCACCGGGATCAAGGCCCGGCCGAAGCAGGGCCGTGAGCTGGACCGCGACCTCGAGGTGCCGCCAGTCGTCGGCGGAAGGCTCGGTAAGCAGCCCACGCCGTGCTGTGAGCTCGACGGCTTTGTCTGCATAAGGCGAGTGCGCCTCGCCCGCCTCCGCCGACGCGCGGAGCAGGCGGACCTCGGCCGAGCGCGGGCCGAGGATGTCGGCAAGCTGAGCCGCGAGCGTGGTGACAAGGGCGTCGCCCGCCGCAGGCCGCGCGCTACCGACGAGCCGGTTGAAACGCGCGATCGCGAGCCCCGCCTCGCACTGCCGCGCAAGACGCGTCCGCTGCGCATTCTGGAAGGCCTCGAGGTGCCGCGACGCCAGTCTGAAGTGGAACGAGGAGCTGCGCCCGGGCACGGGGACGTTGGCAGTCGCAATTCCGCCGAGAACCCGCATCCAGCCCCGCTCTGCCTCGGCGAGCATGGCTTCGGCCTCGGGAGCCTGCTGCAGCAGGAGGTACGCCACGCCCGCGTTGGTCTGGCCGGCCGCGCGCCGCGGGTCGTGCATATCCGTGGGTGCCAGCGCGTCCCACGCCGCGAGCCAATGGTGCGCGGCTTCCGCGTGGCGCGACGCGCCCATCGCGCGAAAGCCCGCGAGCGTCGCGTCCACCCAGCCGTGTGCCGCGTCCTCCGTCATCGACGTCTCTCGGATTCCGGTCCCTTCCCCTGCGATTCTTCCTCGACATTGCCGCGCCGGTTGCGAGATTGCAACCAATATATACCAATAAGAACCAATATAGGTTCGCTGCTGCAACAAAATCGGGAAACGCCCGGAGAGCAAAGCGCTTATGGATTGAGCAGTTGCACAAAGATCAAACAAATTTCCTCAGGATGAAATTTTTCGGGTTGCGGGTGAATTTGGATTTCATAAGATGTCGGCGCTCAGGCTGTAGTGGTGTAAAATGGTCATAATTGGTTTTAACCTTTTGACCGCTGCAGTCCTGCCCGATCGCAATTGAGGGAGCCATGGCTGTGAGCGGGATCAAGAGTCGGCCGGTCTATCCCGGTCTCAGCCCCGACCCGAATGCCCGCAGCAACGTGGTCGTCTGCGACGTTGCGGGAGCCGAGGCGGTTGTCGAGCTCCTGACGCGCGCCGACGGCGCATTCGCCCGGCGCACCAGCATTATCCTGTCCGCCGACGGAGCAGGTTCGGAGCAGGCGCAGGCCCTGGCCAAGCGTCTCGAGCCGGCCGGCGTCGAGATCGCGTCCGGCCTGCCGGCGGCCATCAGCCACCTCAACGCCATCCTCGACCAGGCGTCCATGGGCCTCCGGCTCTACGCAGCCGGATCGGAGCCGCTGATCGGCTCGGTCGTTCAGGCCGGCCTCGACCATTTCATCGACCATCTGTCGATCCGCACCGAGCACCGCGGCTCGCTCAAGCGCCGCGTGCAGTGCGTCCACTGCAAGGGCATGACCGAGGACGTCACAACCAACCCGGTGACCTGCTCCCACTGCGGTCTGCTGCTCCTGGTCCGCGACCACTATTCCCGCCGCCTGGCCGCGTTCCAGGGCGTCTGCATCAATGCCGAGAGTCCGGGCGAGCGCCCCGAGCCGAACGTGGAGTTCCCATGACCGCATCCTTTCTGCGCCGCGTCCGCGTCGCCGAGGTTGAGCCTGTGGCAAGCCGCATCAAGCGGTTCAGGCTGGTCAGCGCCGACGGCGAGCCGCTGTCGGAGTTTTCTGGCGGCTCGCACGTGACAGTGTGCATGCAGGCGCCCGACCGGCTGATCCGCAATCCTTATTCGTTGATGAGCTGCCCCAGCGATACGTCGAGCTACCAGATCGGCGTCCTCAAGGTTCCGGACTCCCGCGGCGGCTCCGAGTTCATGCATGAGAACGTCAGCATCGGCACGGAGCTCGAGATCAGCGAGCCGCTGAATCTGTTCCCGCCCGCCAAGCTTGCACGCAAGCATATCCTCGTCGCTGGCGGCATCGGCATCACGCCGTTCATGTCCATGATGAGCGAGCTCGAGTCGGTCGGCGCAGACTTCGAGCTGCACTATGGCGTGCGCTCGCTGGCGGAGGGCGCCTTCTGCAAGCTGCTCGAGACGCGCTACGGCCCGCGCGTTCACCTCTACTTCCAGGACAAAGGCCAACTCGTGCCGTTGGAGCAGGTGCTGGCGAGCCAGCCGCTCGGCACGCACGTGTACGTCTGCGGACCGAAGCCCATGATCGATTGGGCCTTGCGGAGCGCCACGCTCGCCGGCTGGCCGGACGAGAACATCCATTCCGAGCAGTTCACGGCGCCGCCCATCGGCAAGCCGTTCGTCGCCAGGCTCGTCCGCACGGGCCGCGAGGTCACGGTCGGCGGCCACCAGAGCATCCTGGAAGCGCTCGAGCAGAACGGCATCGATGCGCCGTTCCTGTGCCGCGGCGGCGCCTGCGGCCAGTGCGAGACGGCGGTCACCTCCTGCGACGGCTTCATCGAGCACAACGACCACTACCTGACTGAGGCCGAGAAGGCCGACGGCCGCAAGATCATGATCTGCGTGTCGCGCATTTCAGGCGACGCCATCACCCTCGATCTTTGAGCACGCAACAACAGCCCCTCGCATCCCGGGAGACACGACATGGTGCTGGCATTCAAGAATGAGACGTTCCGCGACGATTTCACGTTCTCGAACAGCCCCGAGTCGATCCGGCGCTTTCCGTTCCCGTTCCACGAGGACAAGTACATGTACGCGGTCAACATCGAGCCGCACGTCCCCGGGCCAAAGGGCACGGTGTACGAGTTCCCGATCGATATCGACGAGCACTACGTCGCCGAGATGCGCGACCGCGAGATCGTGCTCGCCGCCGATCCCGGCCGCTGCCAGGCGCTGCCGCACATGATGACGGCGCAGTGGGACATGCTCGAGCTCCTGATGACGTCGATGGCGCGCGACTATCCCGAGCACTTCTCGCTGACGCAGGACGGCGACCACTGGCACTGGATCAACCGCCCGCTCGGCATCGACCAGAAGTTCACCTTCGGCGATCACACGACGCTGCCCTACGAGCCGATGGAGTACATCGGCCGCCAGTGCCAGGGCGACTTCTCGATCCAGGACCAGCGCGACGGCCAGCTCTGGATGGACGCCGGCATCATCACCACGCAGGCCGACTGGTCGCTTGATTTCGACATCGGCATGAACTTCTTCGAATGGCACGGGCCGGTGCCGCTGGCGCACGAGGCCGGCGTTTTCGAGCGCGCTCTGAAGTTCCTCCTGAACCTCCAGGTCGGCCGTCCGGTGCGTCGCCTCAACTGGACCATGACCATCAATCCGCGCCTCGACACGAGCCCCGAGAACTACCACAAGTGGGGCATCGACCGCACGACGGTGACGCCGGAGAACGTCGGCGACAAGGTGCACCTGCGCGTCGAGCTGCAGGGCCTGTGGCGGCTGCCGCGCTCGAACGCCATCCTGTTCTCCATCCGCTGCTACCTGATCAAGATGAAGGAGCTGGTGACGATCCCGAAATGGGGCCGCCGCCTGCCGCGCGTGCTCGAGACGCTGCCGCCTGAGATCGCCGACTACAAGGGTCTCACCCGCTACCGCCAGATGACCATCGACTGGCTCAAGAAATACGACGACGGCGCGCCGACGTCCCCTGGCTTCGGCCCGGACTGACGGCCGCGTCGCGCCGATCGAATCCGCATCACTGGAGCAAGCATCAAAACCATCAGTCGGGAGGTACCTTCCATGAGCCTGAGCAAGGAAACGAGGCAATCGGTCCTCAACGATCGCCACATCGCGCTGGGCGCGGACATGACGACGACGTCATGGAACGACATGCCGATCCCGCAAAACTACGCCACCGACCCCTACGACGAGGTGGTGGCGATCCGCACCAAGGCGGGCCTGATCGAGGTGACCGCACTGAAGATCCTGAACGTCACCGGCTCTGACGCGCTGAAGTTCCTCAACTACTTCCTGACCTCCGACATCTCCAAGGCCAAGCCAGGGGACTCGCACATCTCGAACATCGTCAACGAGGAGGGCGCCCTGATCGACGACGTGCTGGTCTACGTCGACGGACCGAACGAGTTCCGCCTCTCCCACGGTGGCGGCGCGCTGGAGGAGGCCCTGCCCGCGGTGGCTTCGAAGTTCGATGTGTCGGTCAAGCGCGACAACGACGTGCATATCCTGTCGCTGCAGGGGCCGGTCGCGCTCGAGGTGCTGGCGCCGCACACGCCCTTGGACCTCGCGAGCCTGCCCTATTTTCAGCATCAGAAGACGACGCTGTTCGACAAGCCCGTGAGCCTCGCGCGCGGCGGCTACTCCGCCGAGCGCGGCTACGAGGTCTTCTGCTCAGCGGCGGATGCGCACTTCATCTGGGACAAGATCCTCGAGGTAGGCAAGGAGAAGGGCGTGATCCCGGTCTCCTGGGCCTCGCTCGACATCGTGCGCGTCGAGGGCGGCCTCTTGTTCTTCCCGTTCGACATGACCCACGGCGACACGACCCCCTGGGAGGTCAAGGCCGACTGGACAGTCGATCTCGACAAGCCGGATTTCATCGGCAAGGCGGCACTCGCCGCCAAGAAGGGCAAGGAGCGCTCGTTCATCACCGGCCTCGAGGTCGACACTGACCGTGCAATCGAGCCGCTGTCCAAGATCACCATCGGCGGCAAGGAGGTCGGCGTGATCACCAGCACGACCTACTCCAAGCAACTGATGAAGTCGCTGGCCATGGCGAAGATCGAGCCCGCCTACACGAAGCTCGGCACCGAGGTCGTGGTGCACGACAAGGGCGAATGGCCGGCGACCATCGTCCGCATGCCGTTCTACGACCCCCTGCGGCTGCGCACCCATCCGAGAAAGATCGGCTGAGACGTTCGCCGCCGGCGGGGCCTCTCGCCGGCGGCCTGCTTACGTTCACTGCATCATCGTCCGTTCCGGTGCTCGCGCGGACTTCTGGGATCAACGCTCACGTGTGGAAGGAAGAGCCATGACAGAGCAGCGGATTGCGATCATCGGAGCCGGGCCGAGCGGCTTGGCGGTTTTGAGGGCCTTTGAAAGCGCCCGGCGCAAGGGGGCGACCATTCCGGAGATGGTCTGCTACGAGCGCCAGCCGGACTACGGCGGACTCTGGAACTACACGTGGCGCACAGGCACCGATCAATACGGCGAGCCGGTCCACGGCAGCATGTACCGCTATCTGTGGTCGAACGGCCCCAAGGAGTGCCTGGAGTTCGCCGATTACGGCTTCGAGGAGCACTTCGGGCGCCCAATCCCGTCCTATCCGCCGCGCGCTGTGCTGCACGACTACATCAAGGGTCGCATCGAGAAGAGCGCCATCACGCACTACATCAAGCTCAATCACTCGGTGAAATGGGTGAGCTACGACGAGAAGGCCGGTAAGTTCACGGTCACGGTCAAGGACCTCGCCGCCGATACGGTAACGTCCGAGGAGTTCGACTACGTCTTCGTCGCCTGCGGCCACTTCTCGGTGCCGAACATCCCGGAGTTCCCGGGCCTTGCCGGCTTCCTCGGCCGCACGCTGCACGCCCACGACTTCCGCTCCGCCGACGAGTTCGCCGGCAAGGACGTGCTCTGCATCGGCTCCTCCTACTCGTCCGAGGACATCGGCATCCAGTGCTACAAGTACGGCGCCAAGGCCGTCACGTTCTCCCACCGCACGCGGCCCATGGGCTTCAAGTGGCCGGAGACGCTGTCGGAGGTGCCGCTGCTCGAGAAGGTCGAGGGCAGGACCTGCACCTTCAAGGACGGCACCAAGAAGGACATGGATGCCATCATCCTCTGCACGGGCTACCTCAACCACTTCCCGTTCATGGAGGACACGCTGCGCCTGAAATCGCGCAACCGGCTCTATCCGCCGAGCATCTACAAGGGCATCTTCTGGTGGGGCAACCCGAAGTGCATGTATATCGGCATGCAGGACCAGTACTACACGTTCAACATGTTTGACGCGCAGGCGTGGTACGCGCGCGACGTCATGCTCGGCCGCATCAAGCTGCCGCCCTACGCCGAGATGGCGGCCGACATCCAGAAGTGGATCAAGCTCGAGGAGGCCGTCGAGGATCCGTTCCAGGCCATCGACTTCCAGACCGAGGACACGCGCGACCTGCTGGTTGCGACCGACTATCCGCGCCTCGACGTGGACGAGGTGGCGCGCATGTTCAAGGAATGGGAGCACCACAAGATGGAGAACATCCTCACCTACCGCGACCACGCGTTCAAGTCGACGCTGACCGGCACCCTGGCACCCGTGCATCACACGCCCTGGATGAAGGCGCTCGACGACTCCATGGAGGCGTTCCTGAACCAGCCGGGAACCCAGGCGGCGGCCGAGTAGCAGGCCCGGCATCGGCAGCGGGTGGCGCAGGGCCGCGCGGCGAGGGCGCGCGGCCCCGCATGCCGCCCGTGCATCGGAGAGAGAACATCATGGGTGCGACACTTCTCACGTCTCCCGCCAGACCCAGGATCGTGCTGCCCGGAAGCCCCGCGCTGGAGCCCGGCGTCGAGCGCTATGTGCTGAAAGCCGGTGGCACTGCTGCTTTCGAGTTGGACGCTGGCGACCGCATCGAGCTCTGCGCGCTCGAGGGTGGGCAGCCCGTAGAGGTGGCCGTCTTCGGAGTGAGGGGCAAAAGCGATCTTGGCGCGCTCGGCCTCAAGGGCCACGCGCGACCGCTCGGCATCGAGCGCGCGCTCGAGGCCGACAGCGAGGATGCTGCCCGCGTCCGCTTCGGACTCTACCGGCGCGGGCTCGATCTTGGCCGGGTCAAGGCGGCGCGCGTGCTCGCGCCCGATGCTGGCCCCCGCGAGATGGTGAAGCTCGAGGCGGAGCGCAGCGTCTTCGCCGTCTTCGGCGCGCCCGCTGAGCCGATGGTCGTCTGGGAGCAGACGCCACCCTCCGACGTGCTGATCTTCATGGAGCGCGCCAACCCGCGCCTCCTGAACACCGCCCCCCTGCCCGAGCCGCTCGCCGAGCCGCGCCTCGACATCCGCGTCGACGTCGCCAGCGCCGAGAAGTTCGAGGTCTACGAGGGCGAGTACATCCAGATCATCGACGTCCAGGGCCGCCAGTGCTCGGACTTCCTGGCCTTCAACCGCAAGGCCCTCGACGAGGGCCGCGAGCAGGGCCTCGACGCCGCGACCACGCGCACGCTCAACGGCGCCGCCTATCCGATCCCCGGCCTTCTGCACTCGAAATTCTTCGACCGCGACCGTAACCCGCTGGTTGAGATCGTGCAGGACACCGTCGGCCGGCACGACACGTTCAACCTCGCCTGCACGACGCGCTATTACGAGGACATGGGCTACTTCGGCCATCCGAACTGCACGGACAACTTCAACAATGCATTGAAGGACTACACGCCCATCGGCGCCTTGAGCGGCTGGCCGGCCATCAACTTCTTCTACAACACCAACGTGGACTGCCATAACCACATCTGGTCCGACGAGCCCTGGTCGCGCCCCGGCGACTATGTCGTCATGCGCGCGCTCACCGACCTCGTGTGCGCGGCGTCCTCGTGCCCATCGGACATCGACGCCTCCAACGGCTGGCACCTGACCGAGATCCAGGTTCGGGTCTATCCGAAGGACGCGCCATTCAAGCGGTCGATCGGATACAGAATGTCGCCAGACGCTCCCCTCCAGCTCACGCGCGAGAGCGGCTTCCATCCGCGCACCTCAGCGCTCACCCGCGCCTTCGGCGAGTATCGCGGCTTCTGGGTGCCGCACCATTTCGCCAATGCCGGCGCCATCGAGGAGTATTGGGCCTGCCGCGAGCGTGCCGTGATCATGGACCTCTCGCCCCTCCGCAAGATGGAGGTGCTGGGTCCGGACGCCGAGCAGTTCCTGCAGGGTATCGTCACGCGCGACGTTAGGAAGCTATCGGTCGGCCAGGTGGTCTACACGCCCATGTGCTACGAGCACGGCGGCATGGTCGACGACGGCACGCTGTTCCGGCTCGGCGAGAACAACTTCCGCTGGATCGGCGGCGACGATGCGAGTCTGATCTGGCTCAAGGAGCAGGCCGAGACGTCCGGCCTGAACCTCAACCTCAAGACCGCGACCTCGGAGATCCACAACGTCGCCGTCCAGGGCCCCAAGTCGCGCGAGATCCTGCGCGAGATCATCGGCACCCCACCCGGCCGGCCGACCGTCGAGGAGCTGGGATTGTTCCGCTTCACCATCGGCCGCATCGGCGGCGTTGCGGGCATCCCCGTGCTGGTCTCGCGCACGGGCTACACGGGCGAGCTAGGCTACGAGGTGTTCTGCCATCCCAAGGACGCACCGGCGGTGTGGGACGCCATCGTGGCCGCCGGCGAGCCCTTCAGCCTGCAGCCGTTCGGCTTCGAGGCGCTGGACATGGTGCGCATCGAGGCCGGCCTCGTCTTTGGCGGCCACGACTTCGACACCACGACCGACCCCTTCGAGGCCGGCATCGCCTTCACCGTGCCGCAGAAGAAGGAGGAGGACTATATCGGCCGCGCCGCCCTCGAGAGGCGCCGCGCCAACCCGTTGCGCAAGCTTGTGGGCCTCGAGATCACGGGCAACGAGAAGCCCTCTCACGGCGACCCCGTGTTCGTCGGCCGCGCCCAGGTCGGCATCGTGACCAGCGCCATGCGCTCGCCGCTGCTCAAGAAGACGCTAGCGCTGGCGCGCGTGGACGTCACGCACGCCGCGCCAGAGACCAAGCTCGCCGTCGGCCGCCTCGACGGCATGCAAAAGCGCCTCAAGGCCACCGTGGTGCCGTTCCCGTTCTACGACCCCGAGAAGAAGCGCGTGCGCATGTAGCGCCGCGCTGCCGGCGTATACGATCTGTGCTAGAACGCCGATCCGTGGACGCAGGAGGGGGAGCATGCCGACGCTCGTGACGGTGCACGGCCGGGCCGCTCAATGGCCGGCATGACGGATCGCTCCGCAACGCGCGTGCTGGTCACCGGCGCGGCAGGCTTTGTCGGTGTGCCGGTGTGTCGGACATTGTCGGCCGCCGGATATCGCGTCACCGCCGTCACGCGCGCACCACCTCCCGCGCCTCTGGACGCCGAGCGCACTGAGGTCATGGGCGACCTGTCGGGCCACACGGACTGGAGCGCCGTTCTCGCCGGCATCGACGTGGTCGTCCACCTTGCCGGCCGCGCTCATGCGGCGGATGGCGACGGAGAGCAGGTCGAGAAGCTCTACACGGCGGCCAATGTCGAGGTCCTCGAAGGTCTCGCGGAGGCTGCAGTGGGGCTGGGCGTCAAGCGCTTTGTCTTCGTCAGCTCGATCAAGGTCAACGGCGAGGAAACGCACGGCACGCCATTCACGGCGGATCAGGCACCCTCGCCCGAGGACGCCTATGGCCGCAGCAAGCTGAGGGCCGAGCAGCGACTGCGCGAGATCGCCGGCAACCGCATGCAGTGGGTGATCCTGCGCCCGCCGCTGATGTACGGCCCTGGCGTTCGCGGCAACATGGCTCGCCTCTTCGGGATTGCCGATCGCGGCTGGCCGGTCCCGTTCGGGTCGATCGCGAACGCGCGCGACCTGCTCTATGTCGACTCTTTCGCGGACCTAGTCGCGCTGGCCGTCGACGCACCGGCGGCCGACGGCGGCACCTTCCTGGCACGCGACGGCACGCCGCTCTCGACGCCCAGGCTTTTCCGCGGCATCGCCGCCGCGCTCGGGCGCAGCGCGCGTGTCCTTCCCTTTCCGGTTTCTGCGCTGAGGCTCGCTGGGCTGCTCACCGGCCGCGCGCCCGAGGTGCGCCGCCTCGTCGGCGACCTCGAGATCGACGATGGCCCGACGCGTCGCCTGCTCGGCTGGACGCCCGCCGTCGCCACGGATGAAGCCCTGGCCCGCACGGCTGCGTGGTTCAAGGCGCGCCCATCGCGTCCTGGAACTCGCGATCCGAAATAGAGCGGCCTCTCAAAACGCTAATCGCCACGGAGACAATAGTCCTTGCGCCTTGTCGGCATGTGGGGCTGACCGATTCGCCGGTTCGTGGGCTTCACAGATAGAGGGACACCGGAACGCCTAGAGTTCCTCCACTGGATGCATGGCGGAAGATTTCGGATCCGCGGAAGCGGTTTGTTATTTCATTGTGAAGGCGACGAATTACCGATTGTGCATTTCACTCCAGCTTGAAGTTCAAAGCTGCACGAACAATGCTACCGGTATTCTCCGACTCGACCCTGAGGCTGGCATCGCCAACACCACTATTAGGAGCGAAGGGTGCCGAATAGCTTGAGTCCCCGAGGTCGTAATAGAGGTACTCGCCGCGCAGGCTCAAGGTATCGGAGAGTTTGAACTCGGCGCCTGCGCCGACCGTCCAGCCGATTTCCCAATTGCGGTCGCTACCCGCAGCCAGAGTGGCGGAGGCAGGGAAAGTGCTGCTCCACGAATGCGTCACGCGCCCGTAGGCAAGACCGCCTGTCGCGTAGACCAGCGTCTCGGGAGCAAGCAGGACGCCGCCCCGCAACCGCAGCGTGCCAAACCAGTCCAACTCGCTGGCAGCTTGTTCAGTGAGTGTGACGTCGGTCAGGTTGACGACGATAGTTCTGCTCGCATTCGCGGATCCATCGATGTCCGCGTAGGAAATATCCGCTTCGATACCCCACACGAAGCTTCCAGACTGGGAATTGAAGCCCACCTGTGCGCCGCCAAGAACCCCATCCCCATCGGTTGAAAGCGTGGAAAAAGGAATGCCGAGAAGGATAAGGTCGTCGAAGAGGTTCTGCGCTAGCGGGTCCGCGGGAGAAATGGTGGCATCTGCTTCGGACCAGCCGTATCCGGCATGGATACCGATATAGGGTCCGCTCCATTCTGCGCGCGCCGATGCGGCGAAGAGCGCGATGGCGGTGGCTGTCAAGGCCGCACGTCCGACAAAGGCAGGAAAGCGGGAAACGCTAGCAAACATCACTTTTCTCCTCGGAGAAGGAATGAACGGATCGTTGCGAGGAGAGAAACACAAGCGCTCGTGATGGTATTTCCTTCAAATGAATGATAAACGCCGCAAAAGCGAAAAATCGCACGTTTTGTTGTGAGATTGCAACGGGAACAAATTTCCTCGCCGCGCCATCATTCAAATCAATGAAGCGCTTCCGAAGTATCGGATTTTACGTTTAAAAAGTCCTTTCTCCAGGTCGTCTTCCGCTGGAGACGACCCGTTCCGGCGGCACGGAGGCGGCCTGCGGTTGAAGGCGCGACGGCATCCGCAAAGGCGTGTGATAGACGATCTTAGACGTTCTTCTCCGCGCCGCTGTCGTGCATCATCTCTCCCGGTGGCTGACGGTCGGGCTTCGCCGGACCAGGGCAGCGCCGTTACCATTCTCCTGATTGAAGTCTGTACCCTGCGCCCGTCGTCCCGGGCGCGGGGTACAATTCTTCGCCGGTTGCGGATTCGGCCCGCTGTTTCCATTTTGTCCGTTTGACGGACAGGGTAAATCGGCTAGAAACCGCAAGTTTCCTGGCCTCGCGGGTGTAGCTCAATGGTAGAGCAGCAGCCTTCCAAGCTGAATACGTGGGTTCGATTCCCATCACCCGCTCCACCGCCCGGCTGATCGCGCGGCCTACTGGAGCGCTCCCCATGATCGTCACCACCACGAACGAGCTCGAGGGCTACAAAGTCGTGAAGCACCTTGGCGTCGTGCGCGGGCTGACCGTTCGCTCGCGCAGCGTGGTCGGCAACATCGGCGCCGCCATCCAGATCCTGTTCGGCGGCACCATCTCCGTTTACACCAAGCTCGCCGAGGAAACGCGCCAGGAAGCCTTCGACCTGCTCGTCAAGCACGCCGAGGAGGCCGGCGCCAACGCCATCCTTGCCATGCGCTACGACGCCAACGAGATCGCCTCCGCCGTCACCGAGGTGCTGGCCTATGGCACGGCGGTCGTGGTCGAGAAAACCGGCTGATCTGGCGACGAAAAATCGTCCGCGCCGCGCACATGTTCGGGCCGTTTTGCGCGTGTTGCGAAGAAGATCGCGGGGACATGCGAGCATTTGTGGGTGCGCGCCTCAATAAAGTCGCCTTGAGGCGGTGACAAACGGTGAAAGTTCAGCTAAGGATGCCGCCCCCGCATAAGGCATGTGCGCCTTTCGCGTCGATGAGGCGTGTACGAGCCGTGCGATAGGGGTGTAGCTCAATTGGCAGAGCGTCGGTCTCCAAAACCGAAGGCTGGGGGTTCGAGACCCTCCACCCCTGCCATGAGGTTTTGTTGGGACGGATCAGTGAAGAGGGCGCCTGATCTGGCTTGATGGATGCACCCTTTGGGCAGGGGTGCGCCAATTTGTCGCATGGCGCTCGGGAAGCGGTTTTGATGTCGAAGTTCAATCCGTTCGAATTTGTCCAAGAGGTACGGCAGGAGGTCTCGAAAGTCACCTGGCCGACGTGGAAGGAAGTGTGGATCACCACGCTTATGGTCCTCGTCATGGTGGCGCTCGCCTCCGTCTTTTTCCTTTTCACGGACCTGCTGCTCGGGTGGCTGGTCAACTGGGTGCTTGGGTTCGGCGCTTGAATTCTTGAGCGGGAGCGCCGACTGCG
>NZ_JADZBI010000146.1 GCF_020852195.1 Hyphomicrobium sp. | reverse complement strand
GGTTCTTGCCGACGGCGCGCATGCACTTGCGGACGCCGGGGCTGTTGGGATCGTGCTGGCTGCAGTGGGCGTAGTAGTCGGTGGCGCAGGCCATCTTGACGGCGAGGCTGACGGCGCCGGCCTGGCCGGAGGCGGTGAGGGTGCCGAGGGTGATAGCGGCTGCGAGAATGGTGCGGAACTTGGTCATGGCTCTCTCCATCGCCAGAGGTTGATGGAGGCAATGTGCGCTAGAAGCCGCGGCCCGGCTGTTCCGCGCGGAACGGGCTCGGTTTTTTTTGATTTTTTGGCGGATTTTTGCGGGGGCGGGTCGGGATCGACTAGTGTCGCTCGTCCTTGAGGCAGCGACAACAGGAGCGGCACCCCAGATGAAGTACGCCATTCTTTGCTATCACGCGGAAAACGTCGTCTGCGCCTGGAGCAAGGAGCATGACGACGAGGTCATGGCCAAGCTCTCGGTGGTTTTGGAGCGGCGCGCCAAGGCGGGCCAGCTCGGGCCCGTCGCCCGCCTCATGCCGACCACTGCGGCGACCACCGTGCGCAAGGACAACGAGCCGGCGCTCGTCCTCGACGGGCCGTTCGCCGAGACCAAGGAGCAGTTGCTCGGCTTCTATGTCTTCGACTGCGCGAACCTTGAGGAGGCGCTCGACATCGCGCGCGAGCTCTCCGAGGCCAACCCCGGCGGGGCGCACGAGGTGCGTCCGGTCGGCTACTTCCTTGACGGGAGTGCCCCGACGTGACGGATCTCGCCTGGCTCGACGCGGCGGTGACGGGCGCGCGCCCGCAGGCGATGGCGGCGCTGCTCCGCTACTTCCGCGATCTCGACCGGGCCGAGGAGGCGTTCCAGGAGGCGTCCCTCAAAGCGCTCAAGACGTGGCCGCAGAACGGTCCGCCACGCGATCCGGCTGCCTGGCTGATCATGGTCGGGCGCAACGTGGCGCTCGATGCGATCCGGCGCGAGCGGAAGTCCGAGGCGTTGCCCGAGGACGAGGCGGCGCTCTCTGATCTCGACGACGCGGAAGGGGCGCTTGTCGACCGGCTGGACGATGCGCACTACCGCGACGACATCCTGCGGCTGCTGTTCACCTGCTGCCATCCCGACTTGCCGTCGACGCAGCAGATCGCGCTGGCGCTGCGCGTCGTATCGGGGTTGACGGTGGCGGAGATCGCCAAGGCGTTCCTGGTCAGCGAGGCGGCCATGGAGCAGCGCATCACGCGGGCCAAGCGACGCATCGCGGAGGCGGGCGTCGCGTTCGGGACGCCCGGGCCGGTCGAGCGCAGCGAGCGGCTCGGCACCGTGGCGGCAATGATCTATCTCCTGTTCAACGAGGGCTACTCGGCGAGCGGCGGGGAGGCGCACGTGCGCAAGCCGCTCTGCGAGGAGGCGATCCGGCTCGCGCGTCTCCTGCTCAGGCTGTTCCCGGCCGAGCCCGAGATCCTGGGCTTCACGGCGCTCCTCCTGTTCCAACACGCGCGTGCGGATGCACGTCTCGATGCGGATGGCGCCATCGTGCTGCTCGAGGATCAGGATCGCGCCTTGTGGAACCGCGGTATGATCTCCGAGGGAGAGGCGCTGCTCGACAAGGCCATGCGGCACCGGCGGCCGGGGCCGTATCAGGTCCAGGCGGCGATCGCGGCACTGCACTCTACGGCCGGGAGCTACGCGGACACCAACTGGGCCGGCATCGATGCGCTCTATGCCACGCTCGAGCACATGCAGCCGTCGCCGGTGGTGACGCTCAACCGCGCGGTGGCAGTGAGCAAGGTCGAGGGTCCGGAGGCGGCGCTGGCCATGATCGAGCCGCTGGCATCGAAGCTCGGCGGGTATTTCCACTTCTTCGGCCTCAAGGGGGCGCTACTCGCGCAGGTCGGCCGCGTCGATGCGGCGCGGGAGGCCTACGACAGGGCCATTGCGCTCGCGCATACCACGCAGGAGGCGGCGCACATCCGCCTGCACCTCGACCGGCTGGCGCAAGATGCCGGCCAGGGAAAACGCCCGCGCCGCAAGGCGCCTTGAGGCGCTCCACGGTTCAATCTGAATCGAAAGAACTTTTTGCCGAGCACGCATTTTTTCGTGTCGCGGGTGTCGGCTGGTCCCGCTCCGCTTCGTCCTAGGCTCGAACGACGCAACAAAGCGACAAGGGAGATGGACATGAAAGTCATCGTGCTGGTGAAGGCGACCAAGGAGAGCGAGGCGGGCGTGATGCCGAGCCATGCGCTGCTCGAGGCCATGGGCAAGTTCAACGAGGAGCTCGTGAATGCCGGCGTGATGCTGGCCGGCGAGGGGCTGCACCCGACGGCGAAGGGCGCGCGCATCACGTTCTCGGGCGAGGAGCGCACGGTCACGAAGGGGCCGTTCGCGCTGAACAATACCGTGTCCGGGTTCTGGATCTGGCAGGTGGCGTCGATGGACGAGGCCATCGCCTGGGCTAGGCGCTGCCCCAATCCGGGCGAGGGCGAAAGCGAGCTCGAGATCCGGCCCGTGTTCGAGGCGGAAGACTTCGGCGCCGAGTTCACGCCGGAACTGCGCGAGCAGGAGGAGAAGCTGCGCGAGCGGATCGCAAAGTCCGCGTAGCCATCGCCAGCGACAAACGGAGGACGTCATGCTCAAGACCGCCCTTTTTATCGTTCTGGGCCTCGGCGTGGTCGTTGCCGGCGTGCTGGCCTATGTCGCGACGCAGCCGGACACGTTCCGGATCGCGCGCTCGACCCGCATCGCGGCGCCGCCCGAGGCGATCTTCCCGCTCATCAACGATCTTCGGAAATTTGCGACGTGGTCACCGTACGACCGCAAAGATCCGGACATGAAGCGGATCTTCAGCGGTCCGGACGAGGGCAAGGGCCAGCGCTACGATTGGGATGGGGACGGCAATGTCGGGAAGGGCTGGCTCGTGATCGCGGAGACGTCGGCGCCTTCGCGGATCGTCATCGATCTCAACATGGTGAGGCCGATGGAGGCCAAGAACCTCGTCACGTTCACGATCGAGCCGGCCGGTGCGGCGACCAACGTAACCTGGGCCATGGAGGGACGGTTGTCGCTCGTGGCGAGGGTCGTCCACCTCTGCTTCGACATGGAGCGCATGGTGGGCGGCGATTTCGAGGCGGGGCTTGCCAGCCTCAAGGCGACAGTCGAAGGGGCGCACACGACACCTTCTCAGCAAGGCCAGGATTCGGCAGACGGGAGGAGCTGATGACCAGGGTTCTCATTCTCATCGGGACCAAGAAGGGTGCGTTCATCCTCGAGAGCGATGCATCTCGCCACGCGTGGGAGCTCAAGGGACCGTTCTGCGCAACATGGCCGATCCAGCATGTCGTCGCCGATCCGGCGACAGGCACGATCTACGGCGCCGGCGGAAATTCCTGGTTCGGCGGCGCGATCTGGAAGTCGACGGATCGCGGCGCGACGTGGACGCATTCGAGCGCCGGGCTCGCCTATGGCGAGGGCGAGGAGCCTATCGTGGCCGCCTGGAGCCTCGCCGTCGGCTCCGACGGCCTTTACGCCGGCGTTGAGCCGGCCGGTCTCTTCAAGAGCACGGACGGCGGGGAGACGTGGGCGCACGTGTCCGGGCTCAGGGATCATCCGTCGCGCGAGCACTGGCAGCCGGGGGGCGGGGGGCTCATCCTGCACGCGATCGTGCCGCATCCCGACGACGCGAATAAAATCTGGGTCGGCATCTCGTCGGCCGGCGTGTTCCATTCCGCCGACGGGGGTACGACGTGGGAGCCGCGCAACCGCGGCACGCGAGCCGACTTCAACCCGGAGGACCAGCGCTATCCGGAGCTTGGCCAGTGCGTGCACAGCCTCGTGCTGGCGCCGGGCGGCTCGGACCGGCTCTACCAGCAGAACCATTGCGGCATGTACCGCAGCGACGACGGCGGCAAGCAGTGGGCGAGCATCGAGGCGGGACTGCCGTCTACGTTCGGGTTTCCGGCGGCGGCGCATCCGCGCGACCCGGAGACGCTGTACCTGGCGCCGCTCAACGGCGACATCCAGGGACGCTTCATGCCGGAGGCGAAGGCGGCGGTCTGGCGGACGCGCGACGGCGGCGCCTCGTGGACGGCGCTGCGCAACGGCCTGCCGCAGAAGGATGCCTATTTCGGCGTGTTGAGGCAGGCGCTGGCCACGGATCGGCTGGACCCGGCGGGCGTCTATTTCGGCACCGGAGGCGGCGCGCTGTTCGCGAGCGCCGACGAGGGGGAAAGCTGGAGTTGCCTGGCGCAGCATCTGCCGGCCATCTCGTCGGTGGAGACGCTCGTCGTCGATGACTAGGTTGGAGAGCGGCCAAGCGCTGCGCGTACGGGGCTTCCGCCGCCCCGACCGGGGGAAGGGGTCCCCCGGACCCCCCTCCCTTTTTTCGAGGTAGGACGAATGGGAGATCGTGCTGAATCTGCAGCGGAGGTGGAGAAGGTCGTCACGGTGGTGCTGCCGCCTGCGCTGCTGGCGCTTTTTCCCGTGGCCAGCCGCGAGGTCGTGCTGCAGGCGCGGACGGTCGGCGGGCTCATCGCCGGTCTCGATCGGCGCTGGCCCGGTATGCGCGACCGGCTTTGCGATTCCACGCCGCGTGTGCGCCGTCACATCAACATCGTCGTCGCGGGCCAGCGGGCTGCGCTCGACACGCCTTTGCCGGAGGGCGCTAGGGTCTATGTGCTGACCGCGATCTCGGGCGGATGAGCCAAAAGAAACTCGAGGCCTCAGGCCGATGACGGTCCTGGGGCCTCGAGGTACGCTCCGCAGGCCGGGGTGCTCGGCCGGCCGGCGGAGAACGGCGTCAGACGATCACTCGGCGGGGCTGGCCGTGAAGCTGCCGATGATCGCCTTGTGATGCTTGGCCTCCATGACGAATTGCCATCCGAGGAACAAGACGAGGAAGCCGAGCGTCGCGATGGCGAACGGTACTTCCAAGCCTGCAAACGGATAGACGGTCGTCACTTCGGTGAGCTTGCTGAGAGATGTGATGCCAGTCGACATTGTGTGCTCTCCTTCGATTTAGGTGAGGTGGAGAGCCGGGGCGCATTCCCCGGCTCCCGTGGTGATCGGATGGGCTAGGCCTTGGCCTCCTTGCGCTGCAGCGCCTCGAAGGCCGCCTCGGCGCCGGACAGGCCGGGGTAGGTGGACGCCTTGCTGTCGCCGTCGAGGCCGGTCAGCTCGACCTTCGGATCGACGCGCAGCATGCCGAAGCCCTTGAGGATCTTGGCGATGATGTAGGTCGGCAGGAAGCCGAAGCCGAGGGCGAAGACCAGCGTGCCGATGGTATTGCCGATCGGCGTGATGACCGGCATGCCGTCGGCATTGGTGCCGAACCAGCCCGCGCCCTCAGACAGAGCAACCAGCGTGCCTGCGCTCGGGTTGATGGCCGGATAGCCCCACAGCAGGAAGCCCGCCGCGATGCCGCCGAATACGCCGCAGTAGCCGTGTACCGCCACCGCGCCGACCGCATCGTCGAGCTTGAACGTCTTCTCGACCCAGTTGTGCAGGTAATAGGCCATAACCGTGCCAACGATGGCGAGGGATGCCGCCATAACCGGATGGTAGAGGTCGTTGCCGGAGCTGGCGCTGATGAGGCCGGTAAGGCCGCCCGAGAAGGTCCAGAAGGCGTTGCCGCCCGAGACCATGTAGGCCGTCATCATGCCGGCGAGCAGCGACAGCAGGAAGTTGAGCGTGACGCCCGACAGCGTGATCGGGAAGCCGTAGATGTTGGTGGCCGTCCAGTACTCGGGCTGGCCCTCGCCGGCGATGTTCACGATCGGAATGTGGCAGGCGGCGTAGAAGCCGAAGAAGCCGACATAGATCATGAAGAGGCCGATGGTGACCATCCATGGGTTATGGGCCGGGATCTCGCGCGGCTCGCCGTCGGGACCGAACTTGCCGATGCGGGGGCCAAGGTTGAGCAGCACCGCGAGGGCCGCGAAGCCCGAGACGCTGTGCAGGATCGCCGAGCAGTACTGGTCGTGATAGCCGAGGTACTGGGTCATCCAGCCGTTGCCGGCCCATGCCCACGCTGCCGGAACCACCCAGGCGACGGCGCCGACATAGACGGCGATGATGAGGAAGCCGATGGTCTTGGAGCGCTCGATGATGGCACCCGAGACGATCGAGCCCGCTGTCATGCCGAAGAGCATGAACGCGCCGACGAAAACGCCCGAGATTCTGTCAGCCAGGTTGGGCGCGAGCGTCTGCGACCAGGGCTCGAATCCCGTCGCGAAGCTGACTTCGGGCGAGCCCACGGGCCACGCCTGCAACGCGATATAGATCCACATTCCGAACAGATAGAAACAGATGCCGATCGTCGGGATCGCCATCGCGTTCTTGAGGAGCGTGTGCTGCACGTTCTTGGTCCGCGCCACACCGACCTCGTACATACAGAAGCCCATGTGGATGAAGAACATCAGGACGATGCACAAGAAGAAGTAGAACTCCGTGAATATCGTCGACATCGCTGTCGCTTGATCGGTCATGTAAATCTCCCCTGCTACTCGCTGCGTAGCCCCAGCTCCGCAAGCCCCATGCCACAGCGGATCGCGTGGTTGCCCGCGTCTTAGGCTATTTTCCTATGAGGCAACTCTTGTGCCAGAGATGAAACTCGGCTTAATGAGTGGGGCGGCATCCGGCGCAAACGGCCGTGGCGCCTGGGTTTGGGGGCGCTCGGTGGTGGAAGGGTTCCCTGGTCTGATCGCCGGTTAGGCAGGCCCGTTCGGTGCCTAATTCGTGAGCGTTCGGCTCGGTAGGTGGGCAGCGCAACATGTCGGGCAGGGCGAAAAAACGATGAGGAAAAGCGGCGCATGAAGCTCCTGGTCCTGCAGCATCTCGCGGTCGAGCATCCGGGCGTGTTCCGCGATTTTCTGCATGAGGACGGTGCCGTCTTGCACACGGTGGAACTCGACGAGGGTGAGCCCATTCCCGATCTCGAGCCGTTCGACGCGATGATCGTCATGGGCGGGCCGCAGGACGTCTGGCAGGAAGATGCGTTCCCGTGGCTCAAGCAGGAGAAGGCGACCATCCGGCGCTTCGTCGCCGACATGGGGCGACCATATCTCGGTCTCTGCCTCGGCCATCAGCTCCTGGCGGACGCGCTCGGCGGACATGTCGGGCCTGGTACGCGGCCCGAGGTGGGCGCGCTCACGATCTCGCAGACGGAGCACGGCCGGCGCGATCCGCTGTTCAAGGGCGTTCCGGATCCGATCGAGGTGCTGCAATGGCATGGCGCGGAGGTGAAGGCGCTGCCCGAAGGCGCGGTGCATCTCGCGCGCTCAGATGTCTGCGAGATGCAGGCGTTCCGCTACGGCGCGCGCGCCTACGGTCTGCAGTGCCACGTGGAGGCAACGCGCGACACGGTCGCGGACTGGGCGGCCATCCCGGAATATGCGCGCGCCCTCGAAGCGACACTCGGTGCGGGTAGCGTGGCGCGGCTCGAACAGGATGTGAAGGAGCGATTGCCTACGTATACGGCGGTTGCGCGCACGCTCTACGAAAACTTCAAGACGCAGCTTTGAGAACAGGCCCGGACTACGATGGACAAGCTCGAAGCGATGAACGTGCTGACCAAGGTGGTGGCGAGCGGAAGCTTCGCGGAGGCCGCGCGGCGCCTCGGCGTGACGCGCAGCGCCATCAGCAAGGCCATCACGCAGCTCGAGCAGGAGCTCGGCGCACGGCTGCTCGACCGCACCACGCGGAGGGTGACGCCGACGGAGGCGGGGCTTGCCTACTACGAGCGGTGCCTCGCCATCCTGGCGCAGATCGCCGAGACGGAAGCGCAGATCTCGCGGCTGCACGACGAGCCCAAGGGCGTGCTCAAGGTCAACGCGCCGATGTCGTTCGGCACGCTCTACCTCGGAGCCGCGATCGCGGACTTCATGGACCGCTATCGGGAGCTCAAGGTCGAGCTGACACTCACCGATCGCATGATCGATCCGCTGGAGGAGGGCGTGGACGTCACGGTGCGCATCGGCGCCATGCTGGATTCGAGCCTGATCGCGCGGCGCATCTCAAGTGCGCGCGTGGTTCTGGCGGCGAGCCCGGACTACATCGCGCGCCACGGCGCGCCACAAGGGCCGGCGGATCTCGTCCACCACAAGTGCCTGCATTACGGGCATTCTACGACGGTGCCACGCTGGCAGCTCACGGACAACGGGGCCGTGCTCACGGTGCCGATCGCGGCCTGCCTCAGCTCCAACAACGGCGACACGCTGCGCGATGCGGCGGTCAAGGGCATCGGCATCGCGCGGCTGCCGACGTTTATCGTGGGAGCGGACATCGCGGCGGGCCGGCTCGAGGTGTTGCTTCCCGACTATCCGCCGCAGGACGTCACGATCCATGCGCTCTATGCGCCGAACCGGTTCCTTGCCGCCAAGTCGCGGGTGTTCATCGACTTCCTGGTGGAGCGGTTCAGCCGGCCGGCGTGGGAGAGGTTCGATGCCGTGAAGGTGGCGTCGTAGGGACTGACGGCATGCCTGAGACGACCCGCGCACGTCCGATGCGACTTGCGCCATAGCACGAGGATACTGCCTGCGTGGAGCTTGGTGGAAGCTTGCGTGGGTCCCGGCCTTCGCCGGGATGACGTCAGTGTTGAGGAAGCGTCTTGCCTCACCCCGACGTCATGGCGAAGCCACGCTCCGCATGGACGGTCGGGACCCCCGCCAGTCTCCGTCCGTGCAACGCTCCTAGGGAACTGCCGCCGCGGCCAAGTGGCCGCGTGTCAGGGCATGGGCAATCCGGCCGGCGGCGGGGCGCCAGGGATCGCGCCACCTCCCGGGATCGGTCCCAGGCCGGGGATCGCGCCAGCGCCCGGCGACGCGCTTTCGGATGTCTCGGACGGGATGTCCTCCAGGAGGTCGGCGTGCTTCTTCAGCATGGTGTCGGCCTTGGAGGGGATGACCTCGAACTCCCAGCCTTCCGTGCGGGTGCGGATGTCGTCGGCGGTCTTCTTGGCGTCACCTCCTCCGCTTGGCTCGACGGTGATCCATACGGCGTCCTTGTCGCGGCGCACGTTGAGCACGGCCTTGAGCTTGTCGTCGGTTTCGAACGTCACCGTTCCGGCCTTGCCGCCAGAGGCGTCGGTCGCCTTGCGCACGCGCTCGAAGTCGAGGAAGGAGGCGGCCTCGATGATGTTGTCAACCATGTTCACATACTTGATCTTTTTGCCGGTCGGGATGCTGTCGAGCTCATGGTTGCCGCCGGCGTTGCGCTTGATCTTGTAGGGTGCCTCGCCTTCCACCGTGACGGTCACGCTCGCGATCTTTCCGGAGTCGGTTGCGAACACGCGCGGATCGGCCCAGTCCTTGAGCGCCGCGCCGCCGGCGATGCGCGTGCTCACGAGCCAGCTCTGGTCGTCGCCCGGGCGGCGCACGTAGGTGCCGCCCGAGCCCTGTCCGGCGGCGCCCGTCTGTCCGGGGCGCTGCTTGCCGGCGATGATCTCTGCCAGCACGTTGCCGCCTGCGTCCTCGAGCTTGATGAGGCGTGCGTTGGACGTCTTGCCTGCCGGGTCGTCCACCTCGAGGATGGAGAAGCGCTCGGGAAGGCGCGTCTTGGCCTCGACAAGCTCCGCGTCGGTGAGCGCGACGAGCATCGCGCGGACCTTCTCGGGGCTCGCCGGATAGCCGTCCTGGCTCGCGATCTGCCAGTGGTCGCCGGCGCGCTCGAGGGTGAAGGTGCTGCCGCCCTGGGTCAGCGTGATGCGGCCGACGTTGGCGGCGTTGGCCTCGAGGCCGGGCACGAGCTTGCCGGCGGCCGCGGTCTCCGTCGACCACGGCGTGCGTGCGGCATAGATGAAGATCGCCGCGATCAGCGAGAGAGCCGCCACGGCGGCGAGCGCTGCGAAGTTACGGGGTGTCATCGCTCTCTTCTCCAGCTTGGATTTGGGCTCGTCACGATCTCGCGCCGCGGCGCGCGCGCCAGAGTGTCCATCCGACGCCGCCGGCCGCGATCAGCAGCGGCACGAGCGCGATGTTCGCGAACTTGAGCCAGCCGTCGAGGCTGTCGATGCTCTGGCTGAGCGCGAGCTTCACCTGCCTCAGCTCGCGACGGGTCTCGATCATCTGGGTCTTGAAGCCCTCGATGGCCTCGCGCTCCCTGTCGGAGACGACGACGGCGCCGCCGGTCGCGGCGGCAGTCTGAAGCTTCTCCAGCTCCTGCTCGACGGACTTCAGCCTGGCGGTAAGGGCCTCCTCCTTCTCGCGGAACTTGCGCTCGGCGTCACGGCGCAGATCCTCGACGAGCGTGAAGGTCCGCTCCTTGATGCCGCGGCTGCGTAGCGCGATCAGCGCGTCGCTGCCCGAGAGGTTCTCGAGGGCACCCAGGATGAACGCCGCATTGCTGGCCGAGGGCATCACGAACTCCTGGCCCAGCATCTGGCGGCTCTCGACCCAGAAGCGGTCGGCTATCAGGTCGGTGTCCGCGACCACGATGGCGTTGACGCGCCCGGAGGTGACATGGCCGGGGCCGGGCTTGGCCTCCTCGGTTGGCTTTGCGTCCTTCGCCTTGTCGGCATCGGCCGTGGCCGCGCCGTCCTTGCCGGGCTCCGTCTTGGCGTCGTCCTTCTTTTCCTCCGGTTTCGGCGCGCCGTTCGGGAAGGCCGTCTTGGCTTCGCCGGAGATGCGCGCGGCGAGGATCAACGGCTTGCCGCCCGGCACGTAGCTGCGCAGAAGTCCCAGCGGGTCCCCTGTCATGCCGACCTTCTCGGTCGGGACCTCCATGCCCTCGGGCGAGGTGGCGATGATCGGCGTGACGGTGGTCGAGGCGCCGTCGATCGGCTTCAGGATGCCGGCGGAGGCGAGGTTCAGGTTCTCGATGCCGCCCGAGAGAACGTCGCGCTCGTCGATGGCGGACTTGTTGAGGGCGAGCCAGGCCACGTACTCGGTGACCGTGCCCTGGTCGTCGCGGCCGAACTGCACGCGCCGCGCGTGGCGGATATCGGCGGCCGTCTTCTTCGGGTCGAAATCCACGCCCCAGGCCTTGAGCAGCTTGGCGAGCTCGGCGCGGCCCTCGCCCTGCTTCTGCATCAGATCGAAGGTCGCGGTTTCCGCCATGGGATCGATCAGCACCAGAAGCTTGCCGCCCTTCAGCGCATATTGCTCGACGGCGTAGGCGGCCTCGGGGGTGAGCTGCGTCGGCTGGGCAACGAGCAGCACGTCGATGCGGGTCGGGATCTCCTTCGCCGCCTGGTCGATGGTCTCGACGTCGAAGAACTCGCGGATCTGGCTCATGATCAGCCAGGGCGGCGTCGGCTGCTGCGTCATCGGGTTCTGGCCGCCGTCGAGCGGCAGCGAGGTCATGAGGCCGACGAGACGCTTCTTGGGATTGGACAGCGTGTGGATGAGCTTGGTGATGTCGTACTCGACGAAGTTCTCGCGGTCCTGCGAGAAGAAGCCGATCACCTCCTGGTCGTCGGTCGAATTCCGCGCGGTGAGCCCGAAGTAGCCCATCTCGCCCTCGGCGTTGAGGCGCCGCCCGCTGATACCGCCCGCGACGGCCTGATCCTCGGCATCCGAGAACGGCTCGGGGTCGAGGAACTCGAGCTCGAGCTTGCCGCCGGAGATGCGCCGGAAATCCTCGAGCAGCGTGCGGACGCGGTTGAAGTATTGCGCGTAGGAGGGGGCCAGCTCGCCGAGCTTCTTCGAGAAATAGACGCGCGCCTTGACCGGCTCGTCCATGCCCTTGAGCACGGCGACGGAGCCAGGCGATATCGAATACAGCTTGTCCTCGGTGAGGTCGGCCTTCCAGCCGCTCAGCGTCTCGGAGGCAATGAGGTTGACCGAGAGCAGCGTCACGGCGGCAAGCGCCAGCCCGCCCCAGGCGAGGCGAGCCGGGCTCAGGTGGCCAGCATAGTCGACGAGGCCGGAAAAGGCGGCGGCGAGGCGGGAGCGCACGGCGGCGATGAAGTCGTTCATGGCGCGATCCTCAGGCGGATTTTTTCTGGCCGACGGCGATCGCGTTGGCGAACAGCGCGAAGGCGATGAAGGAGACGAAGAAGATGATCGAGGCGAGCGAGATGACGCCGCGCGTGATCTCCTCGTAGTGGGTGAGGAAGCTCATGGAGGCGACGGCATCGGCGACGATGCGGGGCATCCAGGCGCGCAGCGCATTCTGCACAAGGTCCATGCCGCTGGTGACGAACAGGAAGCAGATGGTCGCGGCCAAGATGAAGGCGATGACCTGGTTCTTGGTCAGCGCCGAGATGAAGGCGCCGATGGCGAGGAAGGCGCCGGCCATGAGGAAGCTGCCGAGGTAGCTCGTCAGGATGACGCCATTGTCGGGATCGCCCAGCACGTTGACGGTGATCCAGATGGGAAAGGTGAGAACGAGGGCGAGGCCGATGAAGGCCCAGGCGGCCGCGAACTTGCCGAGGATGGCCTCGGTCGGCGAGACCGGAAGCGTCATCAGGAGCTCGATGGTGCCGCTCTTGCGCTCCTCCGCCCAGAGCCGCATGGCGACGGCGGGGACGAGGAACAGGTAGAGCCACGGATGGTAGGCGAAGAAGGAGTCGAGGCTCGCCTGCCCGCGCTGGAAGAAGCCGCCGATGTAGAAGGCGAAGGCGCCGGTGGCGGCGACGAAGATGGTGAGGAACACGGCGGCGAGCGGCGTCGCGAAGTAGGCGGCGAACTCGCGCTTGGCGATGGTGTAGGCGGTCTTGAATGTGTCGCGCATTGGTTTTTGCCTCAAGTCCTCAAGCCTGCGCCGACATGGTGATCTCGCGGAAGACGTCGTCGAGCTTGCCGCGCTCGACGTAGATCTCCTCGACGGAGAGGCTTTCGCGCTGCAGGATCTCGCCGATGGCCTTGGCGGGGGAGGCGGCGCTCTTCGGCAGCGCGCGCAGCCGGATATGGCCGTCGGCCTTCTCGGCCGTCTCGACGCCCGCGATCTCGGACAGCGCCGAGAGGGCCTTCGAGATGCGGGCGGCCGTGGCCTCGGGCACGCGGATCGAGACCGCGCCGTGGGTGCGCGCGCGGCGCAGAAGGTCCTCCGCCGTGCCGTCGGCCACGATGCGGCCCCGGTTGATGATCACCGCACGGGTGCAGACGGCCTCGACCTCCTCGAGGATGTGGGTCGAGACGATGATGGCCTTGTGGGGCGCCATCTCGCGGATCAATTCGCGCACATGATGCTTCTGGTTCGGGTCGAGGCCGTCGGTGGGCTCGTCCATGATCAGGATGTCCGGGTCGTGGAGGATGGACTGCGCGAGCGCCGTACGGTGCCGATAGCCCTTCGAGAGCGTGTCGATCGTCTGATAGAGCACGTTCTCCAG
>NZ_JADZBI010000145.1 GCF_020852195.1 Hyphomicrobium sp. | reverse complement strand
CTGCGCAACGCGCTGAACGACAAGGCGCAGGCGTGGGCCAGGATCATCAAGATCGGCCGCACCCACACGCAGGACGCAACGCCGCTCACCCTCGGCCAGGAGTTCTCCGGCTACACGCAGCAGCTGGAGAACGGCATAGCCCGCATCGAGCAGACGCTGCCGGCGCTGATGCAGCTCGCCCAGGGCGGCACCGCCGTCGGCACCGGCTTGAACGCGCCCAAGGGCTTCGCCGAGAAGGTGGCCGAGCGCATTGCCGCCATCACGCAGCTTCCGTTCACATCTGCGCCGAACAAGTTCGAGGCGCTCGCCGCCCATGATGCCATGGTGTTCTCGCACGGAGCCCTCAACACCATGGCGGCCTCGCTGTTCAAGATCGCCAACGACATCCGCTTCCTGGGTTCGGGCCCGCGCTCCGGCCTCGGCGAGCTCGCGTTGCCCGAGAACGAGCCCGGCTCCTCCATCATGCCAGGTAAGTTGAACCCGACCCAGTGCGAGGCGCTGACCCAGGTCTGCGTGCAGGTGTTCGGCAACAACGCCACGCTGACCTTCGCCGGCAGCCAGGGCCACTTCGAGCTCAACGTCTACAATCCTGTGATGGCCTACAACTTCCTGCAGTCGGTGCGCCTCCTGGCAGATGCCGCGCGCTCGTTCACGGACAACTGCGTGGTCGGCATTATGCCGCGCGAGGACAACATCAAGGCCGGTCTCGACCGCTCGCTGATGCTGGTGACGGCGCTGGCGCCCAAGATCGGCTACGACAACGCCGCCAAGATCGCCAAGACCGCGCACAAGAATGGCACCACGCTACGCGAGGAGGCGGTCGGCGGCGGCTACGTGACCGACAAGGAGTTCGACGAGATCGTCGACCCCGCCAAGATGATCGGCCCGGAGTAACCCGCAACTTTGACTGCGCGCCCGCCCGGAGCTAGGATGCGCATCGGCAATGCGCATGGAGGCCACGCATGCAGGAGCGGCCCAATCGCCGCAAGCGCGCGGTGAATCTCTCGATCGACGCCGACCTCCTCGCTGAGGCAAGGGAGGCGGGTACGAACCTGTCCGCCCTTCTCGAAGAGGCTTTAGCGCGCGACCTGCAAGAGCGCCGTTCCGAGAAGTGGCGGCAGGAAAATCGCAAGGCAATCCAGAGTCACAACCGCTTCATCAGGAAACACGGTCTGTTGAGCGACGACTGGCGGAAGTTTTGATGCGCCAGTACGATGTCTATCGCAATCCGACTCCTCGGACGCGCAAGCATCTCCCGTATCTCGTGATCCTGCAGGCTGACCTGGTATCGGAAACCGAATCGGTGATCGTCGCACCGCTCACGGCGGACGTGGTCTCCGATGGCTCCCGATTGTATCCGGAGTTCGAAGTGCGCGGCCAAAGCTACACGCTCCTGACGCCGGATCTCGCGTCCGTCCCCCGCGACGCCCTCAAGGACCGCGTGACCAGCCTGTCGGCAGAGTGGAGCCGCGTCACTGCGGCGATCGACATCCTGTTCACCGGCATTTAGCGGAAGACGCCCATGACCGCCGACATCGTCAATCTCCGCAAGGCTCGCAAGGTGCGCGAGCGCGCCGCCAAGGAGAAGCGCGCCGAGGAGAACCGCGCCAAGTTCGGCCGCCCGAAGGCCGAGCGTGCGCGGATGGATGCCGAGGAGGCCATCGCCGCGCGCCGCCTCGACGCGCACCGGCGCGAGACCGTCGAGACGGACGACGGCACGGAGAGCGACGGCGGGCCGGCGTCATGACCGGCGCACCGGCCCGGCCCGTCAAGCGCTCGTTCTCGATCCGCGGCCATCGCACGTCGATCTCACTCGAGGAGTCGTTCTGGGCGGCTCTGCGGGAGGCCGCCGTTCGCGAGGGCGTCTCGCTTGCGAGCCTCATCGCCCGCATCGACGAGCGGCGCGGGACGGCCGGGCTGTCGAGTGCCGTGCGGGTGTGGATTCTGGACTACGTCCGCGCCGCCGGTACCGTGGTCAGCTATGACGGCGGCAACCGCGACTGATCGCTAACGAGTATTGCTCTCAGTACGGCGTCGACTGGAACGGCCGCCAGGCTTCGTCGGCGGGCCTCTTGCGGCGCGGAGGCGGACGCTGCGATGTCGGCGAAGGGGCGACCACGGGCGGCGGCGCAGTGGCCTCGATGTCCCGCTCGATGGGAACGCCGGCTGGTGCATCCATGACGCTGTTGTCGTAGATGTCGGACGGGCTGGCCCCGGGTGGTGCCGTCAGCTCCTCGCGCTCGACCGCGTTCGGTTCCGTGCCCGGCGGCGGCGCCTGATCCTCCTCGAGCGCCTTGCGCCGCTCCGCTTCGAGGCGCGCGCGTTCCTCGTCGGCCGCCTTTCGGCGCGCCGCGTCCTGCCGCGCCCGTTCCTCGTCGAGCTTGCGCAGGCGCTCGAGCTCGCCCACGTCGAGCTCCATCTTGCGCACCACGAGCTCGCGCTCCAGCGCATCGGCCGAGATTTGCGGCTCGAGCGATGCCAGCTCGCTGAGCTTGCCTGCGTAGACGACGGTCACGGGCGGCAGCAGCGCGCGCGTGGGATTGGCCGTAAGCTTCTTGTCGAGCTTCGGCTCGATCTGCCATTCGCTGTCGATCTGCATGGTTTGCAGCTCGACCGCCGTGACGAACGTCGAGCGCCCCTCGGCCATGTCGATCTGCACTTTCTTGAGCTTGAGCGCGCCGTCGCTGATCTCCACCGGAATTGCGATCTTGCCGAGCTTGACCTCGCCGTCCTTGAGCGCGGCCTTGACGGCCTCCGCCAGTTGCGCTCCGCCGCTCGGTCCCTGCCCAGTGAGCGCCGCTCGCGCCACCTCCGAGACCGCTGTCGGCGAGTTGCCGTTAAGCGTCGCGTTGCCGACCGTGACCTGGCCGCTGCCGGTGAGCGCCGCCATGACCGCAGCCGGGCTCAGGGCGCGGCTTGAGAACGTGGCGTGAAACGCGACTGCGTCGCCCGGCTGAGGCGCGCCATCCGCGCCAGCGCCGGACGGCGGCACGGGTTTGCTGGACACGTCGATCCGGATTGTGCCCTTGAGCCCGATTCCCGCGCGCTCTCGCGTGATGTCGAGCTCCGAGGTGAGCCGCCCGCCCACGGCGTTCCCTTCGAGGCGGGTCACTTTGATCGCATCTTGAGAGAGCTCGGCGGCGAGCTGCGCGTTGCCGATCGCGAGCCCGGGCTCGAGGCTCAGGGAGCCGACGGTGAGTGCGATCTTGCCGTCCGCGCGGTCGAGCAACGCAAGATCGAACGCCTGCTCCGGCCAGATGATGGCAGGCGCTTCGGGCTCGGGCGCCGAGCGCGGCGGGGGAGCCGGCGTGGGCGCCGCCGCGTCGAGTGCGCCGGCACCCTCCGGTGCTCCGAGCAAGGGCGCAAGCAACGCCGTGAACGAGGCTTTGTCGGCCGTGAGCGTTGCGTCGATCGTCTTGCGGCCGCCGTTCCCGGCGACGATGGAGACCTGGCCCGAGATCGTGCTGTCGCCGAGCACTGTCGCGTCGCTCTCAAGTTTCAGAATGCCGTCCTTGTGTCGCACGTCCACCGATCCGTTGAGCGGAACGCCCGACGCTCCGTCCGCGACGCTGAGCCCGGCCAGCGCCAGCGCGATGCGCGCATCCGATGAGACGATCTTGAGCTCGCCGTCGACACCCGGCTTTCCAGGCTCCGGCAGGCGTATCTCGCCGCGGTAGCCGAGGGAAAGTCCCTCGGCCGTCACGTCGGCGTAAGAGAGAAGCCTCTCGGCCGGAACGCCCGCAGCCTTGATGACGGCCCGCCCGCTCTTGGCCGGCTCGGACCCGCTGCTCTTGATGTTGGCGTCGAACAGCGTGGCCACGAGCTGCGCCACATCCGGGCTGTCGATGGTCGCCTGCAGGTCGAGTGACGAGGTTCTCCATTGCGCGCGCCCGCCGTCGAGACGGAGCGCGGCGGTGAGCCGCCCCCCGCCGAGCGTCCCGTCGACGGCAAGCGTGTTGGCGTTGGAGGCGTCCCCGCTTAACTGCAGCGTGCCGGCCAGCCGAAAGGGCGCGAGCCCTGCGATCCGCGCTACGTCCTCGATGGGCGCACCCTCGACGTCGAGCAGTGTGACGAGCGCCCGCGCCGCCCGCGCATCCGGCGCCGAGATCAGGCCGCGAACGACACCCTTGGGACGGGCCGGCACGTCGGTGGCCTCGCCCTCGGCTTCGACATAGAGCCCCTCCACGGTCGCGAACCGGAGGCGGGGGATGGAGAGCCGACCACGTTCGAGCCGGATATCCGCATCGACATCCTTGAGCCGGTGCTCCCCATCGATCAGCTCGGCTACTTTGAGCTCGAGCGAAAGGTCGCCGCCGGCGGGATCGAACGGCGCCGTCCCGGCATCCGATGCGGCGGGTGGCGTGTCGCCGCCGGCGGTCGCCGGCGCATCGGTACCGAACAGGATCCGACGCAGGTTGCCCAGGTCCACGAGCCCAGATCCGAACTGCGCCACGTCGATACGCTGCCCTTCGATCGCCACCGCGAGTTTCCTGCGCTCGCCGAGATCGAGCTTGAGGCTGCCCTCGAGCGGCGTTCCGGAGAAGTCAGCTGTTGCGTCTGTGAGCGCGAGCGTCCCGTCTCCGAGCGCGAAGCGCCCGTCGAGAGAGAAGGCGCCGTCGCCGCGCTCGCGCGCAACGTTGGTCGTGCCGAGCCCCCAGGAGAGGAAGCGCGTGAGGCTCTTGCCGGAGACGAAAAGCGTGCCGTCCAGATTGGGCACGCGGGCCGCGGGCGTCAGGATGCCGTCGAGCTCGAGCCGTACGCCGCCCGGCAGATCCGCGCGCACGCCCTTGAGCTCGAGCGGGCCGCCCGAGCGCGATGCCGCGAGCCGCACGTTGCCGATCGGCTCGCCGCCAAGCGTGAGCTGGTCGAACTCGAGCCGCGCATTGGTGTCCGCTTCGGCCGGCAGCGCGGACGCGACCACTTCGAAATAGCTGCGCACCGCGTCGAGCGGCATCTTCGCCTCTGTGGTGCGCGCGAGCTGATCGAGATCGAGCCAGCGCGAGGCGAGATCGACGTCGAGCTGCGTTTTGTCTGCCCATCCGAACTTCGCTTGCCCGGTGATGAGCTGGGGCGTTGTCCCCGCCTCGAGCGAGACGGTGATGTCGTCGAGGGCGACGCCGAGCGCCGTCCCCTTGACCTTGGCCTTGAGCTCGAAGCCGGTGGCCCCGCCTGCGGGCGGGGCGGCCGCCGTGGGGGCCGGAGCCGTGCCTTGCGCGGACGGCGCTGCGGCGGGCGGACTCGCGGGCGTGTCGTCGAGCCCGAGGTCGAGGTCGTCCCCGGCGGCCGGCGGCTGAGGCGCGAGGGTGGCGGAGGATTGCGCGGCACCCAGATTCAGCTTTGCGGTGAGGTCGCCTTCGACCGTCGGCACCGCGCTGAGGTCGGAGAGCCTGGCGTCGAGAACGTAGGAGTTGGCGCTGTCGCTCACATTGACGGCGGCCTTGAACCTGAGATCGCCCTTGCCGTCGATCTTGGCGGTGGCGATGCGCACATGGCGCGGCGTCCCGCCCCAGTTCGTCTCGCCCTTGAACTTGAACGGCCCGTCCAGGGCATCTGCGTTGAGCTCGCCGTTGATGTCATCGAAGCGCGCGAGCTCGCCGCGCGACGGATTGCTGACGATGACCGCTCCGTCATGGATGGCGACCGATTGCAGCGCCACCTCTCTCGGCGCGAACGGGAATGCGCCCGGCGAGATTGTGAGCGATCGCCAGTTGCCGCTGCCCTCCGCGTTGAGCGCGAGGTTGACGATCGGGCGGCGCAGCTCCACGCGGTGCGCCTCGAGCACGCCGCGCAGCAGTGGCGGCACCGACAGCCACATGGTGAAGCTCTCGACGCGGATGATCGAGTTGCCCCCGTCGTCGCCCACGTCCGCGATTCGGAGCTTCTCGAAGGAGACGAACGGCGCCGGCAGCAGCCGCAGGTTGACGCCGCCGCCGACACGCACCTCGCGGCCGAGAACGCGGGAAGCTTCCTCTTCGAAAATGCCGCGGTAGCTGTTCCAATCGACGAAGCGGGGGACCGCGAAAAGAACCGCCAGGACCGTGATCAGAATGCCGCCGAGATAAAGGAGGGCGTTGTTCATCCGCGTGTTATCTGCTCAAGATCCAATCACCTGCGGCGTCCGAAGCGGTCGAAGATCGGGCCGGCCGCACGGGAGGGCGCATCGCCGATCGAAACACGGGGTCGTCGCGGGGGGCGAGGACCGACGCGGGCGCCACCATACCCCAACACGGATGCCAAGTGTGACCCCCAATTGGGGCATTTTCCTGGGGAGGAGGGCATGCGCGGCTCGCGGAACTCCAGGCGCACCCTATATTTTCGTCATATGGGCAGGCGTGTGCGCCCGATTGATGCCCCGAGGCCATGATCGCTTCGGGCATGACCGGCCCGAAGCGTGAATCATCGGTCCAGCCAAAGCTCATGGTATAGAGCGACTCATGCCTCATGATGACAAAGACGCCGCCCGGCGCGCGCTGCATGCGGGCGCAAGGGCGGACCATCCGCCGGGCCACGGGGAAGACGACGTTCCGCCGTTCGATCTCCCGGTGGCGCCGGGCCATGAGCCGCCGGCCGAGGCCGCCACGCCGCGCCGGTTATCGGTCTCCGAGCGTGCCCGCGCGGGCGCGATGCCGCCCTATCTCGCGGGCCTCAACCCGGAGCAGCGCGCCGCCGTCGAGGCGCTCGACGGCCCCGTGCTGGTGCTGGCCGGCGCCGGCACCGGCAAGACGCGCGTCCTCACCACGCGCATCGCCCACATCCTGGCCACCGGCCGCGCCTACGGCCACCAGATCCTCGCCGTCACCTTCACCAACAAGGCCGCGCGCGAGATGAAGGAGCGCATCGCGGCTCTCGTCGGCGGGGCGGTCG
>NZ_JADZBI010000144.1 GCF_020852195.1 Hyphomicrobium sp. | reverse complement strand
TTCACCAGCTCCGGATGCTCGCGGATCGCCTCCGAGATCGAGCAGAAGATGACGCCGGCCTTGGCCAGCTCATCCTTGAAGGTCGTCACGACCGACACGCTGTCGAACACGGCATCGACCGCCACGCGCGCGCCCTGAACGCCTGCCAGCACCGCCTGCTCCTTGAGCGGGATGCCGAGCTTCTCGTACGTGGCGAGCAGCTCCGGATCGACCTCGTCGAGGCTCTTCGGCCCGTCTGTACCCTTCGGCGCCGCGTAGTAGTAGAGGTTCTCGAAGTCGATCTTCGGATAGCTGACCTTGGCCCAGGTCGGCTCCACCATGTTGCGCCAGCGCGCATAGGCCTCGAGCCGCCAGTCGAGCATCCACTTGGGCTCGCCCTTCTTCTCGGAGATGAAGCGGACGATGTCCTCGTTGAGGCCCTTCGGCGCCTTGATCGTCTCGATCTTGGTCTCGAAGCCGTACTTGTATTGATCGACGTCGATCTTCTTGACCTGGTCGATCGTCTCCTGAACTGCAGCCATTCACATCCACCTTTGACGTGCGGCCCGCCGAGGCCGCGACTTTTCACCGAAGCTCACGCGGCGAGCGACGCGCCGCAAATGCGTTTCCATGCGGCGACGAACGCCGCGATATCGTCTTCCGTCGTCTCCGGCCCGATGCTGACGCGTATCGCGCTTGACGCGATCTCGGGCGCAAGACCCATGGCGTTGAGCACGTGGCTCTCGCCGACCTTCCCCGACGAGCACGCCGCGCCCGCGCTGACCGCAATGCCGGCGAGGTCCATCTTGATCACCAGCGTCTCGGCCGACGCGCCGGGCAGCGCGATGGACGACGTATTGGGTAGCCGCGGCGCATCGGCGCCGACGATCACGGCCTCCGGAGTAACGTGCTTGACGTCTGCCTCGAGCCTGTCGCGCAGCGCGGCCAGCCGTGGCGCGCCGTCGAGGTCCTTGAGCGCGGCCCGGGCCGCGGCGCCGAAGCCGGCAATGGCCGCCACGTTCTCGGTTCCGGCGCGCCGGCGCTGCTCCTGCCCGCCGCCCGTGAAGAGCGGAGGAAGCGGCACGCCGCTGCCGACCACCAGTGCGCCGACACCCTTCGGTCCGCCGATCTTGTGGGCGGACAGACTGAGCGTGGACGCGCCGAGCGTCTTGAAATCGATCGCGATGCGGCCCGGCGCCTGCACCGCGTCGCAGTGGAGGCGCGCGCCGTACGCAAGCGCCTTGAGGCCGGCTGTCGCTACGTCCTGCAGCACGCCCGTCTCGTTGTTCGCCATCTGCAGCGCAACCAGCAGCCCGTTGCCGTCTCCGTCCAGCGGAATGTCGACGGCGCCGTCGCGCGCAACCGGAAGCTCAACCGCAACCGCCCCGCGCGCCGCCGCGATCTCGACGGCCGGGCCGCGAACGGAATCGTGCTCGATGCCCGCGAAGGCGATCCACTGCCACGGCGCCGAGAGCGCCCATGTGTTGGCCTCCGTCGCTCCGCTCGTGAACACCACCTCGCTCGCCTCGGCGTTGACCAGCGCCGCGATTGCCTCACGCGCCTCGTCCACGATCGCCCGCGCGCGCCGGCCCTCGGCGTGCACGGACGAGGGGTTGCCGAACACGTCCAGCGCCGCCACGACAGCCGCACGCGCCTCGGGCCGGAGTGGCGCCGTCGCGTTGTAGTCGAGGTATGTGCGGCGCGCGTTCACTGCGTCGGCCCCTCCAGGGTCGCCACGGACGGCATGACGGACGGCGCGCGCTGCGCCACGCCCGCGACCCGCGTCGAGCCGGGGAGTCCCTCGATCACGTCCTTGAGGCTGATGCCGCCGAGGAAGCTTTCGATCTGCTCGCCGAGCGCGGTCCAAAGATCGTGCGTGAGACACCGGCTCTCGCCGAGGCAGCCGGCCGACTGGTCTCCGAAGCAGCGCGTCATGCGCGTGCCCTCCTCGACCGCAGTCATCACCTCGGCCACGAAAATCTCGCCCGGCGACCGCCCGAGCTTGTAGCCGCCATGCCGGCCCCGCACGCTTTCGACCAATCCCGCGCGGCGGAGCTTCAGGAAAAGCTGCTCCAGGTAGTCGAGCGAGATGTGCTGGCGCTGCGCGATCGCCGACAGCGGAACCGAGCCGCCGTTTCCATGCTTTGCAAGGTCGGCCATGGCCATGACCGCGTAGCGGCCGCGTGTGTTGAGTTCCATTTACCGTCACCGCGTTGTTGCGCAGGCCTGGCCTGCGAGGGTGCTTACCGCTTGCATCGAACCACCCCCCGTGTGCTAAGAGACGCCTCACACGCCGGGCTGAGCCCGAAAGTCGACCGCCCGAGGGGTGGCGTTCTTTCGAATTGTTCTAAACTTGTAACCCGAATATGAAAATTCCGAGCGGGGAAATCAAGCATTCTCTTAGGCACGATCCCGTGATTTTTGGATGACGCGTGTTCACGGGCCTATGCGCCCCCGCTTCAGGCCCGGCACTCCCACGAAATTCGAACGAACAGGACCTAGATGCCCGAGCTGATCATCAATGGGCCTGCGGGCCGCATCGAAGCCCGCTACCACCACGAGCCCGCGGCCGATAGCCCGATAGCGCTTATCCTGCATCCGCACCCCCAATTTGGGGGCACGATGAACAATCAGGTCGTCTACAGCCTGTACTACACGTTCGCGCAGCGGGGTTTTTCGGTGCTGCGTTTCAACTTCCGCGGCGTCGGCCGCAGCCAAGGCTTCTGGGACGGCGGCCCGGGCGAGCTGGCGGACGCGGCCTCGGCTCTCGACTGGCTGCAGATGGTGAAGCCGGATGCGAAGTACTGCTGGATCGCCGGCGTCTCGTTCGGCACCTGGATCGCCATGCAGCTCCTGATGCGCCGTCCGGAGATCGACGGCTTCATCTGCGTCGCCCCGCCGTCCAACCTCTATGACTTCTCGTTCCTCGCGCCCTGTCCGTCCTCGGGTCTGATGCTCAACGGCGACAAGGACCGCGTCGTGCCGTCGGCGTCGGTCGCCGAGCTGACCGGCAAGCTCAAGACGCAGCGCGGCATCAAGATCGACCACGAGATCATCCCTGGCGCCAACCACTTCTTCGAGGACAAGACGCAGGAGCTCGAGGCCGTCGTCGGCCGCTACCTCGACATGCGGCTCGAGAAGGCGGTCAAGGACCGCGAGACGCAGAAGGAGCGCGAGAAGGAGCGCGAGGCGGCCCGCGAGCGGGAGCGCGAGCGTGAGCGTGAGGAAGCCGCGAGCGGCGCAGCCGAAGTCGACGAGGGCGACGACGAGTAGCGCCGTCCGGGCGCTCATCGAGAGCGCCGATCCTGGACAGCAACGCCTTGAGGCCAATGCATGAGCGGCCGTCCGCCAGCGGACGGCCGCTTCTTTTTTCGGTCGCGCGCATCGACGGCATCAGAATGCGCGCTCGTTAATCAATTTCGCGGCGCAGCGCGCGCGGAGTGATGAATTTGTGATCACAAATCAACGGGTGATCTTTTTCCTCATTGACAGCGATGTTGAGGTTCTGGAACGACTGCAGGTGATGTTGCCGTAGACGGGTGTCCGTAGGGACATTGAGGGCAATAGCGCAAACGCGGTGTGACGGTGCCGTGCATCCTCCGGAGCGGAGGGCAAGGCGCGTTTGCCGGAGGCGCGCCCGGCAAGGCAGCGTCCAAGCGAGGCCGCGTGCCGCGGTGGCGGAGCCTCGCACGATGGAGTGCCCGCGTGCCCAATGCGATAAAGACCTACGTAAGATGGGTGGATGCAGCGAGTTGGTACACGGGCCTCTTCGCCATGTACCTGATCTTCGCCCTTCTCGGCATCCTGCTCTACGCCTCCTTCATGAAGGTGTTCTTTCTCCCGTCCAACTGGACGGTGGAGATGGCGCAGTTCGTCATGGTCGCCTACTACCTGCTCGGCGGCGCCTACACGCTCCAGACCGAGGAGCATGTGCGCATGGACCTCCTCTATGGCGCTTGGCCGGTGCGCAAGAAGGCCAAGGTCGACGTCGTTACCGATCTCACGCTGATCTTCTTCCTCGCCGTCCTGCTGTTCGGGGGCGTCGCGAGCACGTATTATGCCTATGAGTACAGCGAGCGCAGCTACTCCGCCTGGCGCCCCTACATGCTGCCGATCAAGGCGGTCATGACCTTCGGCATCCTGCTCACGCTGCTGCAGGCGATCGCCATCTTCTTCAAGGACTGGGCGACGGCCAAGGGAGAGCCCCTTTCATGAGCTACGATCTGATCGCGCTCATGATGTTCTCCACGATGATGCTGCTGATGCTCACCGGGCAGCGCATCTTCGCCGTCATCGGCTTCGTCGGCGTCGCGGCCGCCATGATGCTGTGGGGCGACGGCTCGTCGAACATGGCCTTCTCGTCGGCCATGAAGCTGATGAAGTGGTACCCGATGCTGACGCTGCCCATGTTCGTGTTCATGGGCTACATGCTGGCGGAGTCGCGCATCGCCGACGACCTCTACCGCATGTTCCACGTCTGGATGGGGCCGGTGCGCGGCGGGCTTGCCGTCGGCACCATGCTGATGATGGTCATCATCTCGGCCATCAACGGCTTGAGCGTTGCCGGCCTCGCCGTCGGCGCGACGATCGCGCTGCCCGCGCTCCTCAGTCGCGGCTACGACAAGGTTATGGTCACCGGTGTGATCCAAGGAGGATCGACGCTCGGCATCCTGCTGCCGCCCTCCGTCGTGCTCGTGCTCTACGGCATGATCGCGCGTCAGCCGGTCGGCAATCTCTGGATGGCCGGTGTCTTCCCTGGCCTGCTGATGGCGACGCTCTTCATTCTCTATATCGTCATCCGTTGCTGGTGGCAGCCGAGCCTCGGCCCGCCGCTTCCGAAGGAGGAGCGCGACCAGATCACGTGGAGCGAAAAGTTCAGCCTGCTGCGTGCCGGAATCCTCCCGCTCGTCATCTTCTTCTCCATGACCGGCCTGTTCCTGACCGGCGTCACAAGCCTCGTCGAAAGCTCGGCCGTCGGTGCGCTGTCGTCCGTTCTAGCAGCGGCCCTCCGCGGCCGCCTGACATGGAAAGTGATGCACGACACGACGCGCAAGACGCTCGGCATCAGCGCCATGTTCATGTGGATCATCATGGCGGCGCTCTGCTTCGGTGCGGTGTTCGACGGCCTTGGCGCCGTGAAATCGATCGAGCGCTTCTTCCTCGCCGATCTCGGGCTCACGCCGTGGCAGGTACTGATCCTGATGCAGGTGACCTTCCTCGTCCTCGGCATGTTCCTCGACGACACGGCCATGCTCGTCATCGTGGCGCCGCTCTTCATTCCGCTCGCGGGCTCGCTCGGCTTCGATCTCGTCTGGTACGGCGTGCTCTACACGATCACTTGCCAGATCGCCTATCTGACACCGCCGTTCGGTTACAACCTGTTCCTCATGCGCGCCATGGCGCCGCCCGAGATCACGCTGCCGGACATCTATCGCTCCGTCTTTCCGTTCGTTGGAATCATGCTGGTGACGCTGGTGATCATCGGAGTGTTCCCGGAGATCGCCACGTGGCTTCCGAACTACGTCTATTCCAAGTAATCCAGAGAGGAGTTTGGACGATGACTGGTGACAAGACGAAAGTGAAGACGGGCACGAAGGCCGGCAGCCGGCGCGAGTTTCTGAAGAAGGCCGGCGCCATGACGGCCGGCGTCGCGGGCGCGACGACCATCGGTGCCCCCTACGTCAAGGCGCAGTCGACGCCCATCAAATGGCGCTTGCAGACCTACGCCGGCGCCGCGCTCGGCCCCCACGTCACCAAGCCCGCCGTCGACCACTTCAACAAGATCGCCAAGGGCGAGGCCGAGATCGAGCTCTATTACGCCGATCAGCTCGTGCCCACCGGCGAGCTGTTCCGCGCCCTGCAGGCGGGCACCATCGATGCGGTCCATTCCGACGACGACTCGATGGCGGCGCCCGTCGAGGTCGCGATCTTCGGCGGCTATTTCCCGTTCGCGACCAAGCATCTCATGGACGTGCCCGTGCTCTTCGCGCAGTACGGCCTCGGAGACATCTGGCGCGCGGAATACAAGAAGGCCGGTGGCGTCGTCTGGCTGTCCGCGTGCGGTCAGGACGCCTGCCACTTCAACACCAAGAAGGCGCTGAACACGCTCAAGGACCTGGACGGGCTTCGGCTCTACACCTTCCCGACGGCGGGGCGGTTTCTGACGCAGTTCGGTGTCGTGCCCGTGTCGATCCCCTACGAGGACGTGCAGGTCGCGGTGCAGACTGGCGAGCTCGACGGCATGGCCTGGTCCGGCATCACCGAGGACTACACCGTGGGCTGGGCGGACGTCACCGACCACTTCCTGACCAACAACATGTCGGGCGCCTGGATCGGCTCGTGGTTCGTGAACGAGAAGAAGTGGGCGGAGCTGCCTCCGCATCTGCAGCAGCTCTGGCTCGCGTCCGTGGACGCCTGCCACCACTATCGCAACTATTGGTACTGGGGCGGCGAGGCCAAGCTGCGCGCCACGGGCGACAAGCTGAAGCTGACCAGCATCCCGAACGAGGAATGGGCGACCGTCGAGGCCGCCGCTCTCAAGTTCTGGGACGAGGTGGCCGCCGAGAGCGAGGTGAAGAAAAAGGTCATCGACGTCTTCAGGGAATACAACGGGCTGCTCAAGAAGGCGGGCGGCATCTACGCCGCCGCCTAAGGTTCTCTCTCTCGCTCACTCCTCCCCATCATGGCGAAGGCATGTCTCCGACATGACGTGGGGGAGGTTGGGAGGGGAGTTCAGACGCTGGCCAGAGGGCTTCCCCTCCCTACAAGGGGGAGGGAGACCATCTTGGCCGCAGGCGCGATAGAGAGAGACCGGATGGCAGGACGCCTTGAAGGCCAGGTTGCGATCATCTCCGGCGGTGCGACCGGCATGGGCGGCGCCGCCTCGCGTCTCTTCGCGGCGGAGGGCGCCAAGGTCGCCATTGTCGACCGCAACAAGACCGCAGCCGAGGAGACCGCCGCTGCCATCGCCGCGGCGGGCGGCGAGGCTGCCGTCTTCGCCGCCGACGTCTCCGACGAGCGCCAGGTCGAGGAGGCCGTGAAAGGCGTATCTCAACGCTTCGGCACCGTGACAACGCTGTTCAATCACGCCGGCACCATCGTCATCAAACCGTTCCTCGAGACCACGCTCGACGAGTGGGAGATGCTGCACGCCGTCAACGTCCGCTCCATGTTCCTGATGACGCGAGCGGTGCTGCCGCAGATGATCGCGAACGGCGGCGGTGCCATCGTCTGCACGTCATCGATCTCCGCCGTCGCCGCGACCCCCATGGAGGTGCTCTACGACACCACCAAGGGCGCCTGCCACATGTTCGCCCGCGCCATCGCCGTCGAGTTCCGCGACCGCAACATCCGCTGCAACGCGGTCTGCCCGGGCTTTATCCGCACGCCGCACGGGCTGCGCGAGGTGGCGGAGCTGCAGGCGGCCGGCGTCGACGTGTCGGACGCTGCCATCGCCGCCCAGCAGGGCCGCATCGGCGAGCCGGAGGAGGTCGCCAAGGCAGCGCTCTTTCTCGCCAGCGACGAGGCGAGCTTCATCAACGGCGCGCACCTGTTCGTGGACAACGGCTTCACGGCGATCTGACGCGGTCTGCGCCATCGGTCCCCGTTGAAGGACGGGGCCGGCTCCGCATACCATCGCCTCCGCCGATGCGTTCGAGGCTGCGCCCGTGATCCCGACCAACAACACGATTCCCTACACGGCGAAGCCCTGGGCCACCGGGACGCTGATCGCGCTCTGCGTGGCCGCGTTCCTCTCTCAGATGACGCTCTCCGTGCCGGCGACCGATACGTTCCTCTCCGCTCACGCGCTTGTCCCCGCGCGATACACGGACGGCGCCTGGGCGGCCGCCCATGGGCTGAGCCGCTGGGACTTGACGCCGTTCCTCACCAACATGTTCCTGCACGGCGGGGTGATGCACATCCTCTCGAACCTTTGGGTGCTCTGGGTCTTCGGCCCCGCGCTCGAGGACCGGCTGGGGCCGGGGCGCTTTCTGGCGCTGTACCTGGTCTCGGGCCTGGCCGCCTCGGCCCTGCATTTCGTGTTCAACGTCTCGTCGCCTGTGCCGGCGCTCGGTGCGTCGGGCGCCATCGCCGGCGTCATCGCCGCTTACGCCCGCCGCTTCCCCTACGCCTGGGTCAACATCCTGCAGCCGATCGTCGTCGTGCCTGTATTCTTCATGATGCCCGCGCTGGTCTTCGCCGGCCTCTGGTTCCTGACCCAGCTCATGCAGGCGGCCGGCTCCCTCGCGCTTCCGGCGGGCGCGGGCGGCATTGCCTGGTGGGCGCACATCGGCGGCTTCGTCGCCGGGTGGCTGCTGCTTCCGCGCACGGCGCCGCCTGCCAACCCGCTGGAGGACGCCACGGCGGCGACCCGCTCGGCGCTCTGGCCGTGGACCGTCTGGATGCGCTGGCTGTCGTGGTGGTTGCGACGCTAGCGGGATCGCGGCCGCAATCCTGTCGCGCTTTGTAAGGGACTTGTAAGGCCCGGTCCCCCTGCGCGGCGATTACAACGCTACAATGACAATATGACAGCGGGGACTCCGTCATGCGGGAGCAACTGGGCGTGACCGCGGCTTGGCATGTGACCACCGCAACGCGGGTTCTGCGGCTGACCCCACCCTGGGTGCCATTTGTCCCCGCGGCTGCCGTGCTTGTCATTCTATGGCTGAGCACGATCCCGTCCGTCGCACCCTACCTCGACAAGGAGCGCGCCGAGCTCATCTCTCCAGTCATCCTGGCCATCGGTGTCGTTGTGGGCGCGTGGCTGGCGGCCGTGCGCCCGCAAATCTACTTCAAATGGCTGGCCGTGTTTTTGCTCTGCCTGTTCCTGCGCGAGCTGCATTTCCAGGGCACCAACACCGCCTTCTACATCGCATTGGTCATACTGATCTGGTGGGCCTCCCGCGCGCGAGAGCGTCTGGAGCCCTTTATCTCCAACCGAACGATCGTGGCGCTGCTGATGACGGCGCTCTGGACCTACTTCGTCTCCAAGACCTTCGATCGCCACCTCTGGGATGGCCTCATGACAGGCACCCTGACGCGCGACCTGTTCGAGGAGAACCTCGAGGTCATGGGTCACGTTCTCTTCGTGGCGCTTGTCATCGTCTCGGCGTTCGTGGACGGCACGTTTCCCGCGCATCCGCCGCGCGATTGAGGTGCCGCCTCGCTGCTACGACGCCTTTGCATTGCTCGCGAAGGGGAGCGTGACGACCTTGACGAGCAAGGCCGTGAGGGCGCCGGCAACGACGCCGACCACGGCCGCCCCGAGCGCGCCGGCGATCCAGGCGAGCGCATCGCTGACGACGGGAACCGCGCTCCGCACCGCCTCGGAAACATCGTGGATCCAATGCTCAGGCCCGGCGATCCCGTACTCCGCCAGCCCGTGCACGAGGATGCCGCCGCCAACCCACAGCATGGCGATCGTGCCGACTACGCTCAGCACCTGCAGGAACGGCGGCATGCCGTAGACCAGCGCCCGGCCGATAGGCCCCGAGACCGGCCCGCCGCGCTGCGCGAGCGCGACTCCGAAGTCGTCGGCCTTCACGATCAGCGCCACTGCGCCATAGACCGCCGCCGTGACGAGCAGGGCAACGGTCGCCAGCACGAGCGCCTTGGTCGTGAGGTCGGGCGCCGTGATGTTGGCGAGCGCGATGGCCATGATCTCCGCCGACAGGATGAAGTCCGTGCGGATGGCGCCGGCGACGCGCTGGTCCTCGAGCTGCTGCGCATCGAGTCCGCCTGCCACCGTCACGATGGTGGCAGGTTTCGTATGCGTCACCCAATGCAGAACCTTCTCGAACCCCTCGTAGGCCAGATAGAGGCCGCCGAGCATCAGGAGCGGCGTGATCGCCTGGGGCAGGAAGACGGTAAGTAGCAGCGCCACCGGCAGCAGGAACAGGATCTTGTTCTTGAGCGAGCCGAGCGCGATACGGCCGACGATGGGAAGCTCGCGCGCAGCCGCCAGCCCCGTGACGTAGCGCGGGGTCACGGCCGCGTCGTCGACCACCACCCCGGCCGTCTTGGCGCCGACCTTGACCGCCTGCGCCGCCGCGTCGTCGATCGTCGCGGCCGCGACCTTCGCCAGCGCCACCACGTCGTCCAGCAATGCCAGAAGGCCGCTCATCGTCTTGATCCCCCGTCGCGAATTTTCGTCCTGAACCAGGTCAGATTGGCCTGATCCGCGACGCCGGCGCAAGGCTTGCGAAGCCTGAAGGGCGCCCGCCCGGGCAGGAGACGTGGCGACGCGATCTTCATCTCGTCCCGCCGGGAAACCATTGCGCCCTGCTAGAGGCGCGTCGTGCGGTGGCCTCCTGCGAGTTGCGCCATGGCACGAGGATTCTGCCGGTGTGGCGTTTGTGAAGGCTGGCGTGGATCCCGGCCTTCGCCGGGATGACGTCAATAAGGTGGCCGACGACATCCACATAACAGCCGTCATCCCGACGAAGGTCGGGACCCACGCAAGTTTCCGCTTGCTCGACGTCAAAGGGCTTCGACCGACTGCTCCAAGCGGCTGTCCCCAATTTCGGAAAGGCGCTAGGAGCTGCCGTCTGCGACCACGCCGCCGGTCAGCGCCTCGGCGACGCCGGTCGTGCCCGGAAACGTGATCGGCAGCCCGAGCCGCGCGCGCACGGCGAGGAACGCCCACGCCTCAGCCTCGACGCTGTCGCCGTCGATGTCGAACGCCTCGGCCGGCTGCACCGGCGCGCCGACCCGCTCTGCGATCATGGCCATCAGCGTCGCGTTCCGTCTTCCCCCGCCGGACGCGACCCAGAGCGCCGGCGCTTCCGGGAAATGCGCGCGCGCAGCCGCCACCGCCGCAGCCGAGAAGGCGGTGAGCGTCGCCGCGCCGTCCTCCGGCGAGAGGCCCGCCACCGGCCCGAGATCGAACGCGTTGCGATCGAGCGACTTCGGCGGCGGCGCCGCGAAGTAGGGATGCGCGAGCCAGTCAGTGACGATGTCCTCGTGCACCGTTCCGGAGGCTGCGATCTCTCCGCCTGCGTCGTAAGGCTGTCCGAGCTTGGCCTTGCACCAGTCGTCGATCATCGCCGACGCCGGCCCGGTGTCGAAGGCGAGCAGCGTTCCGTCGCGGTCGATCCAAGTCACGTTGGCGACGCCGCCGAGGTTGAGGATCACGAGCGGACGCTCGGGGATCTCGGCCGCGAGCGCGCGATGATAGGCCGGCGCCAGCGGCGCGCCTTGCCCTCCTGCCGCGACGTCGGCCGCGCGCAGGTCGTAGACCACCGGCCGGCCGAGACGGCGCGCGAGCAGCGGCCCGTCGCCGAGCTGCACCGTCAGCCCCGCCTCGGGCCGATGCAACACGGTCTGCCCATGGAAGCCGACGAGATCGATGCTGTCGAGGGCGATTTGGTGGTCCTGCAGATAGTGCCCCACCGCCTCCGCGTGCAGCTCCGTCAGATATTGCTCGATGAGCGCGAGCCGGCCCGGCCGCGCGACGCGGTCCCGGAGCTGGGCTGCGTCCTGAAGCCCGGCGGCGAGCTTCTCGCGGAAGGCGTCCGAGTAGGGGTAGGTGGCGGCAAAGCCCCGCCGCAGCACGCGCTCCCCGTCCGTTTCGATGACCGCCACATCGATGCCGTCGAGCGAGGTGCCGCTCATCAACCCCAGGGCCCGCCAGACCTCGCCCTCTCGCTTGCTCACCCGCCCCTCCTCATGCATGTTCCTGCCCGAAACGGCGCCGCCGCCCGAGCCTGCGGCGCAGCGAAAGGTCCTTCCAGCCCATCATGACGAATTTCCGATCCGACTTTCTCAAGATCCTGACCGAGCGCGGCTTTATCCACCAGTGCTCCGACCCGCAAGGCGTCGACGGCCTCGCCGCCGCCGGCAAAGTCGTGGCCTACGTCGGCTACGACTGCACGGCGCCCTCGCTGCACATCGGCCATCTGCTCTCGATTATGATGCTGCACTGGCTGCAGAAAACGGGTGCGGGCAGGCCGATCGCGCTGATGGGCGGCGGCACCACCCGGGTCGGCGACCCGTCCGGCCGCGACGAGACGCGCAGGATCCTGACCCTCGAGACGATCGAGGACAACAAGAACCAGATCAAGACGGTCTTCTCGAAGTTCCTCGCCTTCGGCGACGGCGGGCACGATGCGCTCATGCTCGACAACGCCGAGTGGCTGGCCAAGCTCAACTACATCGAGTTCCTGCGCGACGTCGGCCGGCACATGTCGGTGAATCGCATGCTGTCGATGGACTCCGTCAAGCTGCGCCTCGAACGCGACCAGGAGCTCTCTTTCATCGAGTTCAACTACGTGCTGCTGCAGGCCTACGACTTCGCGGAGTTGGCACGGCGCTACGGCTGCAACCTGCAGATGGGCGGCTCCGACCAGTGGGGCAACATCGTCACCGGCATCGATCTCGGCCGGCGCATGGGCGTCGCGCACCAGCTCTACGCGCTCACCTGCCCGCTGCTGACCACCGCCTCCGGCGCCAAGATGGGCAAGACCGCCTCCGGCGCCGTGTGGCTCAACGAGGCCCAGCTCTCCGCCTACGACTACTGGCAATACTGGCGCAACACCGAGGACGCCGACGTGGCGCGCTTCCTGAAGCTCTTCACCACGCTTCCCCTCGACGAGGTGGCGCGGCTCGCCGCGCTCGAGGGCGCCGAGATCAACGAGGCCAAGAAGGTGCTGGCTACCGAGGCGACGGCGCTCGTGCACGGCCGCGAGAAGGCCGAGGCGGCAGCCGAGACGGCGAAGCGGACGTTCGAGCAGGGCGCGCTCGCCGAGGGCCTGCCGACCGTCGAGATCGGCGGCGCCGGCCTCAAATCGGGCCTCGGCCTCCTGAGCCTGTTCGTCGAGGCTGGTCTCGTGGCTTCCACGAGCGAGGCGCGGCGTCAGATCAAGGGCGGTGGTCGCAAGGTCAACGATCAGCTCGTGACCGACGAGAAGGCCAAGCTCTCGGAAAGCGACCTGACGGCCGAGGGTGTCATCAAGCTGTCGCTCGGCAAGAAGAAGCACGTTCTCCTGAAGCCGGTGTGAGGCCAGCATCGGCGAAGTCGCTCCGCAGTGCCTCTCTCCTACTTCTTCTTGCCCTTGCCGGCTGGCGTCGTCTCCGAGGACCATCCGTCGATGGTGCCGATGGGCGAGTTGTCCTCGCGTGATGTGCTCGAGGCGCGCACGCGCTTCTCGGCCGGCGCGCGTTGGGAATCGCGCGGCGCCTGGACCTGCGGATTTGGGCTGGTCATCTCCATGATCGTGCGCAGGATGCCGGGCGTGAACATCGACAGCGGATTGACGAGCACCTGCGGCGACGCCATCGGCCCCTGGATGGCATAGGTGATTCCGAACACGCCCTGGCAGTCGAAGCCGGATACGATCGGCCCGAACAGCGGGATCTCGCACAGCGCGCTGTTAATGCCCTGCAGCGGCACGTAGGTTCCGCCGAGGCTGAGCCGCCGGTTATTGTAGTCCACCTTGCCGCGGATCGAGGCGCCAAGCAGGGGGCCGCGCAGGTAGGAATCGTCGAGCACGAACTGCCCGTGCCCGACCGAGAACGGCGCCTTCATGCGCTGGAACTCGAACACCTCGCGCTCGACCTTGCGCTTGCGGCCGGGAGCGGTCGATGCGCTCTCCGAGCTGCTCTCAACGCTCGAGTACACTTCCGAGATGACCGGATCGCCGAGCACGCGGAAGTCCTCGACCCATAGGGTGCCGCTCTTCTCGGCCGCGCCCCGTCCCTCGAGGTCGACCTCGAGCCTGAGTCGGCCCCCCTGCATGTTGGGGTAGAAGCCGACCAGCTTGAGCGCCTGCCCGGCGTCCGTCGAATCCGCGTAGAGCTTGCGCGGGCCGTCGGAGCTCAGATGCACCGTGAGCGGCTTGCCGCCGTCGAGCATGCCCTCGGCGGCCACGGCGACGAGCTCGTCGCCGCGCTCCGAGACTTTCGTCTTGTAGCCGCGGAGCGAGACGTCCGAATGGCCGAGCACGGTGCCGATCTCGGCCGTGAGGTCCACGCCCGCCGCCGGATGCAGCGGCTTGATCTGGGTGTCCCCGGTATTGCCGAGCGAGAGCATCGACCGGAACAGGTCCTTGGCGTCGAAGGTCGAGCCCTTGGCCGAGATCTTCCAGACGCGATCCGCGTTAAGCTTGCCGGTCACCGCGAGGCGCGAGACCACGTTGATCGAGAAGTTGGGAAACGAGAACTCGTTGACCTCGCGGCGGCCGTCGACCGTGAGCCATCCGTCGACGGCGACGTTGTCGCCGACCAGGCGGAAGTTCTGAAGTTTGATCTTCTCCGGATCCGCGGAGTCGACGTCGAACTCGACCGATGCGACGCGGCCCGGGGATTTCCTCCATGCAAGGCTGGGGAACAGAAGCTCGGCGTTGGTGAGATCGCCGCGCACGCGGATCTCCGACGGCGCGTCCGGCTTTGGCGTCACCGTCACCTCGATCGGCACGTCGCCCTGCACCAGGTGATTGACGTCGAGGCCGAGCTGCGTGCGGTCGGAGTTGTCGAGCGTCGCCGAAAGCCGGATCGGCGGCTGCATCTCGGGCGGCGCATCGAGGATGCGGTGCATTTGCAGCTTCGCGAGCACGCCGTTGACGATCATGTCGCCCTTGGCGATCACGCCGATGTCGGAGACGTTGATTTCGATCGTCCCGCCTTGCAGGTCGATGCGGTGCTCCTTGCTCTTGCCCTTGAGGTCGGTGATGCGTGCCTTGCCTTCGGCCTTCACCACGCTGGCCGAGCCGATGAGCGGCATCGCGATCTTGATATCGCCATCGACCTTGCCGTCGATGCCCTCGATGGGCAGCGGCCCCTGGCCGGCGAGATGCAGCTCGCTGTTGTTGAGGGTCTCGATCAGGGCCGATAGCGAGGTTTGTGACTCGAGCGCCAGCTCTGCGATCGGTGCCTCGTGCGTGACGTCGACGACAGTGAAGCGCACGCCCTTGAGCGGAAGCCGGCGAGTCGGGCTGGCGATGATGGACGCTTGGGGCACCGTAACCTCGAGCGAGCTGTTCTCGAGGCGGATCGTGGCCTCCGCCGCCTCCATGGGCAGGCTCTTGGGCAGCGGATGCATCCTGAGGTCGGCAACGTCTATCCGCCCCGAGAGGCGCTCCGGTCCTGTGGCGGGAGGCGCGCCGTCGATGCCTTGCTCGGTCTCGAGGAAGCGGCCCGAGAGGAGCTTGAAGGAAGCCGATTTCAGGCTCGCCTGCTCCACTTGCGCTCCGACCCAGTCGCGCGCGGTGGGCGCCGCCGCACGCGGCCAGAGGGCTTTGAGGGTCGCGAGCGGCATCGGCGAGATCGCGGCTTCGAGGCGCGTGCTTGGCGTGCCGTGGCCGGTGATCACCTCGCCGTTGGCGGTCACCTCGCCGCCGCCCGCCTTGAGCGAGAGCCCGGCGAGTTGCACGAGCCCTTCGCTCGGGATGATGCGCCCCGTCGCCGTGAAGCCGTCGATCGCAATGGGCGCTACGCCGAACTCCTCCGCGGAGACCACGCCGTCGACCGACTGCAGTCCGAAATGCCACTGCGGCGCGCCGCCCTCCGCGGGATCGCTCGTCACCGCGCCTTCGAGCGTGATGCGGCTGCCGCCCCAGTCGAGCGTCGAGGGCGCGAGCGTGAGCCGACGCGTCTCGGCGTCGTAGAGCATCGACAACCGGCCGCTGTCGATGAGCACGGGCGTGTCGGAGAGCGAAGGCAGGCGCATGAAGCCGCGGCCCAGGTCGGCGGCAAGGTTGGCGGTCTTGAGGTCGCCCGCGTTCGAGAGGTCGAGGGCGAACTCGCCGCTCACCGGGGCGTCGAGCATAGCGAGCAGGCCGAGCGCCGGCGAGATCTTCGCCAGTGTGCTCGGCACGAAGTCGCGCACCGTTGTCGTTACCTTGAGGACGTTCCCGCGGTCGGACTCGTCGGCGTGGAACGTGAGCGACCATGGGCCCTTGTCGGAGGCGATCGTCGCCGTCCCGGAGATCACGCTCCGCCGCTTCATATGCGCGAGGTCGACGGACGCCTCCGGCACGCTGATATGCGTGGTCTGCCCGTCATAGGTGACGGAGACGGTCGCATTGCGCAGGCCGAACTCCCTGAGCTGGGAGGAGCCGCCCTCGCGTCGCGCGCGCGCCGAGCTTTCGGCGAGAATGCGCGCCACGTCGATGCGATGGAACGATGGGGGTGCCGCCCCGGCGTCAGCCCCGGGAGGTCGCGCCGGCGTAGGCCGCGGTGGGATGATGGGCTGCTCGCCGGGCGGACCCTCGGGTGCACCGGCATTCGAGATGCTGAGCGAGAAGCCCTGTGCTGCGCTGTAGGTGACGGCGAGGCTAGGCTCGATGAGAAACACCCGCTCCGGCCGCGCATCGAGCGTCCACAGCGCGCGCCTGTTGAGCTCCACCGCTGCCATCGGTGCCGAGGCGACCAGGTCGCCGTCCGCCTCGCTGAGGCGTAGGTTGATGAGGCGCAGCTCGACCGTGTAGTCCTCCGCGAGCGTGAGCACCGCGTCCTCGATGGCGGCGCGGAACCCGTCGAGCTCCGCGTTGATGCTGGCCTCGATGCGCTCACTGAAGCTCTTGAGCGATACCGGCCCGTGCAGCAGGCGGACGTAGACGATGGCGGCGGCGATGAGCGACAGCAGCACCACCGGCCCGAGAATGAACGCCGCAAGATGAGCGACCTTGAGGAGACGCTGGCGCACAGGGCGCTGCGGCCGCGGGGCGGGGTTGCGCAAGGCCGTGTAAGGCAGCTCGCCGGGAGACCTCGGAGGCACCGGCCGTGCCCGCGTATTGCCGGAGCGGTGTGTCGTCATCCCCAAAACGTTCTCCGGCCGAGGTGAAGGAACCAGGTCATCGGGCCGGGGAGGTCACAGGCTTGGAGGCCGCATGAAGCTGCCGGAACCTTCGAAGCCGTGCCAACTCCTTGTCGGCCCGATCACGCCCGATTGCAGGTGGCGCCGAGGCTCGGGACGACCCTCTAACCTCCGAGAGTGACGAGACGGCGGCCCCCGGATCGTTGAACGTCGTATTAATGCACCTCGCGGCCCGGTCCAGCGCCTGCGACACCGACGCTGGGGAAGACCGCGTGCCCCCTAATCCAACGGCCGGATCAGGCTCACCAAAAGCGACGAAAGAAAGGCATAGCGCCATGCTGAGAGAGGGAGATCGCGCCCCATTGTTCGACCTGCCGTCAGACGGTGGAGATCGGGTCGGCTTGAAGGCCCTGCGCGGCCGCTGGGTGGTCCTCTACTTCTACCCCAAGGACGATACCGAGGGGTGCACCATCGAGGCCAAGGAGTTCAGCGCCCTGGCCGGCGCCTTTGCGCGTGCCGGGGCGGAAGTCATCGGCATTTCGCCGGACAGCCCGAAAAGCCACGACAAGTTCAAGTGCAAGCATGAGCTGGATCTGCGCCTAGTCTCCGACGAGGACAAGGCGGTGGCCGAGGCCTACGGCGTCTGGGTCGAGAAAACCATGTACGGGCGCAAGTTCATGGGCGTCGAGCGGGCAACCTTCCTGATCTCGCCGAAGGGGCGCATCGAACGCATCTGGCGCAAGGTGGCTCCGAAAGGACACGCGGAAGCGGTGCTGGCCGAGCTGGCCGAAAGGGATAGCTCAGCGTAATGAGGAAGTTCCGGCCGGGAGCGAAGGATCTTTACCAAGATGCAGGCGCGACCGGCGTCCTCCGCTCGGGACGAATGCACGAAAACTACGCTCCGGCATATGCAAATGCATGAACTTGGTGCGCCGATCACGGGATGACCCTGTGGGGAAAACGTGGTAGAGGGACTGCGGGGAAGGAATGTCGAGCGGCTCGCCTTGCGGTACGCCGTTCGGGGGGCCATCGAACCACAATCATCAAAAAGCCGAACGGCAATCGGAAGATTTCGCGCAGGGTAAGAGCGTAACCGCGGAGGTTCAAACGGATGCTGCCTCAGTTCCGCAAGCCGGAAAACGATAGCGTCATCAGGTCCCAGCCCCACATGCAGAACATCGCCACATCTCCGTCTCCGTCCACGCTAGGCCCTCGGCCCGCAGGTCCCTCGTTTCGTCCCGGTGGCCCGTCGGCGCCCTCGGTGATCGGTGTCGACCTCGTGATCCAGGGCAATCTCACCTCGAAGGGCGAGGTCCAGATCGAGGGCGAGGTCCAGGGCGACATCCATGCGACGCACGTGGTGATCGGCGAGCGTGCGCGCGTCACCGGTGGCGTGGTCGCTGAGGAATGCGTCATCCGCGGCCATTTGCTTGGCACCGTCCGCGGACGCCGCGTGCTGCTGCAGGGCTCGGCGCACGTCGAGGGCGACGTCTACCACCAGACCATGGCCATCGAGCAGGGTGCGTTCTTCGAGGGCAAGTCGCGCCGCACGGACGATCCGCTGGCCGGCCTCTCCCGGGCCGCGGCACCATCGGAGTCCGCCGCGGCGGCACCTGCACCGGCCGCCACCACCAGTCCGGCGACCCCGCCTCCGCTCTCCTGAGCGCGCGCCTTCGGGCGACAGGCAGAAGATTTTTTGCGCGTCCGGTCCAACGATCGGGCGCGCAATCGTTTCCGCGACTGGCCACCTTCCGATTTAAGTAAACTAAAGCCGTGCGGCCCTAGAAAAGCGCTAGCCCTCGTCCGCGTCGGGTTCGTTCGCCTCGCCCGTACCGATCACGCGCTCGATCTCGAAGCAGAGATCGCTGTGCACCTTCTGCACCGACCGGATCAGCTTGCCGCGCTTCTCCCAGGTCATGCGGTGCGCGCGCTCCTCGGACGCTTCGAGCTCGAGCATGCGCTGCGCCTGCAGCGCGATGTGCTCCAGGAGCTGCTTGCATCGGTCCGACGTGATGAACGCATAGAGCTCGGCCGTCTTCTCGTCGCGCTGATCGTTGCCCACGCGCAGCTCATGCGTCTCGATGACGTGGCGCCGGAGGATCTGCGCCAGCACCAGCACGCGCTGCGGATGGGCGACGATGACGCCGTCCTGGACGTGGATCTGCTGCGCGCCTTGCGGAAGCTTGTTGCAGGAGAGGATGGCGTGTTCCGCCCGCTCGGCGAGCTGATCCGCCCTGAGCTTGGTGACGAAATCGTTCTTCCAGGCGTTGCGGCTCTTCGAGTCGTAGACGATCTTGCCGCACACCTGCCCGTTGCGGACCACCTCGTGAATGACGTCCGCGCCCGAGAGACCCTTGGCGACGCGCCGGATGCGGTCGCCCTCGAACGCCTCGCGCAAAAGCTCGAACAGGTCGGCCTCGGGCCCTTCGCCGATCTCCTGCGCGGTCTTGTTTTCGATCTGCTTCTGCAGCAGAGCGAGCTTCTCCATGAGCTTCTGGCGCTCCTCGAAGGCCTTCGCCTGCTCGGCGAGCACGGCCACGGTCTTCTCCTGCTCGAGCAGCTCGCGCTGCTGGTTGAGCGTGGCCTCGGCGGCCTGCCGCGACGCCTCCGCGGCGAGCCGCGCCTCGTCGGCAGCCTTGAGGCGCGCCGTCACTTCGGCTTCTGCTGCCTCGAGGCGAGCCGCCATCGCCGCTTCCGCCGCGCGTTTGGCCTCCTCCTGCACCTTTGCGGCGAGATCCGCCTTCTCGCGCGCGAACTCCTCCTTGAGCCGCGCCGTCATGAGCGCATGCTGCTCGCGCTCCTTTTGGGCGATCCGATCACGGATGGCCGAGAACTTCTCGTGCGGGATGGACTGGTCGCACCAGGGACAGCGTTCCTCGGCCGTATGCGGATGAGCGTCGGCTGGCTCGGACGGGTTATCGAACACGGGAACCGCGTGCCGCTGCAGCAGGGACATGGCCTAGTCTCCGGAGTGGTTCATCGGGGACAAACCAAGCTAGATGATTCGCAGGAAAAGATGTTCTATTTTTGTTCTTGTTGTCCACAGCGGAAAACTTCAGCCTGTGGATAACTCGGCACTATGTAGACTTAATAGTTTGAATAAAAAGGAATTTTAGAAAAGAGAACAGAGGTGAGAACATTGTGAATAACCCTGCCGCTCAGGTCCGTGACGCGCCCGACGTCGAGACCGTGGTGATCGGCGCCGGCGTCGTCGGCCTAGCCATAGCGCGGAGCCTGGCGGCGGCGGGCCACGAGGTCGTCGTCCTCGAACGACACGGCGCCATCGGCCAGGAGACGAGCAGCCGCTCGAGCGAGGTCATCCACGCCGGCCTCTACTATCCGCCGGGCAGCCTCAAGGCGCGCCTGTGCGTCGAGGGACGCCGCATGCTCTATGCCTTCGCGCGCGAGAACGGTATCCCCCATGCCCGCTACGGCAAGCTTGTCGTGGCCACGGCCGAGGCCGAGCTGCCCCGTCTGGACGCCCTGGCCGCGACGGCGCGCGCCAACGGCGTGTCCGACATCGCCCGACTGAGCGCCGCCGATGTGCAGGCCCGCGAGCCGGATCTCGACTGCGTCGGGGCACTGCTGTCCCCGTCGACGGGCGTGATCGACAGCCATGCGCTGATGGTCGCGCTTGAGGGGCACATCCGCTCGGGTGCCGGTAGCATCGTGCTCAACGCTGACGTCGCGGATCTCCAGGCACGCGACGGCGCGCCGTTCGAGATCGCGACCGTCAGCGCCGGCGAGCGGACGACCCTCACGGCTCGCAACCTTGTCATCGCCGCCGGCCTCGGCGCGACGCGGCTCGGATCGATGTTGGTAGCGGACTCCCGCTACGAACCGCCGAAGACCTATCCCGCGCGCGGTCACTACTACGTGCTCGACGGCCCGACACCCTTCCGCCACCTCGTCTACCCGCTGCCCCGGGATGCCTGGCTTGGCATCCATCTGACCCTCGACATCGCCGGGCGTGCCCGGTTCGGCCCCGACCTCGAATGGCAGGTGGAGCCGAGCACAGTGTTCGACGAGGAGGACGGCGCGCGCCGCGCGCGCTTCGAGCGGGAGATCCGCCGCTACTGGCCGGGGCTGCCTGAAGGCCGGCTGTCGCCGGGCTATGTGGGCGTGCGGCCCAAGATCTACGCCAGCGGCGAGCCCGCCCGCGATTTCGCCATGCACGACGCGCGCGACCACGGCATAGCCCGCCTCGTCGCGCTGTACGGCATCGAGAGCCCCGGCCTCACCTCGTCGCTTGCCATCGGCGCGCACGTCGCCGCGCTGCTGCCGCGCTAGCGATCCGCCCAAACGAAAAGAGGGTGGCCGTGGGGCCACCCTCTCGATGTCGGAAACCGGAGCGCTATCAGGGCGACGGCGCCGGGGTCGGCGAGGGCTCCGGAGCCGGCACCGTAATGGTCGGGATCGGCTGCCCCTGCTCCTTGGCGACGTAGGTGAGGCCGCCGAAGATGATCAGGAACACGATCGCTGTCACGAGCGCATTGACGAAGCGGCTCGAGAACGACAGCAGGTTGCCGATCAGATCGATGACGAACACCACGGCCGCGGCGATCAACACCGGCTGGAGCCAAGCGAAGTCTGCGGGCAGGAACTCCACAGGGCTCGCAGGAACCTCGGTCCTCGCGACATACGTGAGCGCGCCGAAGATCACGGCGAACACGATAGCCGTGACCAAAGCGTTCACGAAACGGTTAGAGAAGGACAGCACGTTGCCGATCAAGCCTACGACGAAGACCACACCGGCGGCGATGAGCACGGGCTCAAGCCAAGCGTATTCGGTCGGTAAAAACATGGATATTCCCACAGTTTCGCGCCACCCGGATTCTGTTTTTGATGGCGCGTAATCCTTATACCAGGGGTCTGCCTTTGTCATGCCGGTTTCTAAATGCAGCCGTCATGAAGACGTTATGAACGTGCGCGATTTTCAAGCTTCGATTAGAGGATGGACGAGGCCCGCGACATCGCAAAGCAGAACAGCCAAAACACTGCACCGGCAAAGAAATATCCGGTGGCGGCGGTTTGCGGCGACGACCATTTGGCGTCCGCCTGCACGCTTTGCTCGACGATCCCGATCAGGTCGAAAAGTCCAATGATGAGTACAAGACTCGTGTCCTTGAACAGCGCGATGAATGAGTTGACGATGCCGGGAATCACCAGTCGGATCGCCTGCGGCAGAATGATGAGTCCGGTCTTGCGCCAGTAGCCGAGGCCGAGCGCGTCCGCCGCCTCGTACTGCCCGCGTGGGATGGCCTGCAGCCCGCCGCGGATCACCTCGGCGAGGTAGGCAGCGGAGAACAGCGCAACGCCGACCAGCGCCCGCACCAGCTTGTCGATGGTGACGTCCGGCGGCAGAAACAGCGGCAGCATGACGGACGCCATGAACAGCACGGTGACGAGCGGCACGCCGCGCACGAGCTCGATGTAGACGGTGGCGCTCCAGCGCACGAAGGGCAGCTCCGAGCGCCGCGCGAGCGCGAGCAGGATGCCGAGCGGGAACGAGGCGGCGATGCCGACGCTGGCGATGACGAGCGTCAGGAGCAGCCCGCCCCACAGATCCGTCACGATGATGTCGAGGCCAAGCATGCCGCCATAAAGCAGCACGAAAGCGATGAGCGGGAATACGGCGAGCATGTAGACGAGCAGCGCAAGCTTGTGCGGCACGCCCGGCATGAAGAGCGGCACCAGCCCCGCGAGCGCAAGCGCGTAGGTGAGGTGCACGCGCCAGAGCTCGGCCTCCGGATAGCGCCCGTAGAGGAAGAGCCCCATCTTATGCGTGATGAACGGCCAGCATGCGCCGGCATCGGGAACGCGGCAGGCCGACCCGTCGCTGCCGGTGAAGACGGCGCGCAGCAATGCCCAATCGATGAAGGCATAAGCGACGGCCGCCACGAGCCAGATGAGCACGAGGCTGACCAGCGATTGCCCGAGCGTCGGGAAGAGCGCATCGCGGAGGCGCTGCAAGGTGCGCTGCGTCCACGTTTCGTCTCCGCCGGCAACAGGGTTCATGTGCGCCATGCCCTCACCGCTCGGCCCAGGCGGTGCGGGCGTTGAACCAGTTCATGGTCAGCGCCGTCGCGAGGCTGATGGCGAGATAGACCGCCATCGTGATCAGGATCACCTCGACCGCCTGGCCGGTCTGGTTGAGCACGGTGCCCGAGAATACCGATACGAGGTCCGGATAGCCGATGGCCACCGCCAGCGACGAGTTCTTGGTGAGGTTCAAGTACTGGTTGGTGAGCGGCGGGATGATGATGCGCAGCGCCTGCGGTAGGATGACGAAGCGCAGCGCATGCCGCCGGCTGAGGCCGAGCGCCGCCGCCGCTTCCCGCTGGCCCTTTGGCACGCCGGCAAGACCTGCACGCACGATCTCGGCGATGAACGCGGCTGTATAGGTCGAAAGCCCGATCAGGAGCGCCAGGAACTCGGGCTCTATGGAAAGCCCGCCCTCGTGGTTGAATCGCTCGAGCACGGGATAGGCTACCGTCTTGCCGGCGATCATCAGCGCAAGCACCGGCAGCAGCACGACGAGCGCCCAGACGGCGAGCCGCACCGGATCGCGTTCGACGGTCTCCTCCTCCCGTGTCCGCTTGCCCGTCCGCCAGAGCCAGACCGCGCCGATCACCGACACCAGAAGCGCGAGGAGCAGCAGCGTGCCCCCGCTCTCGAGCGTGACGCGCGGCAGGTGCAGCCCGCGCTTGTCGACGAAGACGCCGGCGGGCAGCGCCAGCGCCTCTTGCGGCGCGGGGAGCGCGCGCAGCACCGCCACGTACCAGACGAGAAGCTGCAGCAGCAGCGGCACGTTGCGCACCACCTCCACGTAGGCGAGCGCGAGGCGCGAGGCGAGCCAGTTTGGCGAGCCGCGCGCGATGCCGAGCGTGAAGCCGAGCACCGTCGCCAGCACGATGCCGAGCACCGCGACCAGCAGCGTGTTCGTTAGCCCGACAAGGAACGCCTGTCCGTAGCTGCTCTTGCTCGTGTAGGGGACGAGCGACTGCGAGATGTCGAAGCCCGCCGTCCGCGCCAGAAAGCCGAACCCCGAGGCGATGTTCTGCTTCTGCAGGTTGGCGGCCGTGTTGAGCACGATCTCGACCGCGACGAGCACGAGCGCCAGCACGAGCAGCAATTGAAAGGCGACGGCGCGCACGTTCGGATCGTAGGCCGCATCGATCCAGGGCTTGCGCATGAGCCAGCGCTTGAACGCGTCTCCCATGGGCCGCCTCACCGCACCGGCGGGGCGTACATCAGCCCGCCGTCCTTCCACAGCGCGTTGCGACCGCGCGCGATCTTGAGTGGCGAGCCCTGCCCGAGGTTACGCTCGAAGCTCTCGCCATAGTTGCCGACGGCCTTCAGCACCGAGACCGCCCAGTCGCGATCGAGACCGATGCCCTTTCCGTAGTCGCCCTCCGTGCCGAGCAGCCGGCGGATCTCGGGGTTGGAGGACTCCCGGTCGGCCTCGACGCTCGCCTGCGTGACGCCGAGCTCCTCGGCGTTGATCAGCGCGAACAGCGTCCAGCGCACGATGTTGGACCAGACGGCATCGCCCTGGCGCACGGCCGGCCCCAGCGGCTCCTTCGAGATGAGGTCCGGCAGCACCTCATGCGCGTCGGGGTCGGGCAGCCGCGTGCGCTCGGCGATGAGCTGCGAGCTATCGGTCGTGAACGCGTCGCACCGTCCGCTGGCGTAGGCGCCGAGCACCTCGACCAGCCGTTCGTAGACGACGGGGCGGTAGGTGAGCCCGCGCGTGGCGAAGAAGTCGGCGAGGTTGAGCTCGTTCGTGGTGCCGCTCTGCACGCAGATGCTGGCACCCTTGAGCTCGTTGGCGGACTTGAGCCCGAGCGCGCGCCGCACCATGAACGCCTGCCCGTCGAAATAGAGGATGCCGGAGAAGTTGAGGCCGAGCGAGGTGTCGCGGCTCATGGTCCAGGTCGTGTTGCGCGAGAGGATGTCCACCTCGCGCGACTGCAGCGCCGTAAAGCGCTCCTTGGCGTTGAGCGGCACGAAGCGGACCTTGGTGCCGTCGCGGAAGATGGCGGCGGCCACCGCGCGGCAGAAATCGACGTCGATGCCGACCCAGTTGCCGCGGTCGTCCGGCGCCGCGAAGCCTGCGAGCCCGGTGTTGACGCCGCACACGAGCTGCCCACGCTTCTTCACGCTGTCGAGCGTCGGCGACTGCGCGGCGGCCGGAAGAACGCTCAGCACAGCAAGGACGGCGGAAATGGCGCAAACGATGGCCGCGCGCACGCTCGCAGTCCCTCCCCCCTTGTGGGGGAGGCTAGGAGGGGGGGATTCCAGAACGGTAGCCGTTGGGCTTCCCCCCACCACTGACCCCTCCCCACGTCGAGTCGAAGACTCGCCTTCGGCGAGATGGGGAGGGGGATCGATGCCGATGAGTCTCATAGCGCCCATCTCAGTGCCCGAGGATCTGGGAGAGGAACGCGCGCGTGCGCTCGTGCTTGGGCGCTTCGAACATCGCCTGCGGCGGCCCCTGCTCGACGATCTCGCCGCGGTCCATGAAGATCACGCGGTCTGCCACCGCGCGCGCGAAGCCCATCTCGTGCGTGACGACCAGCATGGTCATGCCCTGCTTGGCGAGTGCGATCATCACGTCGAGCACCTCCTTCACCATCTCGGGGTCGAGCGCGCTCGTCGGCTCGTCGAACAGCATGATGCGCGGGTTCATGGCGAGCGCGCGCGCGATGGCGACGCGCTGCTGTTGTCCGCCCGAGAGCTGCCCCGGAAACTTCTGCGCCTGATCGGCGATGCGCACGCGCTCGAGCAGCGCCATGGCCGCGCGCTCGGCCTCCGCGCGCTTGACGCCGCGCACCCATTGCGGCGCCAGCGTCAGGTTGTCGAGCACCGAGAGATGCGGAAACAGGTTGAAGCTCTGAAACACCATGCCGACCTCGGAGCGGATGGTCTCGAGCGTTCTGAGATCGCGCGTCAGCTCCGTGCCGTCGACGACGATGCGCCCGTCGTCATGCGTCTCGAGTCCGTTGAGGCAGCGGATCAGCGTCGACTTCCCGGAGCCGGACGGGCCGCAGATGACGATCTTCTCGCCCTCTTTGACGGTGAGCGAGATGTCGCGCAGCACATGGAAGTCGCCGAACCACTTCTGCACGCCTTCGAGCACCACTGCGGGTGCTCGGTCGGTCGATTTCCTTGCGGAGGGTTGCGGAGCAGCGTCGGTCATCGATCTCGGCGCGTTGCGTCTCGGTTTCCGTCTTATGCCCGAGAGTTGCCGCCCGGCTCAATGCTCCGATGGCAACTGCGCGCCATTGCCCCACTGGTAATGTCAGAGATCGCGGCCGAGGAACAGCAACTCGCGTTCGCCCATGTCGACGGCGCCGCGCTCCACGAAGCCGTTGGCGAGATAGAACCCGACGTTGCGCATGCCGCGTGCCGTCACGACATGCAAGCCGGGCTTTCCGGCTTCGCGCGCCATCTCGGCGAATCGGTCCACGAGCCGGGCACCGATGCCGCGTCCCCGCCAGCCCGCATCGAGATTGACGTGAAGCTGCGCCGGATAGCGCGCCGTGAGCGCGCCGAAATGCGCGAAATGGTCGAGATCGGCGAACAGCGGATCGTGGGCCGGATCCTCGAGGCTGCCCGCCACATAGCCGATCACATGACGCCCGCCGTCGAGCGCTACGAGGGCATACTCCGGAAAATGCAGGAGATAGCGGCCAAGCCACCGCTCGCGGAACGCCGCCCGCTCCTCCGTGCTGGCGAAGGACTGCCGGGCGGAGGACGAGAAGAAGACGTGATCCAGCTCTGCGCTCAGCCGCTCGTGCTCCGGATCCGACGCGAGCTGGTCCCAGCGGCAGAACTCGACATCCGGCATGGCACCGTCGCAGGAAGGGGAGCGCACAAAGATGGCGCGCGTTACTCGGCGGCCGCGCGCACCGCCTGCGGCGAGGCCGTGGCCAGCGCTGCCGCCGCCGCCGACCAATACCGCGCCTCGGTCTCCGCCGCGAGCCTTTCCTTACGGAAGGCGTCGATCCACTCCCAGACCAGCAGGGGATTGGTCTCGGCAAGCGCCGCGAGGTCCTCCGGGGACTTTGCGAGCACGGTGCTGGCAAGGCGCCGAAGCTGCGCGCCCTCGATGAGGTCGTGAGCCGGCGTGTACTCGGGCTCGCGGCTCGGGCAGCTTGTCCTGACTGGTGTGGTCGGCCGATGATGAAGCATGGCTGTCGCCTCCAATGCACGGACGACAGTAGCGTCGGCGACGCTCGGAAATTAGGCAGAGCCTACGCCTGTCCACAGCTTCCCCATGCTGCGGCGCAAGATTCTCTTGACTTCCACTTTTGTGCGTTGCCGTCGCGTGCGCTGTGCTTCGGCACGCCGTGCGCATCGCGGATTGATCGGCAACCCGAGGCGACGACGGACAAAATGCTCCGCAGCGCGCAATCCCGCGCGCCTGCGGAGCAGTGCACCAGATATCGATGCAACAGGTGGGCGGGACCTTATTCGCCGGCCGCCTTGGCCGGCCGCGCCGGCCGCCTCAGAAACGCCGGCACATTGCCGGCGAACGCGCCAACGGCGGCCTTCGCGGGCTCCGCATCCACAGGCCGGGGCCGCGGACGCGGCGCCTGCGATGCTGCTGCTGCGGGCCGCTCCTCGCGCTTGGTCGCCTGGGGCTCCGGTCTCGGTGCTTTCGGCTGCGGCTGAGCCTGCGTTCTTGCACCCTCGCGGCGTCCCTCGGAGCGCCGCTGCTCGCGGCCTTCCTCGCGCGCGCCCTTGCCGGGCCGGGCTTCGGCGGCATGCTCCGGTCGGCTGCTCGCGGCAGGCCGCTCGCCGCGACCGCGCGAACCGCTTTCGCGCTGTGCACCGGGGCGCGCCCCGCGCCCACGGCCCCTGCGGCGCTTGCCGGACTCCGCGAAGTCCTGCTCGGTCGGCGACTCGCCGATCCAGGCCACAGGCTCGCCGAGCATCTTCTCGATGTCCTTGAGCGATTTCAGCTCGTCCGGCGTGACGATCGACTGCGCGATGCCTTCCTTGCCCGCGCGTCCCGTGCGACCGATGCGGTGCACGTAGTCGTCCGACTGCCACGGCAGGTCGAAGTTGAACACGTGCGACACGTCCGGGATATCGAGTCCGCGCGCCGCCACATCGCTCGCGGCCAGCAGCGTGATGTCGCCGTTGCGGAACTTGTCGAGCGTTTCCATACGGCTCTTCTGGTCCATGTCGCCGTGCAAGGCCCCGGCGTTGAAGCCGTGCTTCAGGAGCGACTTGAGCAGGATCGCCACGTCCCGCTTGCGGTTGCAGAAGATGATGGCGTTCTTGACGTTGTCGCTGCGGATCATGTCGCGCAGCACCTCGCGCTTCACCCAATCCTCGCCGTCGGACACGAAGCGGAAGCTCTGCGTGATGGTCTTGGCCGTCGTCGCCGGCCGGGCCACCTCGACCCGCTCCGGGTCGCGCAGGAACTGGTTCACGAGCCGCGTGATCTCGGGCGGCATGGTGGCGGAGAAGAACAGCGTCTGCCGGCGCGGCGGCAAGAGGTTGCAGATCTTCTCGATGTCGGGAATGAAGCCCATGTCGAGCATGCGGTCCGCCTCGTCGATGACGAGGATCTCGACGCCCATCAGCATCAGCCGCCCGCGTTGGAAGTGGTCGAGCAGCCGCCCCGGTGTCGCGATGAGCACGTCGACGCCGCGGTCGAGCTTGCGTACCTGATCGTCCATCGACACGCCGCCGATGAGCAGCGCCACGTCGAGCTTGTGGTTGACGCCGTACTTCTCGAAGCTCTGCGCCACCTGGGCGGCAAGCTCGCGCGTCGGCGCCAGGATCAGCGAGCGCGGCATGCGTGCTCTGGCGCGTCCCGTCTCGAGCCGCGTGATCATCGGCAGCACGAACGAGGCGGTCTTGCCGGTTCCGGTCTGCGCGATGCCGAGCACATCGCGGCCTGTTACGGCGACCGGAATGGCTGCAGCCTGAATGGGTGTCGGATTCGTGTAGCCGGCCGCGGTGATCGCGGCCTGCACCTTCTGGCTGAGCCCCAGCTCAGCGAACGTCTTCGTTTCCAAAAAACCAAGTCTCCATCAACGATCTCTTAGGTCTTGCGCGCGCTTGCAGCCGGAAGGCGAACCCAAAAGGGTCTCCGGGCGCAGCTTCAAGACGACGAGAGCGCAGGGGAATGGCGATTGCCGCAAGCGGGCAAATACAGAATTGGGGGCTCGAAAAGGGACAAATGGAATCGTTGAGATCGAAGCCCCTGCGCCCGAGCCGACGCCGAGATCGCACACACCCCCTTAAAAATCAAGAAAAAACAGGGACTTTTCAGCGGCGTAAAAGTCGCACGTCGCAAAGAAACGGCCGCCCGGGTTGAGGCGGCCGCCGATTTGGGCGCAATTTCAAAGCCTTTCGAGGCGGATCGCGGTGATCCGCGAACGGCCTATTCGTCGAGCCAACGGTAGATCAAGGCCCCGACCACGGCGCCGGCAATGGGTGCCAGGATGAACACCCAGAGCTGCGTCAGCGCCTCTCCGCCCGCGAACACGGCTGGCCCGAGGCTCCGCGCCGGGTTGACTGACGTGTTCGAGACCGGGATCGACATCAGGTGGATCGCGGTCAGCGTGAGGCCGATCGCAAGCGGTCCGGAGCCCGCGGGTGCGCTGGCGCGCGTCGAGCCCAGGATGACGATCAGGAAGAACGCCGTCAGCACCACCTCGATGATGAGCACGCTCGTGAGGCTGGCGTTGATCATCGACAGGCTGCCGTAGCCGTTCGCGGCGTAGGTCGCGGGCGCATTGCCGATCGCCGCGAACACGGCGGTGACGGCGATGGCGCCGAGGCACTGGGCCACGATGTAGGGAACGGCGTCGCCGAGCTGGAAGCGTCCAGCAGCCACGAGGCCGAGTGTCACGGCCGGATTGTAATGGCCCCCCGAGATGTGCCCGATCGCCCGCGCGGTCGCAAAGACCGTGATGCCGATCGAGAGCGCGACGCCAATGATGCCGGCCGCGCCTGCCGGTGCTCCGAACGAGTAGAACGCGGCGCCGAGCACGGCACCAGTCAGCATGAACGTGCCGATGAACTCGGCAACGAGTGCCTTGATATTCATTTTGTTTGTCTCCCTGCGTCTTCCCCAAGCTGGCAGCACGCCGATGCCGCTCTTGGATGGCAGGTAGGTCGCCGCGCCTCCTTTCGGTTGCGAATCGTGCGGTGCCAGCGCCGCTTCATACCACGCCGGGCGCAGGGGTGCCTTCGCCGGCCTCAGGTTTTTCCGCATTGCTGAGGCCGCCGAGCCCTGACCAGTCGACCTTGAGCGTGGTGAACATGACGACGGTGAGCGCGGCGAATCCGAGCAGGGCGCCGGCCAGCAGCGCGTAGTCCTCGAGGCGCAGGATGAGATAGAGGAAGCCGTAGAGGAGCGCGAACAGCCCTGCCATGATCAGTCCGCGCTGCGCACTGCCAAGCGCCTTTGCGACATAGGTTGCAAGCATGCCGCCCGTCGCCGCGGACGCGATGACATAGGCCGTCGTGAAGCCGAAGTGCTCCGCGAGCGACAGCAGCAGCACGTAGAAGAACACCATCGCCAGGCCGACGAACAGATACTGCACGGGATGCACGCGCTTGTCCGAAAGCAGCTCGAGCACGAACACCCCCATGAAGCCCGTGGCGAGGAACAGGATGCCGTACTTCACCGCACGCATGACGAGATCGTAGAAATCGACCGGCTGATGGAAGGAGACGCCGAACTGATACGTGAGGAAGCGGTCTAGGCCCCCGTCCCCCAGGCTCCACGCCTGCGGGACGCTACGCGCGAGATGGGGCACGCGCCACTTGGCCGAGAAGCCGTCGGCCTTGATCGTGCGCTCGATCGGCAGGAACGCGCCGGAAAAGCTCGGGTGCGGCCAGTCGGATGTGAGCTCGACGCGTGTCTCGCGCGCCGCGGGTGCGAAGTTGAGCGACGAGGAGCCCGTGAAATGCAGGTCGGCATGGAACCGGAAGGCGCTCGGTGGGCTGTCGCCTGAAAGGGCGGAAGGCGCGGCCGAAAGCTTGGCATGGATGCCGCTCATGTTGCTGCCGGGAACGCCGACGCTGGGCGCGAACGGCAACGTCTCCTGTCCGTTGATGAGAACCGTTGCCGCCTCCTTGAGCCCCGCCACGTCGCTGAGCGCCAGCACGAACGTCGCGTCGCGCCAGCGCACCGAGATCGCGTTCGGATCCACCGCCGCGATGTCGGGCACGGCGAAGCTGCCGTCGATGGCCAGCGTCGCCGTGTACACGTTGACGTCGAAGATCGAGCGGTGCAGCACGCCGGACCTCCCGTCGCCGGCGACGTTGAGCTCCTCGGGCAGGAAGACGGCGCGGCGCTCCTGCATGCGCTGGATCACCTTGTCTCCCTCTTGCGTCTCGATGCGCACGCTGTAGGGCACCACCAGGAACGGACCGGTGAGCGCCTGCATGCCGCCCCAGGTGCGCGCCACGTCGCTCGTCACGCTGCGCGAGCGCCCTTCGCGTTCCGAGACCAGCGCCGCCACGATCAAGAGCGGAATGAGCAGGAGCAGGATCAGGAACGAGATCAGGAAGAACTTGAACGCCGGGCTGCGAGCCACCCGCCCTGCCGACTGAACTATGTCCGACATATGTGCTCCTTCGTCCGCTGTGCGCTTCGTCTCTCGAAGGCTCTGCGGGCGGATTTGAGGCAGAACGGACGATCCCGGCGGGCAGGCGCGTCATCGGCCGGTAAGTTCGGTCAGGCACCCGAATTCCGGAACTTGGCGGAAGTTTCCAGCACACCTTGCGGGTGCTTCCGTCGGATGGCCGCTCGTGGTACGTTGAACGGAGCAGCTCGCAAGTGGGTATCCCCACGCTGAGAGCGGCCGGAGAGCGACGGTCATGACGAAGCGCGCGATCAGGATTGCCTGGGTGGGCGTCGGCCTGTGCCTCACGGTCGGCGTGATCGCGGGCGTGCTCGCCCTGCTCGGCCCGCCGGACCAGCCGTGGAACCGGAGCCTGCGCGAGCTCTCGACGCTCATGGACGTGGCCGCGCTCCTATTCTGGATTGCTGTCTTCGCCATCTATTGGGCCAGGAAGCAGCGCCGCGGTGATTGAAGCCAAGGGCCACGTCGGATCGAAACGCGTCGCCCGCGGATGCGACGCATTGGCCGTTGCACCACGCGTGACACCGGTCGGTAATGCCTGCCTGCGGTCAGTCGGTCTTGAGGAGCCTCATGAGCCTCGAAGTCCTGCGTGCTTCGGGCCTCGGCAGGCCCAGAAGCCTGGATATCCTGCTCGTTCACGGCATTTTCGTCGGCGCCTGGGTGTGGGAGCCGCACGTCATGCCGTACCTGGCGGAGGCCGGCTACAACGTGCACGCGGTGAGCCTGCGCGGCCACGGAGGAAGCTGCGGACGCGACCGGCTGCACAGCCTCACCCTTTCCGACTACACCGCCGACCTCGAGGAGGTGGCGTCATCCATCCCCCGGCCTGTCGTGGCCGTCGGGCACTCGATGGGCGGCGCCGTGGTCCAGAACGCGATCCGGTCGGGCCTGAGCCTTGCAGGAGCCGCGTTGCTCATGTCCGTGCCGCCGGGCGGGCTGATGGCCGCGAACGTCGCCATGATGTGGTCGCAGCCGCGGCTCTGGCGCGAGCTGTCGGCCATGCTGGCTGCTGGCGTGCATGAGGCCGATAGCGAGGTGCTGCGCGAGGGCCTGTTCTCGAACCGCATCGACCCCGCGGCGTTCGCGCGCTTTGCCGCCCGCGCCGGCGGCGAGAGCGCGCTGATCGGCTTCGAGCTGCAGGGCCTGCGCCCCTTCGCGCCGCTGGCATGGCAGGCGCCGCCGATGCTGGTCATGGGCGCGACGGAGGACCGGTTCATCCGCCGGCAGGACATATGGGCAACCGCACTCTGGTACGGCGTGGGGGCGGAATGGCGGCCCGGCCTCTCGCACACCGTGATGCTCGATCCCGATTGGCGGATGGCAGCGGACGCACTTCTCCGCTGGCTCGACCCGCTCGAAGCCGGCATCGCGGCCACCCGCGGCACGCACGCTTTCCGATCCGAGGCGTAGCTCAACCGCCCCGCGCCGCCTCGACGGCGTCCGCGAGGTCGCTGTAGATGCGGCGGAGAAACGCGGCCTTGGGCGCACCCCCGCAGCGACGCGCGATAGTCACCTCGGCGTAATGGCGAGGATCGAGGTTCGGCCAGTTCTGGCGCTGCTGGTTGATCTGCGCCACGGCCGCCTCGGGCTCGCCGAGCTGAACGAGAATGGCGGCAAGCTGGTAGAACGAGTCCGGCGAGCGGAAGACCTGATCCGCGCGCCGCGCCGCATCGTGTGCTCGCTCGAGGTCGTTGTTGTTGAGGTAGACCCGGCTGATCCAGTACAGCGTCACCCAGCGGACCGGATTGTCGGGCGAGATCGCGGCGTCGAAGGTGGCGAGGTCGTCGATGACCGCCTGGGGCACCTCCGCGCAGGTGTAGGGAATGCCCTTCACGAGGAAGCGTGCGAGCACGTGGTGCGGGTCGAGCTCGAGCGTGCGCCGCGTTGCGTCGAGCGACTCCAGGGTGCGCCCCGCGTGCCAGTGGTGGATCGAGACATTGAACATCGCGTCGGGATCACCTGGCGCCAGCTCTATGGCCCGGCGCGCGTGCTCGAACGCGTGGCGGCGCGCCGCCTCCGTATCCGAGGGCGGATCAACGTTGGCGAGAAAGGCCAGCTTGTCGGCCAGAACGGAATGCGCCTGGCCGAGGTTCGGATCGATCTCGAGGGCACGGGTCGCGAGCGCGACGCGCTCCTTCTCCCAGGCGAGGTCGTTGCGCGCTTCGCCGGGCATCCAGGTCGACTGCATATAGAGCTGCCACGCCGTTGCCGACTGGGCCGGATACGCCGCCATCGCCCGCTTGGCGGCGCTGAAGAGCTGCGGGCGGATCTCGGCCGCGAGCGTCGTGACGAGCTCGCTCTGCAGGGCAAGCTCGTCCTTCGCGGGGCGGTCGTAGTCCTGCGCCCAAAGGTGTGCGCCCGTCGCGGCATCGATGAGCTGCACGTTGATGCGCATGCGCTCGCCGTCGTGCTGCAGGGCGCCTTCCAGGATATAGCGCACCCCGAGCTCCCGCCCGACGAGGCGCAGGTCGGTGGCTTCGCGATACTGGAACGCCGACGTGCGCGAGGCGAGCGAGATGGTTTTGACCCGCGCCAGCGCCGTTGTGAGCGCGTCGGTGAGGCCGTCGGCGAATCCGGCCTTGGAGGCGTCGTTCGACATGTTCGTGAAGGGCAGCACCGCGAGCGTGATGGCGTCCATGGCTGCGGGCGCGCCGCTCGCGATCGGCGCCGGCGGAACGGGCGTGCCGCGATCGGAGAACGATCGGATCGCAAGGAAGGCGAGCGCCGCGAGCGCGCATGCGGCAATTGCGAGCGCGAGCTGGGCGCGGCTGCCGTGGGTCCATCGGCCGAGCGTTTCGGATTGCGCCTCGATCGGGAGCGCGCTGGGTGCCTGGGCCGCGGCCACCCCGTCCCCGTCCGCTGCCGGCTCGGCCTGGCCGGTCGTGAGCGCGACGGCGTAGCCGCCCTTGGGGATCTCGATGCGGATCGGATCGTCCTGCCCGGCCGTGCGATAGTAGGTTTCGAGGAGCTTGCGCAGGCGCCCCGCCTGCACGCGCACGATGGGGTCCGTTGCCGGGTCGAACGCGGCCCCGCGCTCGAACACGTCGACCCCGATCGCATAGCCCTTGAGGCGGTCCGCATCGCCGGCCAGCGTCGCATCGACCAGATAGCGCAGGAGAGCCCGCATTTTAGGCGCCGAGGAGAACTCATCCGAGGCGAAAATCGCGTCGAGCTGACGTTCGATGGCGGCGCGCTCGGGAGCCATGTCACCAGATCCGATCGAAATCCTGCCTGGGGAAGCAGGCGTGCAACAGCTCGGCGGAAGGTAATCAACCGTCTGGCAAAGAACACTTTTCTCGCGCGGGTGCCGACGGCCGACGCCTGGATGTAACGGTAAGTAACGGTGTCATACTATCGGCCGTCGGATCTGTCGCCTAGCTTCCCGCACGGCTTCGCAGCGGGGTTCCGGGCGAAGGGCACTGTGGGCGACACCCCCATCGAGTCCCCCCGTGCCCTTCGCGACCGCGCGATAGGCGTCCCTCAAACACCCTGTTTCGGCACGTCCGCAAGGCTCCTTCCGAGCGATGCCGGCGCGTCCCGAGGGAAACCCCAATAATTCCATTGCGACTGGACGAGATCGGCCTTGGACATGCGCTATTATTTTCATTTGGAGAGCGAAACGAACATTCACCTCGACCACCGGGGCAGGGAGTTCGCGGATGCCGGAGGCGTAAAATCCTACGCCGTTGCGATGGCGCGCGAGCTGGCCAGGGAGGACAAGTGGTTGGGTTGGAAGCTGCGGGTGATCGACGCGCATAACACCGAGGTGATTTGCGTGCCGATCGTGGACGCAGTCCTCTCCGGCAGCTCATCCTAGACGACCGCCACCGCCGCGCCGCCGCCATAAGTGCCCACTCGAACCCGCCGAACCACCACCTGGACAATCGTACCTACACGGAGTTAATGTGCCTGCATACTTCAGGTATTTAACTTCGGGTGATTGTCATGTTCATGCTCGGGGGACAGAATTTTTACGGCAAGATCGATCGCGTTCCCGGCCTCTTCTACGTCGCGACGCAGTTCATTCACCTCTTCTACATCCCGCTCATTCCCATGGGGACGCACCTTGTCGTCGAGGATCAGAACGACATGGCCCTTCGCCGGGACGCTCCGTTGAGGTACCGCACCGCGAAGTCGATCGATTTCCTGGTCGGCGGCAACAGCTTCCGCAGCGCGAAGCTCGGCTTCAACCTGCGATCGCTGCTTTATGCCTGGGCCAACATCGCCCTCATCATTATCATCCTCAGGGACGGGTACTACCTCTGGGAGATGTGGGAGTACCCATCCCTGACCGAGGGAAGGGAAGCGTGGCCGACTATCGGTCAAATCCTCGCCTGCCTCGCGGCCCTGTGGGTTATCCGCTGGTCCTCCTATGCGAGCGAGAGGCGTGCCGTTGAGCTGGGACGCCGGCTCGGCTTCGACGACGCGACCGTCCTGAATCACGTCCACAGCGGACGCTGAGGCGCACGCCGTCATCGCGGCAGGATCTCGGACAGGATCGGCCAGACAAAGCCGACGACCGAGATCACGCATTGCAGCGCGCCGGCACCGGGAGACGTGAGCGTGCGCACCACGGTTCCGACAAGGCTGGCGCCCTCTTTCGGCTCTGCGGGCGGCGGCGAGCGGTCGGCAGGGCTTTCGCCAGGCCCGGGCGGTGGGCGCTGTGTGAGATAGTTGGTGACGAGCCCGCTGATGCCGATGGCCAAACTGGCGGCCATCAGCGTCTGCCGCGGCGACCAGGACGTCATTTGAGACACCCCGCCCCATCCGAGATCGCGGCTGATGCTCTCGGTCAGTGCGAACCACGCCAAGACGAGGAAAGTGATCACGCACACAGCGACGATCGCGGCCATATCGTCGGAATATCGGGCGATAACGAAATTGATGAGGGCGATCAGGCCGCCCACGGCTGAGACGACCGCTGCAAGGACGATCAGGGTGGTAAGCGTATGCACGGGAAGACCTCGCTTGAGCACACTCGGGTGGCACGGCAAGCGGGGCAATATAACATCATCAGACGACGGCCCGTAGAGCCGCGCCTCGTGATACGGTGCGTTTCGAAGAAGTGTTCGAGCTTGGAGACCTTTCAATGAGCACGGCATCGGAGGCGGCCTGTCGGGTCGTACGCGCAGCCGACACCTACGACGGCAAGCAGGGCTTGACCTACTTCTGCGGCATTGCCGCCGAGACCGTCGGATCGAAGCATATCTGCATGCACCTGCTCACCATCCCGCCGGGCGCCCGAGCCAAGGCGCATCTGCACGAGAGCCACGAGACGGCGATCTACATCCTGGAAGGCGAGGCGATCACGCTTCACGGCGACCGCCTCCAGCACCAAACCGTCACCAGGGCGGGCGATCTGGTCTACATCCCCGCCGGCGTGCCGCATCTCCCGATCAACGTGAGCGGCAAGCCGGTATCCGCCGTCATCGCGCGCACAGACCCCAACGAGCAGGAGAGCGTGGTGCTGCTTCCGGAGTTGGAAGCCTTGGCGGACGAGGCCATCGCCCGTTTGATGTCCGAGACAAAGGCTCCGGCGCGCGCGACCTAGCTCCTCAGATATCGAGATCCTTCGCGAACGCGGCGCGCTCCTGGATGAAGCGGAAGCGCGCCTCGGGCTTGGAGCCCATCAGCGCGTTGACGGCATCCGCGATGAGGCTCCGGTCGTCATCGCCGATCTCGACCCGGAGCAGCGTGCGCCGCTTGGGGTCCATCGTCGTCTCCTTGAGCTGCTGGGCGTTCATCTCGCCCAGGCCCTTGAAGCGGCTGATCTCGACCTTGGCATTGTGCGCGAACTCGCTCTTGAGCAGCGCATCCCTCTGCTCCTCCGTCGTCGCATAGAAGGACTTGGCGCCGTGCGTGAGTTTGTACAGCGGCGGAACGGCCAGGAAGAGATGCCCGTTCTCGATCAGCTCCGGCATCTCCTGGTAGAAGAAGGTGATGAGCAGCGACGCGATGTGCGCCCCGTCCACGTCTGCGTCCGTCATGACGATCACGCGCTCGTAGCGCAGGTCGTCATCGCGGTACTTCGAGCCCGTGCCGACGCCGAGCGCCTGGATGAGATCCGAGAGCAACTGGTTCTGCGACAGCTTCGCCGATGAGGCGTTGGCGACGTTGAGGATCTTCCCGCGCAGCGGCAGGATGGCTTGCGTCTCGCGGTCGCGCGCGCTCTTGGCCGAGCCGCCGGCCGAGTCGCCCTCGACGATGAAGATCTCGGTGCCGCCCGCCTGCTGGATCGAGCAGTCGGCGAGCTTGCCGGGAAGGCGCAGCTTGCGCGTTGCGGACTGGCGGCCGATCTCCTTCTCGCGCCGGCGCTTCAAGCGCTCCTCGGCCTGATCGATCGACCATTCGAGAAGCCGCGTCGCCTGCTGTGGGCTGTCTGTCAGCCAATGGTCGAAGGCGTCCTTAACGGCCGATTCGACGATCCGCTGTGCCTCCTGCGTGGCGAGCTTGTCCTTGGTCTGCCCCTGGAACTCGGGCTCGCGGATGAAGACGGACAGCATCGCCGCCGCCGTGCCCATCACGTCCTCGGCGGTGATCTGCGCCGCCTTGCGGTTGCCGACGCGCTCGCCGAACTCGCGCAGGCTCTTGGAGAGCGCGGAGCGGAAGCCGTTCTCGTGCGTGCCGCCCTCGGCAGTGGGGATCGTGTTGCAGTAGGAGCGGCAGAAGCCGTCCGCATCCGCGACCCACGCCACCGCCCACTCGACCGAGCCGTGCTTGCCCTCGCGCTCGACGTTGCCGGCGAAGATGTCCTTCGAGACCAGCGTCTGCCCGGTGATCTCCGAGGCCAGGTAGTCCTTGAGCCCGCCGGGGAAGTGAAACACGGCCTCGGCCGGCGTGTCGTCCTTGATCAGCGAGGCATCGCAGCTCCAGCGGATCTCGACGCCGCCGAACAGATACGCCTTGGAGCGCGCCATCTTGAACAGCCGCGCCGGCTTGAAGTGCGCCCCCTTGCCGAAGATGGCCTCGTCGGGGTGGAAGCGAACTTTCGTGCCGCGCCGGTTCATGACCGGCCCGAGCTTCTCGAGCTTCCCCTGCGGCACGCCGCGCGAGAACGTCATGCGGGAGAGCTGCTGGCCGCGCGCCACCTCGACCTCGCACACGTCGGAGAGTGCATTGACCACCGACACGCCGACGCCGTGCAGGCCGCCGGAGGTGTTGTACGCCTTGCCCTCGAACTTGCCGCCGGCGTGCAGCGTGCACATGATGACTTCGAGCGCGCTCTTGTTCTTGAACTTGGGGTGCGGATCGACCGGGATGCCGCGTCCGTTGTCGGTCACCGACAGGTAGCCGTCGGCGTCGAGGCGCACGTCGATCCAGTCGGCGTGTCCCGCCACCGCCTCGTCCATGGAGTTGTCGATGACCTCGGCGAAGAGGTGGTGCAGCGCCTTCTCGTCCGTGCCGCCGATATACATGCCGGGGCGCCGGCGCACGGGCTCGAGGCCTTCGAGGACCTCGATGTCGGCAGCCGTATAGGCTTCGGACGCATCGCTGATCTTGCGGGCGCGGTTGGTCTTGTCGCTCATGCTCTGTGTCAGGCTCGAGAAGAGATCACGGAACGAGTGGGCCATGCGTCGTCACCTCGTGCCTTGGAAGGCGTGGCCCCGCGGCGCAACGCAAGACGGACTCGGGGCCCGAATCTCTGGGTTGTCGTGTCGGCCGAGAGGTGGCACGGCCGGCCGTGGGTTGGCAAGACCGGAGCATTTTTCCACGTCATGGCGGAGCCATGCGCGTGCCCCGAGCGCATCGGTTCATCCCCGAAAATATGGTCCCGGGTGCCAAGCCGCCACAGGCAAGGACGATTTCCGCCCCCCGGCGCCCGGTGACTTGGTGCGACACTGGGGAGCCGCCGTCCCGCTGCAGGCCCGTCACCACAATGCCGGAGTTCGGTCACCGCGCGCCCGCAGAGGCGCCGCAGACAAGGACTATCAGACGACGTTGTTTCAAAAGTTTTATCCAGGAGATTTGACGCATGACCGATCGATCTCTGATTGCCCCCTTTCTCGCCTCGATCTTTGCACTGCTGGTCGCCCTCCCTGCGCTCGGCGCTCCCCCGGCAAGCGAGGCACGCCGGGTCGCCGACCCGATCACCCACGAGAATCTCGCGATCTACTTCATCAAAGGCCGGTCGGAGACCGGCCCCGTTCCCCTGACGCTGGACGAGGCGCTGGAGAAGGGTGGCGTCAAGGTGCACGAGACGCAGCAGGTGAGCGAGCTCGAGATCGAGAACACCGGCGAGGAGGCGGTGCTCGTGCACGCCGGCGACATCGTCAAGGGCGGCCAGCAGGATCGCGTCCTGACGGTGACGATCCTCGTGCCGCCGAAGTCCGGCCGCGTGCCGATCTCCTCCTACTGCGTGGAGCGCGGGCGCTGGTCGGCGCGCGGCAACGAGGAGGTGGCGACCTTTGCCAGCTCGAAAACCTTCATGCCGTCCCTCGAAGGCAAGCGCGCCATGCGCATCGCGCAGAAGACCGAGGTCGCGGCCGCGAGTGCGCCGGTCGTAACGGGATCCGTGGACGAGCAGAGCGCAAGCCTGCCGGTGCAGACGCTCGACGCGGACAGGTTGAACAATAGGGGAAACACCCTGCCGCACGCCGGACAGCCCGTCGCCCCCGACGCCCAGGGCGAGGTCTGGCGCAATGTCGCGCGCATGCAGAGCGCACTCGGCGCCAATCTCGACTCGGAAGTAGCCGCGGCCGCATCGCCGACAAGCCTGCAGCTTGCGCTCGAGAACGAGAAGCTCGCCAAGGCGCAGGCGGCCTACGTCGACGCCCTGAAGCCGCGCGGCGAGAGCGAGGGCGAGGTCATTGGCCTCGTGATCGCGGTCAACGGCGAGCTGAAGAGTGCCGACATCTACCCCTCGAACGCTCTGTTCAGGAAGTTCTGGACCAAGCACCTGAACGCCGCGGCGACGGAAGCGATCGCACGGCGCGACGACACGAAGGCCGCCGAGCCCGCCAAGGCGGATGTGGAGGCCTTCCTGAAGGATGCCGAGACCGGCAAGAAGCACGAGCAGGCGCTCAACGACGCCTTGAGCCTCGAGGTCACCGACGGCGAGAAGACCGAGGCGTTCGCGTCGCGCATGAAGGGCGGCGCGCTGCTGCACATGAACCTGTTGAAGAAGTGAGTGCGAGGACCAGGAAAGCCCCGGTCCCGAGCCGCTCATCCATGGAAACTAAGGCAAATGCGGGATTGTGCCGGGCGGCGCAGTCCCGTTTTCCCTGTGTCGACACAGCTCCGTGCGCCGAAACGTCGCCAAAGCTGCTTTTTTGTGATCCGCACGAGGCTCGGCTCTGGTATCAGCCTGACTGAAACCGGGAACCTCCCGCCGAGAATGGACGCTTCCAAGCGATGCAAAAACAACAAGAAGGCGCGCCGACGCCTCGCGCCACATGGTTCGCCGCGCTTGCCGACGAGCCGCGGTTCCTGATGCTGCTGCCCGGCCTGTTCTGGGCCGGCAATGCCATCGTCGCGCGCTCCATCGCCGACGAGATTCCGCCGATCGCGCTCGCCTTCTGGCGCTGGACGGTCGCGGCCGTCCTGATCGCGCCGCTCGCCTGGCCGCATCTGCGCCGCGACGCCGCCGTCATGGTGCGGCAGTGGCCGACCATGCTGCTGTTGAGCGCGCTCGGCATCAGCATCTTCAACACGCTGCTCTACATCGGCGCCCACTCGACGACGGCCATCAACCTCGTGATGCTGCAGACCACGATGCCGATCGTGGTCGTGATCGCCACCTTCCTGATCTTCCGCGAGACGCTGACGGGCCGTCAGGCCGCGGGCATCGCCCTCTCGCTCGCCGGTGCGCTAACGCTCATCTCGCACGGCGATCCGGCGATCCTGCTCGGCCTCGATTTCAACCGCGGCGATCTCTGGATGCTGGCGGCCATCGTGACCTACGCAGTCTATACGGCGCTCTTGCGCCTGCGCCCGGCCGTGCACGGCCTGAGCTTCGCCTTTGCCACCTTCGCGATCGGCGCCACCCTGCTGCTGCCGTTCTACATCGGCGAGACTCTGCTCGTGCGCCCGCTGCCCATCTCGACGGTCTCGATCCTCGCCATCGGCTACGTCGCCATCTTCGCCTCGATCCTGTCCTACCTGGCCTTCAACCGCGTCGTCGCGCTTCTCGGCGCCAATACGGCGGGGCTGATCGTGCATCTCGTGCCGGTGTTCGGCACCATCCTCGCCGTTCTGTTGCTCGGCGAGCGCCTGCACGCCTACAACCTCGCCGGCATCGCCTTGATCGCCCTCGGTATCTGGCTCGCCACCCGCAGGCCGGCGTCGGGCTAAGGGTTCAGAACCCCACGTTGTCGATCAGCCGCGTGGAGCCGAGCCAGGCGGCGCCGAGCACGCGTCCCGGCCGCCCCGCGGCGGGATCGAACGGCGCCAGCGTCTCGGCGTCGCGGACCTCGAGGTAATCGACCTTCGTGAAGCCCGCGACCAGAAGGGCGTCCGCCGCCTCCCGCGGATCGCGCCCGCGCGCCACCTCCGACAGCGCCTTGTGTAGCATCGGCGCGATGTAGCGGTCATTCTCGGAGAGGTACGCGTTGCGCGAGGAGAGCGCGAGCCCGTCATCCTCACGTACCGTCGGCACGCCGTGGATGGCGACCGGCAGTGCCAGATCGCGCACCATCTGTCGGATCACCGCGAGCTGCTGGTAGTCCTTCTCGCCGAAGAGGGCGATGTCCGGCATGGCCGAGAGCAGCAGCTTGCACACCACCGTCGCCACGCCGCCGAAATGGTGCGGCCGGAAGGCGCCCTCGAGGGGCAGCGCCGCGCCCTCGGGCACGATCCGCGTCGCAAAGCCATCCGGATAGATCTCAGATACTGCCGGCGCCCAGACGAGATGCGCGCCCGCCCCCGCGAGCTTGGCCACGTCGCCCGCCTCGTCGCGCGGATAGCGTGCGAGGTCCTCGTGCGGCGCGAACTGCGTCGGGTTGACGAAGATCGACACCACCACCCGGTCCGCAGACGCGAGCCCCGCGCCGACGAGCGAGATATGTCCCGCGTGCAGGGCCCCCATGGTGGGCACCAGCGCGATCGATTGCCCGGCCCCGCGCCACTGCGCGACCTCGGCCCGCAAGTGATTGATTGTGCGGACTAACTCCACGTGTTTGCCTTCTTTCCGTTTCGTGCCCG
>NZ_JADZBI010000143.1 GCF_020852195.1 Hyphomicrobium sp. | reverse complement strand
TTCACGGTCGACGAGCATCTGATCCGTACCGTGGGCCAGTTGACCGAGATCGAGCGCGGCAACTCGGCGGGCGACCTTCCGCTCTCGACCGAGCTGATCAAGACCATCCAGAACCGTCGCGTGCTCTACGTCGCCGCCTTCCTGCACGACATCGGCAAGGGCCGCATCGAGGACCACTCTCTGGTCGGCGCCGAGATTGCGCGCAAGCTCTGCCCGCGGCTCGGCCTGACGCAGGCGGAGACCGACACCGTGGTCTGGCTGATCGAGCAGCATCTGACCATGAGCAACATCGCCCAGAGCCGCGACATCAACGATCCGAAGACCCTGCGCGACTTCGCCGACATCGTGCAGAGCCCCGAGCGCCTGAAGCTCCTGCTCCTGCTCTCAGTCGCCGACATACGGGCCGTCGGTCCGGGCGTATGGAACGGGTGGAAGGGCCAGCTCCTGCGCACGCTCTATGCGGAAACCGAGCCGCTGCTTTCCGGCGGCCACACGCAGGCCCCACGCGCCAAGCTGGTTGCCGAGGCCCAGGCCGAGTTGCGTGCCGCCCTGGCCGATTGGCCGAAAGCGGACGTGGACCGCTTCATCGACCGGCATTATCCCGACTACTGGCTGCGCACGGAGCCCAAGCGCCAGATCTATCACGCGCGTCTCCTGCGCCGCGCGGAAAGCGAGGGCAAGACCTTCGCCGCCGATCATACGACCGACGCCTTTACCGCCATCACGGAGCTGACGGTCTTCGCGCCCAATCACCCGCGCCTGCTCGCGCATTTCGCCGGCGCCTGCGCCGCCAACGGTGCCAACATCGTCGGTGCCCATATCACCACCACGCGCGACGGCTCGGCGCTCGACACCTTCCTGCTCGCGCGCGAGTTCCAGGAGGACGAGGACGAGCTGCGCCGCGCCCGTCGCATTGAGGAGATCATCGAGCGGCTCTTGCGCGGCGACACCTGGGTCGCGGCCCTGCTCGCCAACCGCCGTCCTTGTCCGCCGCGCGTCGAGGCGTTCACGGTCGCGCCCGAGGTTTACGTCAACAACGCGCTGTCCGACGTCTTCACGGTGATCGAGGTCGCCGGCCGCGACCGCACGGGCCTGTTGTACGAGCTGACCAACGCGCTATCGGATCTGTCGCTCGACATCGCGTCCGCACACGTCACGACCTTCGGCGAGAAGGCGGTTGACGTGTTCTACGTGACGGACCTGACCGGCCGGAAAATCGACAGCGAGACTCGCCAGGAGGCGATCAAGGAGCGGCTGGTGCAGATTCTGGAGGGCCCTCAAGCCGGCCTTTGACGGAGCGGGTTACCCTCGCTTTGCATAAAGGTAACGCCAACTGGTCGCTCTGGGAGATACGCTCCCCGATAGTCAGGTCGGACCTGGCCGTGACGTTGAATGGGACAATCCAATTAAAGCCAACGCGCGCTAATGCGCCGCCTCCCAGTTCGCCGCCGACTTGGCGTCGACGTGGATAGGCACGGAGAACTCCACGGCCGGCGCGGTCGCGCCTTCCATCACGCCTTTTGCCACCGCGATCAGCGTGTTGGCTTCCCGCTTCGACACTTCGAACACGAGCTCGTCGTGCACCTGTAAGAGCATCTGCGCCGTCTCGAGCTTGGCGTCCGCCAGCGCCGGTGCCATGCGGATCATGGCGCGCCGCAGGATGTCGGCCGCGCTGCCCTGGATCGGCGCATTGATCGCCGCGCGCTCGAGGTTGCCGCGCACGCCGGGGTTCTTGGTGTTGATCTCGGGGTAATGAATGCGCCGCCCGAAGATCGTCTCCACGAAGCCGCGCTCGTGCGCGCCCTTCTTGGTCGCCTCCATGTAGTCGCGGATGCCGGGGAAGCGCTCGAAGTAGGTCTTGATGTAGGCGCCCGCTTCCTCGCGCGAGATGTTGAGCTGGTTGGCGAGCCCGAACGCCGAGATGCCGTAGATAATTCCGAAATTGATCGCCTTCGCGCGCCGGCGCACCTCGGCCGGCATGCCCTTGATCGGCACGCCGAACATCTCGGACGCCGTCATGGCGTGGATGTCGAGCCCGTCCGCGAACGCGCGCTTGAGCTGCGGAATGTCGGCGATGTGCGCGAGCACGCGCAGCTCGATCTGCGAGTAGTCCGCCGACACCAGCACGTTCCCCTTGTCGGCGATGAAGGCGGTGCGGATCTCGCGTCCTTCCTTGGTGCGGATCGGGATGTTCTGCAGGTTCGGATCGTAGGAGGCGAGCCGCCCCGTCGTCGTCGAAGCGAGCGCATAGCTCGTGTGGATGCGCCCGGTCTCCTTATGAATGAACGCCGGCAGCGCATCCGTGTAGGTCGAGAGCAGCTTCGAGAGCTGCCGCCATTCGAGCATCTTGTTGATGAGCCCGCGGGCGCTCTCGGGAACGTCCTCGTTGGCGGCGAGATCGTCCAGCAGGCCGGCGCGCGTCTCCCACTGCCCGCTCTTGGTGCGCTTGCCGCCGGGCAGCCTGAGGCGGTCGAACAGCAGTTCGCCGAGCTGCTTGGGCGAGCCGAGATTGAACTTGTGCCCGACGAGGCCGTTGATCTCCTCCTCGAGCCGCGTCAGCGACTGCGCGAACGTGGAGGAGAGCCGTGACAGCACACTCTTGTCGACGAGGATGCCCGCATGCTCCATGCCGACGATCACCGGCAGCAACGGCCGCTCAAGCGTCTCATAGACCGTCATGAGTCGCTCCGCCGCGAGCCGCGGCTTGAGCTTGTACCAGAGCCTGAGCGTGACATCCGCGTCCTCGGCTGCATACTCGGCGGCCTTCTCGATCGGCACCTGCGCGAAGTTCTTCTCGCCCTTCTTGCCGGGCGCGAGCTCCAGCACCTTTTCGAATGTGATGCACGTATGCGCGAGATGGCGCTCGGCGAGCGTATCCATGCCGTGCGCCCACCGCCCTCCGTCGAGCACGTAGGAGATCAGCATGGTGTCGTCGATCGGCGCGAGGTTGATGCCGTACCGCTTGAGTACCAGCGCGTCGAACTTGATGTTGTGGCCGATCTTCAAGAGCGCGGCGTCCTCAAGCAGCGGCTTGATCAGCGCCAGCGTCTCCGCAAGCGGCGCCTGCACCAGTCCGTCGCCCTGGCCGAAGTCGAAGCCGCCGGCTGCCGGCCGATGCCCGACCGGCACATAGCAAGCCTTGCCCGGCTGCACCGCGAGCGAGAACCCGACGAGATCGCAATTCATGCAGTCGAGCGCCGTGGTCTCGACGTCGAAAGCGAAGCGCCCGGCCTCGCGCGCGGCCGTGATCCACCACGCCAGCCGGTCGAGGCTCGCAATGGTCTCGTAGGCCGTGCGATCGAACGGCACCTTTGCGATGCGCGCCGAGAGGATGGCCGCGCCGGCCGCCGGCGTCCCCGGCCCGTGCGAATTCCGTGCCGCAGATTCCCTTCCCTCTTGTGGGGAAGGGCTAGGCGTGGGGGGACTTCCGTCAGCGACCGCTGCGGAATCCTCCCCTCCCGGCCGCCCCCTCGACGAGGGAGGAGAGGTGGATGCGACCGTCCCTGCCGGCGCCTCGACGCCGAGCTTCTCCGAGATGCGCTTGGTAAGCGTCGTGAACTCCATCTTACGCAGGAAGGCGAGCAGCGCCTCGGGCATCGGCTCCTGCACGCCGAGCTGCTCCACCGGCACTTCGACCGGCACATCCTCCTTGAGCGTGACCAGCTCGCGCGAGATGCGCGCCTGGTCGGCGAATTCGATCAGCTTTTCGCGCCGCTTCGGCTGCTTGATCGCGCTGGCCGCGGCGAGCAGCGATTCGAGGTCGCCGTAGTTCGAGATCAGCTCCGCCGCCGTCTTGACGCCGATACCCGGCACGCCCGGCACGTTGTCCGTGGAATCCCCGGCGAGCGCCTGCACGTCGATGACCTTCTCGGGCGGCACGCCGAACTTTTCGAGCACCTCGTCGCGCCCGATCTTCTTGTTCTTCATGCCGTCCCACATGAGCACGCCCGGACGCACGAGCTGCATCAGGTCCTTGTCCGAAGAAACGATGGTGACGTCGCCGCCGGCGTCCACCACCTCCTTCGCGTAGGTGGCGATGAGATCGTCGGCCTCGTAGCCGAGCTGCTCGAGACAAGCGACGTTGAAGGCGCGCACGGCCTCGCGGATGAGCGGGAACTGCGGCACCAGCTCCTCGGGTGCCGGCGGCCGGTGCGCCTTGTAATCCGGGTAGATCTCGTTGCGGAACGTCTTCTCTGAGGCATCGAACACGACGGCGAGGTGCGTCGGCGCCTCCGACGCCTTGGTCTCGACCAGGAGCTTCCACAGCATGGCGCAGAAACCGTGCACGGCACCGACCGGCAGCCCGTCCGACGGCCGCGTGAGGGGCGGCAGCGCATGGAAGGCGCGGAAGATATAGCCCGACCCGTCGACAAGGTAGACATGGCTGCCCTTGACGATCGGCACCGGCTCGCCCTCGGGGACGGAGCACTGCGGCACGGGTCGCGGGGACTTCACAGGAGAATTTTCGCTCATGGACGCGCAATATAGGGAGGCCGGGCGGCGCGGTCAGCCCTTTCCGGCGGCGGGCTTCGAAATCCCTGTGCGAGGCCGTTTGCTCACGCGTTCGGAATGCGCTATCAGGAACCTCCCGGCGCCCCATGGCGCCGCCGATCCGTTGGAATGCACCCGTAGCTCAGCTGGATAGAGTGCTGCCCTCCGAAGGCAGAGGTCACAGGTTCGAATCCTGTCGGGTGCGCCAGTCTTCATTTCGGCCTTGTATTAATTGGCTTTTATGTCCGGTTTTCCCAAACCGCCAAACCGGTTTGGGAGGCTGACGGCGTGTGGCGCGCCCGTAAGACTATCAGGAGCAGCACGCTCCTGCATGCGCGGGGCCTCAGGGGCGACGGCATCAGACGCTATTGAGTTGGAAGTCTCGTTTTCATGATTGGCGTGTTGACGCCGTTCACATGATATTGGTGACACAGGAGACAGTCCTGACGCGCCATGCCGGCGGTGTGACAGCTCTGGCAGAGATCCTCTTTCACCGCACTGAAGCTGGAAACGAAATTCTGCGGTTTGCCGTGCTCGTAGCTCGTCAGATAGGGGCGGCCCTTTTCAAGGTTGTGGCACGTCAGACAACCGCGATCCTCCATGAGGCCGAAGTGCGGCTCATGAATGAAAGTCGTGAAACGTCCCTGTCTGCTCTCGACCGAAGTCGGGGAGAAATTTACGACCCGCCCTTTGCCGTCGATGTCGTCCACGCTGTGGCATTTCGTGCATGACCCCTGAGCGTCCTTGCTCGTGAGAAAATCGAACACCGCCGCCGCCGGGCTCGTGCCACCTTTCGGCGCTTGGGGACCGGTTAGAAAGAGCCAGGCGTAGATGAATTTGTCCTTGTGGCCCGTGGGACGATAGAAGATCGCGTGATCCTGCGTGTACCAGCCGCCATACTCGGCCCAGCTCTCCGGGTCCACGTCGCTCTGGATGGCGATCACGGGCGCAGGCGTTGGCTGCAACCTCTCGCCCGGAGTGCTTGACCCCGCCTCGGGATCGGGCGGCGCAGGTCCGCCACCTTCTGGCGCGGCTGCTTTCCCGGTGCCTTTGCCACGACCTTTCATCGCGCGAAGCTCTTCCTCCGTAGGAAAGAGCAGATCGTCGGATTGGTCACCCGCCTTGGCCTGAGGCGTATCGTCGGCGGACGGCGTGTTCTGACCGACATCTGGCGTAGTCTTCGCGGCAATGGTTCTTCCGGCCGCTGCGTCAGGCTCTGCGGCCGGCCCGGCGTCCTCGAGACCTGCTCTCATCGGTTCCGGCAACGCGCTGGCGGAGGGTGGTCCCTTCCCGGTTTGTCCGGCCGCTCCTTCGGGTTGGGCTGGTGAAGCCGGTTGGTCCTTGAACATCAGGCACTGACCAAAAAGGTGCACGATACAAGGCGGCGGATCGCGTTTGACTGCGCCGGCCGCGTCGCTGTCCGACGCTTCTGCATCGGGTGTAAGGGCCGTCTCAAGAGCATCCGGGTCGGACGGCTCCTCCGAAGAGTCCGAAACGGACAGGTCCGAGTCTGCGGTTGCCGAGCTCGGACCGTCGTCGTGCTCCTGTTCACTGATGACCTGTTGCGGATCACCCGCGATCGGGCCATTGGCGATTTCCTTGGCGAGATTGGGCAGCCACTGTTTGTGGGCACTGATGACAACATCGCGCGGGATGCTCGCGGTGAGATCGGCAACGAGGCCCGGAGCGAGTTTCGCGCCGCTGACAATATTGAGGTCGCCTAGCACGTCCGACGCTTTTCCAGAGATCAATGCATGGAATAGGTGCTTGACCTCCCAGACCAGATCCGTCACCGCCTTGATCTGAACGTCGCTCGCGTTCGCCAAGTCCTGAAGGTTCAGGCCGTCAACGGCCTTGATCAGAGCACGGCCCTTGTCATTGCGACTGATCATCACCTTCATGAAGGGTGTGAGCTCGGCTTCGGACCCGCCCGGCCACTCGCCGATCGGGGCTTTCTTCTTCTTCAGCGCGTCGAGGTCGAGCCCAGGGAGCGACAGGAACGCAATTCCTTTCGGGCCGGTGGCGCGCTCCTTGCCGACGATCTGGTCGAGATGACAGGTGGCGCACGTCTGCTCGAAACGCGCGACAGCCATGATCCGCTTGTCCTGGCGGCTGTCGTGGCAGGTCGAGCAGGTCTCGGGGATGCGCCTCGCCGGATCCTTCTTCGCCAGTTCCGGGTAGTGCTTCCCGAAGTGGCCGGCATGGTCGTAGACGATCCGCGTGCGCCGCTTGAAAGGATAGTTGTCGAACTTCGGGTGGTTGCCGTCGAAGCTGTCGAACTTCACCACGTGGCAGGAGCGGCACTGCTCGTTGGAGATCTTGTTGAGGTTGAACTTGATGCCCTGATGCTCCTGGTGGCACGTCGCGCACGCGAGACCGTGTGCGACCATGCCATCGGTCGGGAAGGCGACGCTCTGCGCGCGCGCCGATTGCGGCACGGGCGTCTCCGCAGCGATTTTCGTCAGCCGCTCGGTGCTGCTCTTCAGCACTTCGGCCGAAGCACCGTGTGCGTTGAAGGCGGTGTCCGGCATTTTGTGGCAAGCAAGGCAGGCCTTGCTGTCGGCCAGCCGATCGCCGGCGACGAAACCGTGAACCCAGCTCAGTTTTCCGCTGCCGCTCTTGGTGTGGCAGGCGCTGCAGGTCTCGATCGCGCCGTGAGCGCTTGTCAGCGGCCCCGGCATCAGGAACTGCGTGCCCTTGGCGAGGAAGAAGGCCGCGCTTAGGCAGACGATGGTGACGAGCGCCAGCAGCACCGCGAGACGGTCGCGGCGGGCGCCGGGAAGCGCCTGCTCCTCGGACTTCGGCGGCAGAGCCGATCCGATCCGTCTCCGTCGCCACATCACCAGCCCCCCGATGAAAAGGCATAGACGACGAGGACGTGCAGCACCGAGAGCACGATCAGCGCATAGGTGATGGGCACATGTACGAACAGCCAGACCTTGCTGAGCCCGAGATAGACACGCGCGAAGTCGAGCCGGTCTTTCTCGATCACGAGGTTCTTGATGGCGGCGAGCTTCTCCTGGCTCTGCTGGTCGACATAGCCTGACAGACTGTCGATCTCATCGGTGAGCCGCTTGAGCGGGCGCTGCGAGCCGATGAGATGGGCGGTGAAATTTCGCGGTCCCTGGAAAAAGTCGCGCAGGTGGGTAGTGTAGAGGTCCATGATCCAGGCGTCATGGGGCATCCCCGGAAGCCCCGGTAACGCGATCTGAGCGTCGGCAGGATCGATCTCGACGACGGCGGCGTGGACATCCCGCGCCAGCCCGGAGCGCAGGGCGGGGATACGATCGTAGCTGACGCCCTCGTCGATCCGTCGCTTGGCTTTCAGCGACCAGGCGAGATAGGTGCCGACGATGCCGCTCAACGTCACCAGTACGAAACCCGCCCACAACGCCCATTCGAAGCCCGTGTCCGGAAGAGAAAAATCTGCATGCGAGAGGAAGGCGGCGATCAGCAGATAGCCGATGAGGATATGGGTCTTTCGCCATCGCATGACGGATTTTGGCGACAGCTTGGCTCTCTTGATGGCGATGTGGAAGGAGAGCTGCAGGCTCATGCCGCCGGCCAGTATCCAGCCATCGAGATAGCGCGGGTCGCGGAGGCTGTTGCCGTAGATCCAGACGAGCCAGAACAAGCTGCCGGATAGGGCCGCGATCAGAAGACACTGGACCATCTGGCTGATGAGATATCCGGCCGGGGCCGGACCGCGGCCGCCGATCGAGCCGTCAGAAAGGCGTCGCCCGACCGATCTCACGCAAACCTCCCGAAATTGCCCAACGCGTTGCTTGTTCCCCCGTTGTCGCCGGCCGATCAGTTGTCCGGCTTTCTTACCTTGCCTTTGTATTTTTCCGGTCCGGGAACGAGGCCATCGAGTCCGGACATGGTGCTGCCGTCATACTTTTCGGTGATGAGAACGAGCTGTTTGGAGATGCCGTCGGCGGCAGCCGTCAGCGTGCGTTCGTTGTTCAGTTTCAGCCCGGCCGAGTAGCTATATGCGACCAACTTCGCGATCTCCGGTACGTTCGGCGCCGCTTTCGCCGCGGCGGCAAGCTGCTTGCGTGCCCGGTCGACACGCTTTGCCATTTCGAACGCGTAGAGATTTCTCGATTTCGCACGGCCGATCGCGCGGATCCCGGTCTCGAGCTCGACGCCGAGGCCGACGAGATAGAGCATTCGCTTGCGCGCCGCGCTCGCCGGCACGTTGTCTCTGCCCTTGGAATGCCAGGTGCTGTGCCGCACCTCGCCCTGCGACCAGGACACCAGCTCGAAGGCACTACCGGCAGGATGACCGCCTTTGTTCACGAGATCCTCCTGCGGCACGACATGGCAGCCGTAGCAATTCTTAGCGAGCAGGTAGAACGAGCGCGGCCTGAGCATCCCCTTGGACTCGGAGAGCTTCCAGCGCGCCGCCGCCTCGGCCTTGCTCTCAAACAGTATTGTTTTGCCGCTGAACTCGCTGTGGACCTTGATCCAATCTTTCCCGCCGCCGTGGCAGGATTCGCAGGAGATGCCGGCAATCGGCTTCTTTTGGTTTCCTTTCTGCTCCACTGTGTAGTGGCAGGTCGCGCACAAGCTCTCCGTTCTGATGCGCCGAACGCCCATCTTTTCCGCGATTTCGTTCGCCTTGGTGTTGCGCGGCATTTCACGGTAGGTCTTGAAATGATGCGAGCCCTTCCAGGCTTCGACCTCCTGCTTGTGACACTCGGCACAGGCATTCGGACCGACGATCTTGTCTGCATCGGAGGCAACCGCGCTGGCCGCGACAAAGCCGAAAACCATCAGCACGGCGCAGACACAAAGCACGGAAAACCGGAGAAGAGCCGTGGGCCGAACCCCGATCGACCGACGGCCGCCATACGCTCTAACGAAAATGACGTCTCACCTTTCCTTCAGCCATCCTGTACGCCCTGCATCGACGGTTCCCGCCGCCCGCGGATGCGATCGAGAGCGGGCTGGCCCGGCTGCCGGCTGCTGGGCACGGCGAGCCACCCCATCGCGCGGGTCAAAACGCCTTCCTCGACCGTGTGGTCGGTGGTCAGCAGGAACGGGTCCGCGTAACAGTTCGCGCCGGCGTGCGCCGCGATCGATTTGACGGACTCGACCATCCCCGGCGCTCCGCAGGCGTAGATCACATCGGTCGGCAGCAGGCGCGGCAGATACTCCGTCGGCCGGCCCAGCCTCACCGCTGTGGTCACGGTCTGCGGCGTGCTGCAAACAGGGACGACGTGGACATTCGGGAAGCGGGCAAGCTGCATGAGAGCCGGACCCATATAGAGCGACTGGATGGTGCGGCCGCCGGCGATGATCATCATCGCGCGCTGCGGGTTCTCGCGCAGCGCGGCGACGGCGACTGACCATATCGGCGCAAAGCCGGTATTGGTGGCGACGAGAATCAAGCGGCCCTCAAGATCGGGCCGAAAATGCGCCGCGCCATAGGGCCCGGTCAGCTTCACGCGATGGCCCGGAGCAATGCGCTTGCCCAGCGATGCCGTGACACGCCCACCCTTCATGCGCCGGATATGGAACCAGACTGAGCGGCCGTCCGGTTTGCCGCGCAAGGGATGGGTGATGCTGAAAGGGCGGGTCGGATAGCCGCTGAAGCGCACCTGGGCATATTGCCCCGCATGATAGGGCAGCGCCCGGTCCGTCCTGATACCGACCTCCATCACATCGGGCGATAGGGGAAGCAACGAGCTCAGCACGCCTTCGACGACGCGAACACCCGATGGCTGGTCCCTCTCGATCACCGCATCGCCGGCGATCCGGCACTGACAGGCATGAACGACGCCGGGCTCGGATCCTTCGCCGCCGTGTACCTTGCCGGAGACCACACGCACGCAGCAGGTACCGCAGTGGCCGGCGCGGCAGTCGTAAGGCAGGTCCACGCCGTTGCTCAGAGCCGCGTCCAGAAGCAACTCGCCGGGGCGCGCCAGAAAGCTTTTGCCGTTGATGATAATTTGGTGAGTTCTCGCCATTGCTTGATCCCGGGAGGCTTCAATTTCTTCAAATACGACCGGAACGGGCGATCCGCCGTCGCTGGGCTTTCTTGACGCCTTCGACGTTCAGAAATCCAGTTTTTAATCCGAAACATCTACCCTTATCGTTCGGGAGAAGAAAAACCTCCTATGATGGTCAGACAATGACAATTTGATGGTCGCGGGTGGCAAGCAGTAAAATTGAAGGCGGCTCAAAAACAATGCATTGCGCTCAACGGGCAATCACGGCGGGCAATAGAATTGGGCAATTTATTTTATTCCGTCGGGATTAAAAATTTTAATAACCTAGAGAGAAGGCCATCCGTCCGTCGTCGCGGTGCTAATTTTCGGCAGGTCGAGGCGCGAACAACGCAAATCATAACGCATTGGTATAATTAGTATTTTTATCCAAAATCCGGACGGATAGCCGGGCTTGGCGAGCGCTTGCCTCCCGCGTTTCATTTCCGGAAACGGCTTTTGTAATGAGCTCGGCCTTATGACTGCCAATTTTTCCAATTTAATCTTCAGTTCACGGCGGTGGTCGGGCGCCGTTTTCACGAGATTGTTGCAAGCGGGGATGTCACCCTCAAAGCTGTTGAGGGGACAGGATAATGCGTGCCTGAAACCTATGGGGTAAGAGGGTAATGCGTAATGTGATAAGGCGACGATCCCGCATTTCGATACTTTCTCGCGCTTTTGCGAACGCCGTGTTGATGCACGTAGTATTCCTGAGCCAGAGTGCCGTCGCCGGATCCGGCGGGACTGCGTGGACCACGACCGTTCAGCCTTCCAAGGTGGGCGTATACGACCCCGCCGAGGACAAAGGAGCGGCCAAAAAGGCCGATACTCCGAACGCCGAGAACAACCCGAATGACGAAGCACCCGCGAAGGCCGAAGCCGGTGGCCACAACGGCCTGTTCAACGACGAGACCCTCTATCCCACCGCTGCGCAATGCGGCGAGTGCCACAAGCAGATCTACGAAGAGTGGGCGTCGTCGAACCATGCCTATGCGTCGATCTCGCCGATGTTCCACAAGTTCGAGCAGAAGTTCCAGGATCTGACGCAAGGCACGGTCGGCACCTTCTGCGTGCGCTGTCACCAGCAGGTCGGCACCCAGCTCGGCGAGAGCCGCGAAACGCCGCTTTGGGAGCGCGCCGCGGTTTCCCGCGAGGGCGTGACCTGCATCACCTGCCACCGGGTCAAGGAGCAGTACGGCAAGGTCAACGGCGAGCGCCGGGTCGAGCCGGGCACGATTCACGAGCCGGTCTACGGCAGCGGCGAGCAGAGCGTGATCAAAGATGTCCTCGCCGACAAGGATAGCTACTCCGTCAAGACCAGCACTGACGGGCGCGGCAACGACATCCACGAGGGCATGGTCACGAATGACCAGCTCACCAAGTCGGAGTTCTGCGTCAGTTGCCACCAGGTCGCCGTCAACCTGGGGATCAAGCTGGAGGTCGTTTGGGATCAGTACCGCGACAGCCCGGCACGCAAAGCCGGCGTCACATGCCAGGACTGCCACATGGGCAAGGTCCCCGGAAAGCCCGAGGGCTATGCGACTGCGCCCTCCGCCGTGGTCGGCGGAAAGGAGATCAATCCTGGACGCAAGCATGCCAATCACCGCTTCATCGGCCCGGGCTATTCGGTCGCCCACCCCGGCATCTTTCCTCACAACACAAAGGCCCAGGCCTACGGCATCAAGGACTGGCTCGCGTTCGACTGGCGCGCCGGTTGGGGCACCGCCGCGTTCGAGGACAAGGTCGCAAGCGGCAAGATCAAGGTCGACTTTCCCAAGGCCTGGGCCGATGCGCTCGACCGTGAGGAGGCACGGGAAATCATCGAGGAGAACATCGCGAGGCTCGACAAGCGCGACACGATCAGGAAGCAGGTCATGGAGAATGGCATGCAGATCGACGGGCCCAACATCGAGGGCGATCCGGGGGTCGGCAGGGATCTGGCGTTCTCCTACAGGCTCAAGAACCTCAACTCAGGGCACAACCTGCCGTCCGGTTCCCTCGGTGCGCAGCCGCAGCTTTGGGTGAACGTCGCGCTCGTCGATCCCGACGGCGAGAACATCTGGGAGTCGGGCTACGTCGACAGCAACGGCGACATCGCCGACATGCACAGCCTGGATGTTGCGGCCGGCAAAATCAGGACGGACCAGCAACTGGTGCATTTCCAGACCAAGTTCCTGACCACCAACGTCAAGGGCACGGACCGCGAGATGTACCTGCCGGTGAACTTCGACATCGACCCGCTGCCGCACCTGCGTCCGCCCCAGATCCCGACCACCGTTCTCAACCATCCGCCGCTGGTGCGCATGGAGAACCGCTCGCTGCCGCCACTGGGTCAGGCGCAGGCCAAGTACCGAGTGCCGGGCAACCTGATCACGAAGCCCGGCAAATACCGCCTCGCCTTCCGCATGCGAAGCCGCGCCGAGCCGATCTACTTCATGCGCTTTGTCAATTCCACCAGGGAAATGGAGCAGAGCATGAACGAGCGGATGTTGGACTTCCACGTCTCCACGGTGGAGATCGAAGTAAAGGGCTAGCACCGAACAGCCGACCCAGATTTATCCCGCAGGTCAGAGCTACGGCGTGGAGTCTCCACATGATGTGTAATGCGTACCGTGCCCGGACAACGACCAGCACGATCGCTCTGGTCGCCGGCGGCTGTCTTGTGATTTCCGGCACGACTGCCGGACCTGCGGCAGGCGAAAGCAGCAGCGCGGCCGGCACGGAAAGCTGGTTGACCCATGTGTCGCCCAGCGAGGCGGACGAAGAAGGCTGGGTGGCCCAGGTGTCGCCCGCCGAAAACAAAGCCGATGGGCGGTACGCCGACCCGCAGTACGTCGGCGCGTACTCCGACGTCGACAAGAAAGGCGAGTTGCCCCAGGTGACGGGCCGCACCACCTGGCTTGACCCTGGTGAAGGCCAAGCCGATGCGCAGAAGAAACCTGCCGGCAAAACCGCAAAGGCGCCTGCGAACGGGGAGACTGCCGATAAGGCAGAAAAGGCCGCTTCAGGCACGAGCGTGGCAGGCCTCTTCCGACCCGATCCGCAATATGATGCGAGCTACGACGCCCAAGGAAACGTCGACGTCTACGGTGCCAAGAGCGCGGTCGAGCCGCCGCGCCCGCTGCTCGAGATAGGCCGCCAGCAATACACCTCCGGCATGTATGACGAGAGCAGCACCTTCCTGGGTGAAAAGAATCCGCTGCTCCCGGGCCTCGCCATCTACGGCGACTGGCGGACGGCGGTCGCCTACAACAACAATAACGGCAAGGACATCGCCCAGATCGCGACCCGGCTGAACCTCGACGTCGACTTCAAGATCACCGGCACCGAGCGCATACACGCCTTCTTCACGCCGATTCAGGACGGCGCGGCAAAGTTCACCCGCTACGAGTTCGGCGGCGGTGGCGCTAACGACAGGTTCAACGACGAGTACGACTTCGAGCCGCAGACGCTGTTCTTCGAGGGCGACGTCGGCTCCATCTATTCCGGGTTCTCTGGCAACGAAACCAGTTTCGACCTGCCCTTCACGGTCGGTCTCTTCCCACTGTTCCTGCAGAACGGAATCTGGGCGAACGACGCGATCCTCGGCGGCGCGGTGAGCCTCCCCGCGAAGAACTCGGCGGCGCTCGGCCTCGCCAACTTCGACGTCACCTTCTTCGCCGCGTTCGACAATGTCGACAACGTGGGCATCATCGGAGCGGACAGCCACGTTGCCAATCTCTATGGCGTCACCGCCTTCATCGACGCCTTCGACGGCTATATTGAAACGGGCTACGCCCTGGTGGATGGCTACGACGATCGGGACGGGCTTATGGTGCACTTCCTGACCGCCGCTTACAGCCGGCGCTACTACAACACCGTGTCGAACTCGACCCGCGTGTTCGCGAACTTCGGCGACGACCCTGATGGGGACAGCGACGGCATTGCCATCATCTCGGAGAACAGCCTGATCACGGGCCTCCCGAGCACGCTTCTCCCCTACGCCAACTTCTTCGTCGGCTTCGGTAACCCTCAGCCCCTCGTCGATGGCAATGGCGCCGGCATCCTGAAGAACGTCGGTATCAACTTCGAGACCGACGCTCTCACCGGCTACCCGAAACTCGACGACACCGGGTCCGACGCCTTCGGCGGCGCGATCGGCCTGCAGTATCTCTTCGATCTGGATCAGCAGCTCGTCTTCGAGGTGGCCATGGTGCAGCCGTTCGACGATGACGGCATCGGTGCCCAGGACCCGCAGTACGGCTTCGGTGTCCGCTATCAGATCCCGATCGACCGGGCGTGGCTGTTCCGCGCCGATGCTACCTATCACATCATCGAGGGCGCCGAAGAAGACAACTTCGGCATCCGAACCGAGCTCCGCAGGAAGTTCTGACCGTGCGAGGTGATCTCATGAGCAGTCGAAATTCATTCGCATCAGCTCTGATGTCTTGCCTGCTGGCTGTGGGTTTCCTCGCTGTTGCACCGGCGGCCGATGCCGCATCGGCTGAGCGGTCCTCCCTCAAGTCCGGCGAAAGCGCCAAGAAGAGTGCCCGGAAAAGCGCCAGGAAGAATGTGATCGGGATCAAACGTCGTGGCCGCGGCCCGCAACGGATCCACCTGCCTATAGGTCCCGCCTCTATCTACTATGACTATCCTTACTACTACAGTCGCGGTCATTACCCGACGCACATCGGTGGCTATATCTACTATCCGTACTCCTACAGCCGCATGAGATACGGCAGATACGGCGGACCGCCCCGGCGCCAGAAGGCGCGTCGGAATTGACGGCGGCGCGGCAACCGGTTTGGGCGTTGTAGTTTCGGGTCGTTTCAACGCCAGTATTGAGGGCTCATCGATGATACGGCAGCGGGGCATCAGAGTTTTGGAGCGTACAGATGTCTCGGAGTCTCCTGGGTTGGCTTCTTATCGTCTTTTCGATCGCGATATCGGCGCAGCTTATCTTTCCACTGCGATCGAAGGGATCGCAATGGCGAGAGGCGGCGGCGAGACTTGCACGCTCTCGACTGCAGTCATTGCGTAGCGGGTTCGGTCAGGGTTTTCGAGGCACCGCCGGGACGTCGATCGTGGTTGCCGCGGTCTTTCTCCTCGTTGCAGGCATTGGCATGGCGACGTCTTATCAGGCTGGTCCGCCCCAGGCGGCCGGCTCAGAGGACGCGGACAGCGAAATTCTTGCGCGCCTTGTGGACTACACGCGTTCTATTGGGACCGAGGAGCCGGCGTCCATGGCGGCGACTGGCGAGCCGCTGCCTGATGTGGACACGATGATCGAGCGTTTGGCGGCTCGGCTCGAGGCCACGCCCAACGACGTGCAAGGCTGGCGGATGCTCGGTTGGTCCTACTTCAACACGGGACACTATGAGCAGGCAGCTATCGCTTATGCGAAAGCGGTAGAGCTCGATCCGAGCTCCGCCGAGCTCACGCTCGCATACGAGGAGGCCAAGTCGAAGGCCTCCGAAGGCGGCAGCTTGGAAACAGTCTCGTCTTCGCAAACCGATGCCGTCGGCGAGGGTGGTGACGGACGGATCGTCGAGACAACGGCCACGTCCGAAGCGACGCCCCCGCACGAGCGCGACGATGCGATCCGATCGATGGTCGATGGCCTGGCAGATCGCCTGGAGAGCTCTCCGCGGGACGTCGACGGCTGGACTCGCCTCATGCGCTCTCGCGTTGTTCTCGGTGAGCGAGAGGTCGCGGCAACGGCGTACCGCAAAGCGCTCGAGGTCTTCAAGGATGACTCGGCAGCATCGGGCAGGATTGCGGCCGAGGCCGTCGAGCTCGGCCTGACGGCCGAATGACTGCTCTGCATTTTTTCCCGGAACGGCGCGTAGGAGGTCGACATGAACTTTGAGGGCTTGCTCCGGCAGCGGCTCGAGACCCTTCATCGAGAAGGTCGATATCGCACTTTCGCGGATTTGAAGCGCCGCCGCGGGTTCTTTCCAGCGGCAGATCATTTCGCGGCAAACGGCCCGCGCGAGGTTACGGTGTGGTGCTCCAACGACTACCTCGGCATGGGACAGCACCCGAAGGTTCTCGCCGCCATGCACGAGGCCATAGACGCGGTGGGCGCTGGCTCGGGCGGCACGCGCAATATCTCCGGCACCACCCACTATCACGTCGAGCTCGAAAGCGAGCTTGCCGACCTCCATGGCAAGGAAGCCGCGCTTCTTTTCACCTCGGCCTACGTCGCCAACGATGCGACCCTCTCGACCCTCATCAAGCTCGTTCCTGGCACGGTCGTCTTCTCGGACGAGAAGAACCACGCCTCGATGATCGAAGGCATCCGCCACGGGATGTGCGAGAAGCGCATCTTCCGCCACAACGACGTGGGCGACCTCGAGGCGAAACTCAAGAAATTTCCGAGGGGCACGCCGAAGATCATCGCCTTCGAGAGCGTGTATTCGATGGACGGGCACATCGCGCCGATCGCGGCGATCTGCGATCTCGCCGAGAAGTACGGCGCTCTCACCTATCTCGACGAGGTGCATGCGGTCGGCATGTACGGCCCGCGCGGCGGCGGCATCGCCGAGCGCGAGGGCGTGATGGACCGCGTCGACATCATCAACGGCACGCTGGCCAAGGGCTTCGGCGTGATGGGCGGCTATATCGCCGGCACGCGCGACCTCTGCGATGCCATCCGCTCGTTCGCACCGGGATTCATCTTCACGACCTCGCTGGCGCCGGCCATCGCCGCCGGCGCGCTTGCGAGCATCCGCCACCTCAAGATGAGCTCGCTCGAGCGCGCACGGCACCGGGAGCGGGTCCGGACACTCAAGAGGGCGCTCAAGGCGAAGCGTCTGCCCGTCATGGACAATCCAAGCCACATCGTCCCTGTGATGGTCGGCTGCCCGGTTCACTGCAAGGCTGTGACGGACGCGCTGCTCCGCCAGTACGGGATCTACGTCCAGCCCATCAACTATCCAACGGTGTCGAAGGGCACCGAGCGGATGCGCCTCACGCCATCGCCAGCGCACACGGACGAGCAAATGGCAAGCTTGATCCATGCACTCGACGCGCTCTGGGCGTCGTGCCCAGTCCCAAACCGCACCTACATTGGGCGGGCGGCGGAGTAAACCTCGCGCATGCTCCGATGCCCTCCTCGCGTCGCGCCTTTGGGACGTCTCCCGAAGATCGAGGTGTTCGGCGTGCGTTGCGTGGCTGTCGTCGCCGTCCGGCTGCTGAGACCCACATCCTGCCGTCGACCAACAAGCCCTCCGGCATGGGAGAGCACGGCACACCGCCGATCGCACTCACTATCGCCAACGCGGCTCGTGGGGCAGTCGCGATCGTTCGATCAGGCAGTCAAAGTCTGCCACGGCCTTCCGCCATCACCGTAACTCCAATGCCTGCCGTGCGCCTATTTGCTGACGAGGTATCGGGCAGACACGACCAGCGGAATCGCAAGACAGACCCATGAGATGAAATCGAGGAGCCCGTCGCCGACCAGCGCGGTGACGAGCCCGATGCTGCTCGTGACGGCGATCCAGAACGGCACCGAGAAGACGCGCCATAGCGATCGCGCCTGGCGGGTTTTCGCCGTCGTCATTCGGCTGCTCCGAAGCTGAGGGCGCGCTCGCCGTCCGCCGCTAATCCCAGTTGCCGCTCGGCAGTCTTGCGACGCGTTAAGAAGAGGTAGAGTCCCGTCACGAGCACGACGATCGAGATCAGATCGAGCAGCACCCACAGGATCTTCATCGGCAGGCCGCCGTAGTCTCCGAAATGGAGCGGCTGGGAGACGAACAGGGCATCGACGTACCAGGGCATTCGCCGCATGTCGGAGAGCCTGCCCGTCTCGGCATCGACGAGGGCCGGGGTCAAGAGCTTGGTGGTGAGATGCGTCTCGCCGCGCAGGAACACGCCGAAATGATGCTGCCCCGAGAACATGCTGCCGGGATAGGTGATGAACGCCGGAATGTTGCCCGGCAGCGCAGCCGCCTTGGCGGCGGTGTAGGCGACGTCGACGCTGACAGGAGCGGCCGGCGCAGGCTTGCCCTCGTAAGGCTTCAGCATGTCCGCGAGCTGACCGAACTGCCAGATCTTGATGATGGGATCGACCCAGGTGTTGATGACGCCGGTCACGCCAACCACGGTCAGCCATGCCACCGTGACGATGCCGAGCAGATTGTGCATGTCGAGCCACTTCGTGCGACGGCCCCTCTCGTGACGGATGGTACCGAAATCGAGACGGCGCATGAACGGAGCGTAGAGCACCACACCGGATACGATGGCGGCGATCATCAGGAGTCCCATGACGCCGAGGAACAGCTTGCCCACGATTCCGGCGAACATGTCGACGTGAAGGGTGCGGATCACGTACATGACGCCTTCGTTGAAATTGGGCTCGGCCAGCACCGCCGCCGTGCGCGCGTCGACCGCGACGAAGTGGGTGGCATCGAGCGGCGCATCATGGCTTGGCGCCATGCCCACGAACATGAGATTGGGATCGTCCTCGTCCCAGCTCAGGAATTGCACGACCTCGGTCGGATGAAGCGCCCGCGCCGCGGCTTCCACGGCGGCCACGGGAGCCGGCGGCATCCCGGGCGCCATCTCCGGTGCCTCGAGTTCGGGATGCAAGTAGTGCTGGATCTCGTGGTGGAAGACGAGCGGCAGTCCCGTGATGCAGAGCATCAGCAGGAAGAGCGTGGAGACGATGCTTGTCCAGCGATGGATCTTGTACCAGATGCGAACCGTGCGCGCGGTCAACGTTGGGCCTCTCATGGGTTTCATGGCGCCGGTGCGAACCGGGCCGATTGCTCAGTAGAGGTTTTTCTTCGCATCGCGCTCGAGCGCGAAATCCAGAAGCCTGGCGGGGATGACCGTGTTGAACTGATCCTTGGCCATCTGCCCAAAGGTGGGCAGCGCCGCGCGCGCGAGGCGCTTGTCGGGGTTCCAGAGGTCCGATCGCCTGAGCGCCTTGCTGCAGTGGAGATAGACCTCGCGCACCTCGACGAGGATCACGGAGCGGGGCCGCTTTCCCTCGTGAACGAAGCGGAGCATCAAATCCTCGCGCGTGGTCACGGATGCGATGCCGTTGAGGCGTAGCATTTCGTGCACCCCGGGGATGAAGAACAACAGGCCCACGGACGGCGTGTGCACGATGTTGGTCAGCGTATCGAGCCGGTTGTTGCCTGGCCGGTCCGGGAACGCGATATGCGTCTCGTCGAGCGCGTGCACGAAGCCCGGCTCGCCGCCGCGCGGCGAGACATCGGCAAGCTGGTCCGGACCGAAGGACCCGATGCAGAAGAACGGTGACAGCTCGATGAAGCGGCGCGAGTGCTTGTCGAGCTTCGGGAATGCCTTCTCGCGCACGTACTTCGTCGGTTCAGGATAGACGGATCGCAAACCCTGCTCCGAATGGAGGTCTTTTCCCATGAGCTCCTCCGATCTCTGCCGGCGGCGCGAACCTGCATCCGCGCCGCCTCGGCAAGTGTGTCACCAGCGATAGGTCGCCGTTGCCAGCGCAGCGCGCTCGGCACCGAGCAGACAGTACCTATCCGTGAGATAGCAGCTATTGACATAATACTCGTTGAACAGGTTGGTCACGTTGAGCTGCAGGTGGAGACCGTCGAAGTCGGGGATCAGCCGTCCGACGTCATAGCTGATCGCAGCGTCGAACAGGGTGTAGCTCCCGACAGCGACGTCGTTGGCATCGTCGGCGAAGGTGCTTCCGACGTAGCGGACGC
>NZ_JADZBI010000142.1 GCF_020852195.1 Hyphomicrobium sp. | reverse complement strand
TCTGTGCTCCTGGGCCTTCTCGCGGGCGCGTGTTCGCCGCTCCTCGAAGGCCTGCGGAGCCCACATCTGAAACTTGTCGCCAAGGCCGACAAATGTGACCTGATCCTGAAGACCGGCATGGCGGCGACGCGCTTCAGGAAGGACGATACGCCCGTCGCCGTCGATGCCGAGAACCTGGACGTCGCCGTAGAGGGCGACAGAGAGCTCGTCCCGCTCGTCCGAATAGTCCGGCAGGCCTGCGAGAAGCCCGTCGATCTTTTTCGCAAGTCTCTCGCCGCCTGCATCAAGGGCCGGAGCATCGATCGAGGGGTAGCAATAGATTCCGCCGACGCTTCCCTGGCTGTAGCCGTCGCGCTCGAGCACGGCGCGGAAAGGCGCAGGGATCGAGACGCGTCCTTTGACGTCGATCTTGTTGGTGAATGTCGAGACAAAGCGGTCCATCCCCTTTTCGAGCCTCGCTCAGTAACGCCACTTCAGGAACGCTCTGCTGGACATCCGAAACTAACGGCGGGTCCGACGGGACCCGCCTGCACCCCCGCGCCCGGGCTGGGCCGTGGCGGTCGCTCGTGCTTCGGCCCTCTCTCGAAGCAGGCGCCACGACCACGGGCCCTTGCCCGGTGCGGACGGGCTTATATGGGATGCCATGGTTCGTTATGGGCGTCAATGGATCGTTAAGGAATTAACAGGGCTGAAAGCCCGTATTCGCGGGCTTTGATGTGCACCCGATGATCGCCGCGGGGAACGAAACGAGGCCCTTTCCTCGGCTTGTGCGGCGCACGATATTCACCATGTGGCGACTCACGGAGACGAGCGGGTGAGGGAGCGGCGGCGCCGGCAGAGAGCAGCGGTCATCGGCGCGGCCATGGCAGGCGCCATGCTGATCGGCCTGAGCGAGCGGGCGGCACCGGCCCCCGAGCCCCTGGCCGCCGAGGCTCCGGGAAACCGCATTACGCTCGCGCTCCCCGATAGTCCCCCCGTCGCCCTCTACTACGAGGAGTACGGCAGCGGTCCGCCGCTGCTTCTGCTGCACGGCCTCGGCGAAAGCACCTTCACCTGGCACGAGATCCTGCCCGCCCTGGCCGCGCGCCACCGCGTCATTGCGCTCGACCTCAAGGGCTTCGGGCGGTCAGACAAGCCGGACGACGACGCTTATTCGGCCGATGATCAGGCGGCGCTCGTGGCCCGTTTCATTCTCGAGCGCGATCTCAGGAACGTGGTCGTCATCGGCCATTCGTTCGGTGGCACGGTGGCGCTCCGCACGGCGCTTGCCAAGGGCATCGCGGGCACGGGCCGCATCCGCCGCATCGCCGTCATCGGCGCGCCGGCCCTGCCCCGCGCTACGGCGCGCTACCTCGACCTCGTGATGGCTCCGCTGATCCCCGATGCCGTCGCTACCGTCCTGCCGGCGGATGCGGCCGCCCGCTTCCTGCTCAGGGAGGCCATGGGCGGTCGCGTCCCGAGCGAGCACACCGTGGAGGGCTACGCGGCGCCCTATCGCGAAAGAGGCGCCATCCGCGCGTTCTTTGCCACCGCCCGCTCGATCATCAACGAGCACGACGCCGACGCGGTGGCCGCGCGCTACAAGGGCGTCAAGCAGCCCGTACTGCTGGTCTGGTGCCGCAAGGATCCCATCGTGCCGCTGCGCGCGGGCCGCCAGCTTGCCGCCGCCCTGCCGCGTGCGCGCCTCGCGGTCATCGAGGGCTGCCACCACCTGCCGCAGCACGAGCGTCCTAAGCAGCTTCTGAAGACGCTCGGCCCTTTTCTGCGCAATTAGGCCATGATCGCTTCGGACCCTATCAGTCCGAAGCGTGAATCATAGGTCCAGTCAAAATCTGCTGCCTCCGGTGGCCGCTTGAGCAAAGCCCGAGGATCGACTACCAGTCCCCGACGTTTGTGAATTTTGCGAAGCGAGGAGCGCGGGCGACCGCGAACAGGAATGGCTGACGTACGCTGCATCTGCGCCATCGGGCTGAGCGGCCAGTTGGGCTTGCACGGCGGTCTTCCCTGGGAGGGCGATCCTCGCCCCGAGTTCCGCGCCGACGTGGAGCGCTTTTTCGAGATCACGCGCGGCCACGTTCTGATCGCGGGTCCGAAAACCATCGCCTCCGTGCCGGAGTTTGCCTACGCCGAGCGCACCATCCGTGCCATCCGCTCCCACGAGAAGCCGGAGGACGTCCTCGCCCAGTACAAGGACCGCGTCGTGTTCATCGGCGGCGGCCCGCCGGTATGGGACGTCTACGCGCCGTTCATCATGCACTGGGACATCACGCGCCTTCCCTACGACGGGCCCGCCGACCGCTGGTTCGATCCCAGATGGCTGCTGACCGGGAAAGGCCGCCCGCTTTGAGGGGTCGACGCCTTTCGCCCCTGGAAGCTTGCGTAGACCCCGGCCTTCGCCGGGGTGACGTCGAGGGTGGGCGGTCGGCCTCCGCAAACTGACGTCATGCCGGCGAAGGCCGGCACCCACGCAAATGCCCACAACCGCGCCGGTGGAGATGCGTGCAGCCATCTCAACGGACGACGCGATCCAGCAAAAAGCCGCCCCTTCGGGAGAAGGAGCGGCGTGATTGTCTCGGGAGGCGAAGCGGTGCGGCGGCATCAATCGTCGTCGCACTCGATCCGCTCCTTGTAGCGTCCGCGTCTCCATTTGCGCTCGATCTCGCAGTTGGGCCCGTAGAAGTCCGGCTCGTCCACGAAATAGCTGCCGTACGGGATGTAGACCTCATAGGCCGGCACGCGGTAGGTCGGCGCGCTGTAGTAGCCGCGGTAGTCGCGCCAGTGGCGCGACGAGTAGTAGTCATCGTCGTCGTCCCAGTCCCCGCCCGCGAGCGCGGGCTGGGTGACGGCGGCGAGCAAAGTCAGTCCAATCACAAGGCGTTTCATGTGACCATGCTCCTTGATGTGCCGCGAAGAACAGGAGCCGATGAGAGGGCGAGCCTCCATCCCCTGTCAAATGGGAGACGGCGCTATGGTGCACAAGCTCCTGTCGTCAGTCCCGCCAATGCCGAGGACCACGGCACTTGATGCGCTCGTAGTAGTCGCCGTCGGTCTCCCACTCGCGCGTGATCTTGCAGGGGCCGTCCCGGTACTCCTCCTTCACGTCGCGCCCCATGGGCCCGTAATGGGCGGAGATCCGATCGTAGAGACTGGGACCCGGACCGCCCGGCCCATCCTTGAGGTTCTCGTGGTCGGCGAGCGCGGGCGCAGCGCCGAGCATGAGGGCCGCAGCCAAAGGCAGGATCAACTTCATCTCGAGCATCCTTCTTGTGGTGATGGGGACGAGGGGTTAACGCACGCCGCGGCCGATGGTTGTGCCGCGCCACGCATTGGGAAAAGTGGAAGCTAAAACAAGACTATGGCGATTGTGCATCGCGCGCCGCCTGAGGCAATAGGTGTCAGGAAGATTTGCCAGCCGGCCTGTAAGCCGGGTTCTGTCGGGGACGGCCATTCATCTGGGACGCCCATTGCTGGGCGCCTCGAGCAACCAACCCGGGTGACGGGCGTGAAGACGCGCCTTCGTGCCGGGTTTCCCCGCACGCGGCCACCCCTATTTGGTCTTGCTCCGGGTGGGGTTTGCCGTGCCGCTCCTGTTGCCAGTCGCGCGGTGCGCTCTTACCGCACCGTTTCACCCTTACCGCACCGGCCGAAGCCGGCGGGCGGTCTGTTTTCTGTGGCACTTTCCCTGGGGTCGCCCCCGGCGGCCGTTAGCCGCCACCCTGTCTCCATGGAGCCCGGACTTTCCTCCACCGTCTTGAGACGGCAGCGGCCGTCCGGCCGGCTGACAGGGGACATAAGGGGCCTCTTTCACCCCGCGTCAAGGGCTGCCGCCTGTCGGGCAGGCCGAGGTCAGTTCGGCTGCAGCTTTTGCCGCCGCAGGCTGAGTTCGACCGCGGCCCGCGTGAGCCCCTGGACGCGCTTGGCGCGCAGGAGCTGCCGGACCGGCTTGTTGCGCTTGGCCACCGGCTGCACGAGTGCGGAGCCGGTCCCATTGAGATGGTCGGCGGACTCGGCCCGCGGCGCGTGCGCGGGCTCGGACAAAGACGTTCCGGCCGCCATCTGCTGGCCGAGAACGACGAGGCGGGCCACGCGCTCCGCCGCGTCCTGCAGATACTGGCGCGATTTCTTGATGGCGACGTCGAGCGGCATGGCGTTCGGCGTCGCGCTCTCGATGGCGTCGATGCCGTGCAGGAACACGCCGTTGGCGTCGTCCGCAAGCCCGCCGCCGATGGCAACCACCGGCACGCCGTGACGGCGCGCGGACGTCGCCACGCCCGAGGGCGTCTTGCCGAAGGCGGTCTGGAAATCGACGCGGCCCTCGCCCGTGACGGCGAGTGCAGCGCCCTTCATGTGGTCGTCGAGCCTGGTCGCTGCCACGACCAGCTCCACGCCGCGCTTGAGCTCGGCGTTGGCGAAGGCCAGGAGGCCGGCACCCATGCCGCCGGCCGCGCCGGCACCGGGCCGTTCCGCGACGTCGGCGTGCAGATCGCGCTTCATCAGCGCGGCGAGATGGCCGAGGTTGCGGTCGAGCTTCAGCACCATCTCCGGCGTCGCGCCCTTCTGCGGCCCGTACACGTAGGAGGCGCCCTTGTCGCCCGTCAGCGGATTGGTGACGTCGCTGGCCACGCTGATCTTGACGCTCGCCAGCCCGGGATTGATCCAGCGGCTGTCGATGGCGAAGATCTCGTCGAGGCGCCCGCCGCCCAGCGGCTCGGTGATCGGCGCGCCGTCCTTGTCGATGAAGCGTACGCCGAGCGCCTGCGCGAAGCCGACGCCGCCGTCATTGGTGGCCGATCCGCCGAGCCCGATGATGATCTCCTCGACGCCGCGGTTGATGGCGTCGGCGACCAGCTCGCCGGTTCCGAACGTGGTGGCGCGCAAGGGATCCCGCTCGGCCTTCGGCACCAGCGGCAAGCCCGAGGCCTCCGCCATTTCGATCACGGCCGTGCGCCCGTTGCCGAGCAGGCCGTAGGAGGCGAGCACCTTCTGTCCCAGCGGCCCCGTGACCGCGCACTTGACGATGCGTCCGCCGGTTGCGTCGACCAGCGACTGCACCGTGCCCTCGCCGCCGTCGGCCATCGGCACCTTGACGTAGGTCGCGTCCGGCCACACGCGGCGCAGGCCCGTCTCGATCTCGCTCGCCACCTCAAGCGAGGTCAGGTTCTCCTTGAAGGAGTCCGGGGCGATGACGATCTTCATGGACGTTTCCCTTGTGATTTTATGCTCGGTCCGCCGCCCGGTTTATTTTTGGCCGGACCTCGTCCCACAATGCAACAAACAGCCGCGGCAGGGCCAGCGTGCCGCGCCGTGAGAAGCGTGTTGTGGTGAAGTGTACGGGAGAGCCACCGACAAGCCGTTTACATCGCAAGATTAATTTTCAGGTTTAATCAGGCGATGGCGCCGTCTTTGCGGCAGTGCGGGGCGAGCCGCGACAGCGTGTCCAGGGTCGAGCGGTCGAGGGCCCCGTCGCAGCGCCCCTGCCGGAAGTGGAGCTGGAAGGCGCGCACCACGATCTGCATCTCGAGGTCGAAAGCGCCGTCCGGATCGACTTTGTATCCGTAGCCCGCCAGCAAACCCCTGGCCTGGCCGACTTTCGGCTCGTGGCAGCCGAGCGGCACACCCGTGTCCTCGTCGTCGATGGGAGCCGGTGCAACCCAATGGCCCACGCCCTCGCGGGCGAGCCAGGCCCAGTCGAACTTCTCACCGGGGTCGATCTTGCGCCCCGGCGCCACGTCGGAGTGCGCGAGCACACGCTCCGAGGCAATTCCATGGCGCCGGATGATGTCGCGCGCCAGCGCCGCCACCGCGCGCATCTGCGCGGGCGGAAAGTCGGGATAGCCGAGCATGTGCCCCGGGTTCTGGATCTCGATGCCGATCGACGCCGAGTTGACGTCCGTCTCCCCGGCCCACGAGGAGACGCCGGCATGCCACGCGCGCGCCTCCTCGGCGACCATCTGGATGATGCGCCCGGCCTCGTCGACCACGTAGTGGCAGGAGACCTTGCAGTCGGGACGCGACAGCACGTCCAGCGCGCGCTCGACCGTCGGCAGCCCGGTATAGTGCAGGATCAGGATCGAGGGTTTGTGGCCCGGCCGCCGGGGTTCGATGTTGGGAGAGGGATAGAGGTCCGCGACCAGCAGGCTGTCGGGCCGCGCGATGAGATCGGGGCTCACGCGCTCCCTCCCTCGACGTGCTGCACGCGCGTGATGGCCTCGTAGGCGGCATTGATGGCCGCGAGCTTCACGGTGGCGGCCTTGATCAGCGCCGCCTGCGCGCCGCGCGCGGTGAGGCGGTCGGGATGGAAGCGCTGCACGAGCTCGAGATAGCGCACGCGGATCTCGTGCGGCGAGGCCGTCGGTGCCACGCCAAGCACGTCGAACGGATCGTTCATGTCGCGTACGAAAGGCGCGCGGATCTTCTTGAACTCGTCGCAGGTGATGCCGAACGCGTGTCCGACCGTGCGCAGGAACGCCTCCTCCGCGGGATGCAGGATCCCGTCCGCGCAGGCGATCATCAACAGGCACTCGAGGACGTTGAGCTTGATCTCGGGCTCGTCCTTGAGCATGCGCGCGATGCTCTCCGCATAGCTCTCGAAGCCGGCCGTGTCCTGGCTCGCGAGCTCGTAGAGGCTTCGGATGCGCGGGAGCTCGTCGGGTGTGGGCTCGAAGAAGCGCTCGAACGTCTGACACTCGACCTTGACCGCGACGCCGTCGGCCTTCGCCATCTTGGCGGCGAGCGCGATCACCGCCGCCGAGAACGCAGCGGTCTGATGAGCGGGCCTGGGCTGGATGAGACGGCCGAGTGCCGGCCACCAGCGGCCGACGAGGTTCGCGAGCCGGGCGCGCAGGGACTTGTCCCGCGCCGGCTCGATGTAGCTGGAGAGGCAATCGAGAGGCATGGAAAACCCATACCCGCTTCCGGGCCGCGGATGAAGGACATGGACTAAATTTCATGATCGATTGACTGAGGGGCCGCCCGCCGATAGCCACGCACCATCGAGTAAGGAGCGCGTGATGGGGCACGGAGGCGGGGCGTGGCAGTTCTGGATCGACCGCGGCGGCACGTTTACCGATATCGTCGCCGTGGCGCCGGACGGCCGCCTCTCCGCGCTGAAGCTGCTCTCCGAGGCGCCCGGCCTCTATGACGACGCGGCCCTCGCGGGCATCCGCCGTGTCCTCGGCCTCGCGCCGGACGCGCCCATCCCGGCAGACCGCATCCGCGCGGTCAAGATCGGCACCACGGTCGCCACCAACGCGCTGTTGGAGCGCAAGGGCGAGCCGACGCTGCTCGTCATCACGGCCGGCCTAGAGGACCAGCTCGAGATCGGCACCCAGGCGCGCCCGGACATTTTCGCGCGCCGCATCGTGAAGCCCGACATGCTCTACGAACGCGTCATAGGCGCCGTGGAGCGCGTGCGCGCCGACGGCACCATCGAGACGCCACTCGATGTCGCAAAGCTCGCGGCCGATCTTGCCGCGGCGCGCCGCGACGGCTTCGCAAGCGTCGCCATCGTCTTCATGCACGCCTACGCTTTCCCCGAGCACGAGCGCCAGGCCGCGGCGCTCGCGCGCGAGGCGGGCTTCACGCAAGTCTCGGTCAGCCACGAGGTGGCACCGCTGATCAAGATCGTGCCGCGCGGCGACACCACGGTGGCCGACGCCTACCTCTCGCCGGTGCTGCGCCGCTACGCCGACGGCGTGGCGAGCGCCTTCACCGGCGATCTCGCTGCGCGTCTCCTGTTCATGTCCTCGTCCGGCGGTCTCCGCACACGCGCGCCTTTCCACGGCCGCGACGCGATCCTCTCCGGTCCTGCGGGCGGCGTCGTCGGCATGGCGGAGACGGCGCGGCGCGCGGGCTTCACGCGCGTCATCGGCTTCGACATGGGCGGCACATCGACCGACGTGGCGCACATGGCCGGCGACTACGAGCGCACCTTCGAGACCGAGGTTGCGGGCGTCCGCCTACGCGTGCCGATGCTGCGCATCCACACCGTGGCCGCGGGCGGCGGCTCGATCCTCTCCTACGACGGCGCGCGCCTCCAGGTCGGCCCCGAGAGCGCGGGCTCCGATCCGGGTCCCATGTGCTATCGGCGCGGCGGCCCGCTCACCGTCACCGACGCCAATGTCGTGCTCGGCAAGCTCGACCCTGCGTTCCTGCCTAAGGTATTCGGTCCCTCCGGCGACGCCCCGATCGACGCCGACGCGCCGCGCACCGCCTTCGCGGAGCTCGCTCGTAAGATCGGCGACGGGCGCACGGCCGAGGAGGTGGCGGACGGCGCCATCCGCATTGCCGTCGAGAACATGGCCAACGCCGTGAAGAAGATCTCCGTCGCGCGCGGCTACGACGTCTCGAGGTACGTATTGAACGGCTTCGGCTCCGCCGCCGGCCAGCACGTCTGCCTGATGGCCGATACCCTCGGCATGCGCCAGGTGCTGATCCATCCGCTGTCCGGCCTGCTCTCCGCCTACGGCATCGGCCTCTCCTCCGTCCGCGCCAGCCGCGAGCGATCGCTCGAGATGCCGCTCGACGACTTCGGCCTCGCCGCCGCCGAGGCTTTGGTCGAGACGATGAGCCGCGAGGCCGCGGATGAGCTGACCGCGCAAGGCGCTTCGCCCGAATCGATCCGCACGACGGCACATCTCCATCTTCGCTATGAAGCCACCGAGGTCGCGCTGCCTGTTCGTTTGGCGGCGAGCGTGAATTCCCCTCCCCACAAGGGGGAGGGGAATGACGGCTCTCCAATCGTCGACCTCCGCCGTACGTTCGAGGCGGCGCACGCGCAACGCTTCGGCTTCGTCTCGCCGGAGAAGCGCATCTTCATTGCCCTCGTCGAGGTCGAGGCGGAAGCCGCAGGCGACGAGCCGGACATCGCGGACCAGGCCGCCGACCGCCCGCCTGCGGCGCCAATTTCGCGCACACGCTTTTATTCGCAAGGCGCCTGGCACGACGCTCACGTCTTCCAACGTGACGCGCTTGCGATCGGCCAGACCGTCGCCGGCCCGGTCATCGTCATCGAGGCGAACCAGACCGTCGTCATCGAGCTGGGCTGGTCCGTAGAGATGTCACCGCGCCGCGATCTCGTCGTGACGCGCGTCTCTGCCAGGCAACGCCAAAAGGTCGGGCTCGACGTCGATCCTGTGCTTCTCGAGATCTTCGGCAACCTGTTCATGGGGATTGCGGAGGAGATGGGCGAGGCGCTGCGCGCCACCGCGCAGTCGGTGAACATCAAGGAGCGCCTCGACTTCTCCTGCGCCATCTTCGATGGCACCGGACAGCTCGTCGCCAACGCGCCGCACGTGCCCGTCCACCTCGGCAGCATGGAGAGCGCGGTCGAGACCGTGATCCGCGAACGCGGTGCAGTCCTCGCGCCCGGCGACGTCTACATGCTGAACGCCCCCTATGCGGGTGGCACCCATCTGCCGGACATCACCGTCGTCACGCCCGTCTTCCTCGACGGCGCCGGCAACCCGGCATTCTATGTCGCGAGCCGCGGCCATCATGCGGACATCGGCGGCACCGCACCGGGCTCTATGAGCCCCGACGCCACCACCATCGAGGAGGAAGGCGTCTACATCGACTGCGTGCCGCTCGTCCGCGACAACCGCTTCCTCGAGGCCGAGACGCTGGCGCTGCTCACCGACGCACCGTATCCGGCGCGCAACCCGGCGCAGAATATCGCCGACCTCAAGGCCCAGGTGGCCGCCAACGCCCGCGGCCGCGCCGAGCTTTTGCGTCTTGTCGGAGAGTTCGGCGCCGACGTGATCGCGAGCTACATGGCGCATGTGCAGGCCAACGCCGAGGAGGCCGTGCGCCGCCTCATCGGCCGCCTGCAGGACGGCCGCTTCCGCGCCGAGACCGACGGCGGCTGGGCCATCGAGGTCGCCGTCCCCATCGACCGCGCCCGCCGCTCGGCCAAGGTTGACTTCACCGGCACCTCGCCGCAACAGCCGACCAACGTCAACGCGCCGGAGCCCGTCGCGCGCGCAGCCGTCCTTTACGTCTTCCGCGTTCTGCTCGACGCGCCGATCCCGCTCAACGCCGGCTGCCTGCGCCCCATCGAGATCGTCGTGCCGGAAGGCTCGATGCTGAAGCCCGCCTATCCGGCCGCCGTCGTTGCCGGCAACGTCGAGACCAGCCAGGTCATCACCAATGCGCTGTTCGCGGCCCTCGGCGCACTCGGCTCCGCCCAGGGCACCATGAACAACCTGACCTTCGGCAACGACAAGCTGCAGTACTACGAGACCATCTGCTCGGGCGCACCTGCCGGCTTCGACGCCGACGGCAACGGTTTCGACGGCGCCGCCGCCGTGCACGTCCACATGACGAACACGCGCCTCACCGATCCCGAGATCCTGGAGAGCCGCTATCCCGTCGTTCTGGAGCGCTTCGCCATCCGCCGCGGCTCGGGCGGCAAGGGACGATGGAAAAGCGGCGACGGCACGCTGCGGCATATCCGCTTCCTCGCACCCATGCGGCTCGCGATCCTCTCCGGCTTCCGCAAGGTCCGCCCGTTCGGCCTCCTGGGCGGCGCGCCAGGCGAGGCCGGCCGCAACCTCGTCCGCCGCCGCGACAGCACGACGGAGGAGCTGGTCGGTGCCGCGAGCGCGACGCTCGACACCGGCGACGCCATCGTCATCGCGACGCCGACCGGCGGCGGCGTTGGTGCATCATAACCGGGTCCATGTTCCCTCGGTGCTCCGATGCCCTGCATCTCACGGCGTGATGTCGTATAGTCTCTGCGAGCTTGCGCTAGAGCGTAAGGATAACGATGCGGGCCATGGTCTCGGCGATGGCGGTGATGGGTCTCTCGGCGGCAGCGCTTGCGGCAGAGTTCAGCGCCGAGCGCGGCCGCATGGTCGACGAGATCACGGCCATGGCCACCTCCGTCGCGCGCGAGACGGGGGTTGCGGAGTTCACGCCCGGCGTGCTTGCCGCCCTGGAGGCAGTGCCGCGCCATGAGTTCGTACCTAGCGATCAGCGCCACTCAGCCTATCGCAACCGCCCGCTTCCCATCGGCCACGGCCAGACCATCTCGCAGCCGTTCATCGTCGCCATGATGACCGAGCTGCTGCGCGTGAAGCCGTCGGACCGCATCCTGGAGGTGGGGACCGGCTCCGGCTACCAGGCGTAGGTCCTCGCCAAGCTGGCGCGGGAGGTCTACTCCATCGAGATCATTCCGGAGCTGGGCGAGACTGCCGTCGCCGCACTCAAGCGATTGGGCTACGACAATGTGACGACGCGTATCGGCGACGGCTACCAGGGCTGGCCCGAGCATGCGCCGTTCGACGGCATCATCGTCACCGCCGCGCCTGACCACATCCCACCGGCGCTGATCGAGCAGTTGAAGCCGGGAGGCCGCCTCGTGATCCCCGTCGGCGAGCTGGTACAGGACCTGATGGTGGTCGAGAAGAAGCCGGACGGCACGACCACCAGCACGGCCGTCGTACCCGTCCGCTTCGTACCCCTGACCCGCGAGCGGTAGCGCCGTTCCTGCTGAGACGGCATCGTGCCGTCCCCTCACTCGGAAGCGGGAACAGCCTAGTCCGCCAGCACCTCCCGATGCGTGTCCTTGCGCACGATCCAGAGATAGACCGTGCGGCCATCGACGCGCTCCGACCTGTCCGGCTCCCAGCTTCCCATGTTGAAGCTGTGCGACACGATGCGCGTGCCGGGCTTGAGACGCATCAGCGCCGGCCTGAGCTTCAAGTTGATCGATCCCAGCAGATACATGGTGATTACGGTCGCTTGGCTGAGGTCCGTCTCGAACAGGTCCTGCTTCTGGAACGTGACCTTGTCTGCGACCTTCTCGCGCTTCGCGTTCTCGTTGGCTTCGATGACGCGCTGCGGATCCAGGTCCACGCCCTGGGCCTGGATGCCGTATCGCTTTGCGGCCGTTATGGGGATGCGGCCGTCTCCCGATCCGAGGTCGAGCAGCACGTCGTCGCCCTTGATCTCGGCCATCTCGAGCATCTTGTCGACGACGGCCTGCGGAGTCGTAAAGAACGGCACGTCGAGCTGGCGCGCGGCCACGCGGCCGGGTATCGCGGCCGCAAGGAAAGCGGCAACGACGGCCAGCCCGCCGACGAAGCGCAGCGACGCCAGGCGAGCGCGGCGGAAGAAGAAGGGCATCCGGGGTCCTCCCTATTTTTTGGCGACATGGCAGCGGCCGCATCGCGCCGCGCCGCGTAATGTTACTCCAACACAGGTACGCGAAAAGAGCGGACGGGCTGCGGTCGCAACGTACGGCAGAAAGAGAACGTATTACGGCGTCCGGCGCCCTGGATTTCGGTCACGGCGCTTGCAGTCCCGCCTCCGCTTGGGGAATCATCCAGTCTGGCAAGAGTCGCGGCTGGCGGGCTGCGGCGGAGATTGAACAAGATCATGGCGGCTGTTCGTCTGCGGCAGGGACTGGCATGCGCGGTGGCGCTCGCGCTCGGCGCACAGGCCGCGCGCGCGGCCGACGAGAACGTCTCGCCCACGGCCGACTTCACGGTACGCGAGATCACCCAGCAGCTTTTCAAGGCCAAGCCCGGCGAGCGCCTGGACTATGCGGGCCGCGACCTGACCTACCTCGATCTCTCGGGTCTCGACTTCAAGCAGGCGCGGCTCGCGCGCACGGATCTCTACGGCGTCGATTTCACGGGCTCCGATCTCAAGGGCGTCGACATGTCCGATTCACGCCTCGACCGCGCCGTTCTGATCCGCACCGATCTCTCCGGCGCCAACCTGCGCGGCGCCACCATCTTCCGTCCGACCGTCTATGCGGACATGCAGAACAACCACGCCGATGCACCGCGCTTCGCGGGCGCGAACCTCACCGGCATCCGCGTGCAGGCGGACCTCTCGGGCGCGGATTTCCGCGGCGCCGACCTCACGTACGCGGATTTCAGCCCGCTCGAGGCGCGGCCCGGACAGGGCACGCTCGTCACGCTCGCGCGCAACGTTCTGAAGTCGTGCGACTTCTCGGGCGCCACTCTGCGCCATGCCGACCTCACCCGCAGCGTGCTCATGTTCTCGAGCCTCGTCGGCGCGGACCTGACCGGCGCCCGGCTGATCGAGGCGGATCTGTCGAAGGTCGATTTCTCTGGCGCCAATCTCGCGGGCGCCGACGTGACGGGGGCGGACTTCGACGGCGCCAACCTCTCCGGCGTCAAGGGCCTGGAGACCGTCAAGGGCCTCGATCGGGCTGTGAACCTCGACAAGGCATTCCGCTAGGCATTCCCCCCCTCTCCTTTTGGGAGGGGCCGAAGGTGGGAAACCCGACCGTCGTTTCTGTCAGGTGCGCCTCTACGACGCCTGTGCGAGCACGGTCTCGTGCGCGCCCATGAGCGGCAGCCTTGCCGTGAAGCGCGCCCCGCCAAGAGGGGAGGGGCCGACGAGAATATCCCCGCCGTGCGAACGCACGATCTGCCGCGCGATCACAAGCTCGACCCGGCATCCGATCTGCATCGAGGGTGGCGTGCTCATGTAGTACTGCCACGCAAACACGTCCGGCCGCGCGCTGCGCGGAACACCCGGCCCGTCGTCATCGACATGGACGACCAGCGCGGACGTGCCGTGATCGCACGACACCGACGCCCACGTGCCGTTGGCGAGCGCGTTGTCGACCAGGATCTCGAGCGCGCGGGAGAGAGCCGGCCGGCTGGCGAGCGTTTGGATGTCTCTTGGCCTCGCGTCCAGCTTCAGCCGCGCGCCGTCGGGCCGCGCGGCGAGATCCTTGAGGAGCTCGGTGACATTGACGGGCTCGAGCTGCGCGACGGCAGGCGCAGGGCGGGCGAGCTTGAGCGTATCGTCGAGCATGCCGACGAGGTCGTCCGTCGTCGTCGGCGGCCGGGCCGTCCCGGCATCGGCGGCGCGCTTTGCGGTCCGGCAGCACGCCCGCAGCTTGGCGGGCAAGGCTTCTCCCGCGAGAAAGGCGACGGCGGCGAGGCTGAGAAGAGCGTAGGGGGCAACGGCGCGCACGACATCGAGGTCGTCGCCGCCAATCGCAGTCAGCGCGAGAACGAACGCAGCAACAGAGGCGAGGATGCAGCCGGCGACCCCGCGGCGCACGAGCATCGAGCAGTCTCCAGACGGAGTGGCCCCAACGATTGGTGTCCCAACCTATCGGCAGCCTGATGAGAAAACCGTTACGGGGGGCCAAGAATTGCCGGGCTACTCAGCAGAAATATTGTTTCGTGACTGTTAAAGGTCAGGCACGCGAAAAAGGCCGGTCCTTGCGGCCCGGCCTGGCGTGTTTTGAAGCCCTGCACGTGTCAGGTCTGTTGCGGGGGTGAGCTTCCCTCCGGACGGTCACCCTCGCTGTCGTCGGGCGTCGGACCCGCGGGCCGGTTCTTCCGCTCGGCCATGAACTGGTCGAACTCGGAGCGGTCCTTGGCCAGGCGCAGGCGCTCCAGGAAATCGCGGAACTCGCGCTGCTCGTCCTCAAGCCGCTTCAGCGTCTCCTCGCGATACTCGTCGAATGCGCGGTTGCCGGAGGGCGGGAAGCCGGCCCGTCCACGCCAGGCGTCGCCGCCGCCGCGCCGTTCCCATTTGTCCGCGAACCGCTGCTGCCAGCGCGCGCGGTCACCGTAGCTGCAACCCCATCCTCGTCCCATGCGTCCACTCCAGAGAAGAAAGGCCAGGATCGCGAGTCCCAGCGGCCAGAACAGAATAAAGCTCACCACCATGAGGCCGAGCCACGCCGGCCGGCCCAACTCGTCGAGCTTCAGAACCATGTCGTGCATGCATCAGCCCTCATGTGAATGTTTATCACATTAACATACTTGGGACAGAGTGGATCCCTCGTCAAGGGGCAGGTGGGGAATCTTTACGAGGATGCTAGGTGGGGCGCGGCCTTCGAGACGTTGTCGCGCACGGCGTTGATCTCCGCCCGCAGCTTTTCCATGCCCGCGCTCCCGCACCCGAACGCCTTCAGCATCTGCCGGGGCACCTCGGCGAGCCTTTTGCGCAGCTCCTGGCCTTTCTGGGTCAGGAACACCACGACCTGTCGCTCGTCCTTGGGGTCGCGTTCGCGCCGCACGTAGCCCGCGGCCTCCAGCCGCTTCAGGAGCGGCGTCAGGGTGCTGGATTCGAGGAACAGCTCGTCGCCGATGCCGCCCACGGTCTGGCCGTCACGGTCCCACAGCACGATCATGACGAGATACTGCGGATAGGTGAGGCCATGCTTATCGAGCAGCGGCTTGTAGGCGCGCGTGATGGCGTGGTTCGCCGAATAGATGGCGAAACACAAGGCGTTATCGAGCTTCAGGCAGTCCGCGGACATGGCCGGATTCCTTCCGTCGGAGTTTCGTTCCAGCATGCGGCACATATAAATCGCGCACGATTTAATCGCAAGCGCTTGACAAGCGGATCGGAGGAGAATAGATAGATCGCACGCGATTAAATCGTGCGATATTAGAAAGCGGACCGAACCGGCCGCCCGCAGCCTGAAGGAGAAGATACATGACCACGTTCAAGACGAGAGACGGCGTTGAGATCTATTACAAGGACTGGGGCAAGGGGCAGCCGGTGGTGTTCAGCCACGGCTGGCCGCTTACGGCGGATAGCTGGGAATCCCAGGCACTGCACCTCGCGAACAACGGCTTCCGCGTCATCGCCCATGACCGGCGCGGCCACGGCCGCTCGAGCCAGCCGTGGGACGGCAACGACATGGATCACTACGCCGACGACCTAGCTCAGCTCATCGAGAAGCTGGACCTTCGCGACGTCATCCTGATCGGCTTCTCCACCGGCGGTGGCGAGGTGACCCGCTACATCGGCCGCCACGGCACGTCCCGCATCGCCAAGGTGGCGCTGGTCTCCGCCGTGCCGCCTCTCATGCTCAAGACGGCGGACAATCCCGACGGCCTCCCGATCGAGGTGTTCGACGGCCTCCGCGCCGGCTCCATCGCCGACCGCTCGCAGCTCTACAAGGACATCGCCTCGGGTCCGTTCTTCGGCTTCAACCGGCCCGGTGCCAAGGTCTCCCAGGGCGCGATCGACAGCTTCTGGCGCCAAGGCATGCAGGGTGGCCACAAGAACACCTATGACAGCATCAAGGCGTTCTCGGAGACCGACTTCCGCGAGGACCTGAAGAAATTCGACCGCCCTACGCTGATCGTGCACGGCGACGACGACCAGATCGTGCCCATCGGCGCCGCGGGGTTGGCGTCTGCGAAGATCGTCAAGCACGCGGTGCTGAAGGTCTACCCCGGTGCGCCGCACGGCATCACCGACACGCACAAGGACCAGCTCAACGCCGACCTCCTTGAGTTCGCGCGGAGCTGATCTGCCAATCACATGTTCGCAGCCTCGCTGGCGGCAGGCCGCCGCCGGCGAGGCTTTTCTGTTCCTGCTGGAACTGCCGCGTCGTACGCCGGCCGCCATGCTCACCCCTTGGACCAAGGATACGTCGGTGGAGCCGTTTGGCTCGCCGCGCGAAGGGAGCGAACCATGCTGCGATCAGCCCGTGCTTCGAGCCTGTATCTGAGCCTGATGGTGGCAACGGGCGTGCTCGCGCAGCCGGCCTTTGCCGGCATGAAGCAGGACCTTGCCGACTGCACGGCCGCGGACCGTAAGGCGAGCGCCGGCGCCTGCTCGCGTGTCATGAACAGCGGACGGCTGCCGCGCAACCAGTTTTATATCGGCCACTACAATCGCGGCTGGGCGCACTTCCACCAGGGCGCCCATGACGAGGCGCTGGCTGATTTCGACAAGTCCGTGCAATACAACCCCGGCTACGCCGACACCTACTTGAGCCGCGCTATCATCCAGCACGTTCGCGGCGTGCGCGATCAATCCCGCGCCGACCTCGACCTCTATCTCGAGAAAAAGGGCAAGAGCGTCGAGGCCCATCTCAATCGGGCGCGTATCTTCCGCCATCGCGGCGAGCTCGACGTCGCGTTCTCGGAGCTGCAGCGCGCCGGCGCTTTGGATCCCGACAACGCGAGGATCACCGCGCAGCGCGCCATCGTTCTGTCCGATCTCGGCGAAGCTCTCCCGGCGCTGAGCGAGGCCGAGAAGGCGGTCGCCGCCCATCCTGACGACGCAGTCGCCCACTATGCCCATGCACTGGTCGCCTTCCGCGTCGACGATCTCGCCGCGGCCGCCACATCCATAGACAAGACGCTGCAACTGAAGGAGAGGCTGCCGGAGGCGCACGCGTTGAAAGGCGAGATCCAGGAGCGGAAAGGCGAGAGCGACGCGGCGGCCGCGAGCTACCGCCGCGCGCGCCAGATCTCGTCGAAGTCCCTCGATGCCTACGTGGCGCAGGAGACGGCGCGTGCGCGATTGGAAGCCTTGACCGGCTCGGCTCCCGCTCCGGCGCACGTCGCTGCGACGGCACCCGCTCCGCCGGTGCCGGCAAGCGCCTCGGAATGCCGACGCTTCATCCCGGCCGCCGAGACGACTATCGCTGTCGATTGCGCGAAATAGCGGCGCTCAGGCTGCTGCCGTGTCGCTGGAGCTGGCGGCGCAGGGGACGCCGTTGCCGGCGATGAACTCGACCATTCTGAGCGCGGAAAGGGGCGGCGAGAGCAGGTAGCCCTGCAGATGGTTGCAGCCGATATCGACGAGGAAGTCCTGCTGCTCCCGTGTTTCAACGCCTTCCGCAGTCACGGTCACGCCGACGGCGTGCGCCATGGTCACGATCGCCTGCACGATGGACTCCGATTGTGCCGATTCCCCGAGATGCCGGACGAAGGAGCGGTCGATCTTGATCCGGTCCACCTCGAGCTTCATGAGGTAGCTGAGCGAGGAGTATCCGGTGCCGAAGTCGTCGAGCGAGATCTTCACCCCGGCCGCCCTGAGAGCCTTGAGGTTGCGCCCGGAGGCTTCCGATCCGCCGATGAGCGTGCTTTCCGTGATCTCGATATCGAGGCTCGTCGGCGGCATGCCTGTTTCGTCGAGCAGAGCCAGCACGCGCTCGGCGAAATCGTTCTGCCTGAGCTGGATCGCAGACACGTTGACCGAGACCGTGTCTACCGCCCACGCGCCCGCGACCGCGCAGGCGCGTCGCAGCACCAGATCTCCGAGCTGGTCGATCACGCCGCAGTCCTCGGCAAGTCCGATGAAGGTGTAGGGCGAGACAGCGCCGATGCGGGGATGGGTCCAGCGCAACAGCGCCTCCACGCCTGAGAGTTCGAGATCCCGCGCCGCACAGATCGGCTGAAACACCACCTCGAGCTCGTTGCCCGTCTCCAGCGCCCGGCGCAGGTCGATCTCGAGATCCCGGCGCTGCTGCACCGTATGGCTCATGTCCTCGGTGAAGAACTCGAAATGCTGGCCACCGCTCCGCTTGGCCTGGTAGAGGGCGATATCGGCCTTGCGCGCAAGCTCGCTGCGGTCGAGCCCTGCCGTGGGCGCGATGGCGACGCCGATGCTGATGCCGACCATGGCCTGGCCGCCGAGCACGTCGAACGGCCGCGACACCACGGCCACGATATCGCGGCACAGCGCCTCCACCTCGACCCGCCCCTTGATGTCGCGCATGACGATCGCGAACTCGTCGCCGCCCATGCGCGCCAGCACGTTGCCCGCCTTGAGGGTGGCGGTCAGGTGTCCCGCAAGCTCGCAGATGAGCGCGTCTCCGGCGGCATGACCGAGCGAATCGTTGACCTGCTTGAAGCGGTCGAGGTCAAGGAACACGAGCGCGAGCTGCCCCCGGCCTTGGCGGACGTCGTTCAGCGCGTCGTCGAGCCGCTCGTTGAGGAAGGCGCGGTTCGGCAGTCCTGTGAGCGTATCGTGGAGCGCGAGGTGCGTGGCATGCGCTTCGCTGGTCACGAGCTCGGTATAGGTCTGCCTGAGCTGCCGGATCAGGAACGCGATCGCAAGCGAGATCACGACGAGTCCCGCCGCCAGCACAGGAAGCACCTCTGACAGGATGCGCGCGCCGGCGAGCTTCGGTGTCCAGACGAAGCTGCCGAGGACCTCGCCCCCTTTGGTTGTCAACGGATAGGATTGCTCGTCGGGTGCGATGTCGCCCGAGCCCGAGAAGCGCACGCTGTCGAGGAAATGAGCGTTGGCGAGATCCGTGAGGAAGCTGCTGTCGAGAAAGCGCACGCTTGCGATCAGGCATTCGGTTCCGCGCGCCTGAACGACGGCGTTTGAATGGGGGACCAGCACCATGACGCTGATGGCCGCCGGCCTCCCATCCACGAAGCCGACGTCATCGACCCGGGGAATGCGTGTTTTGCCGGCCTCGTAATTGTCGAGCGCGCCGGTCGCGATGCGCTGCCGCAACTGGGCTGCGAGGCTGGCGACGGCTGCGTTCGGCGCGCGGTCGCCGACGGTCGTCTGCTTGCCGTCGGCCATGGCGTAGAGAACATTGTCGTTCGCATCAAGAACGGCGACGCGATCGTGCTTGAAGTAGTCGTACATCCAGACGCCGAGGTTGACGTCGACCCATTTCTCGTCGAACGCGTTGCGCGTGTTGATCACGGCCTCGTCCCAGTAGGCGACGCTTTCCTGATCGTAGGAGATCTTCTCGGCGCTCGTCGTGAGCGCGTAGGAGACGGTCTGGAACTGCCGGTCCTTAGCGGCCTGGTCGGCTCTCGTCGTCGACCACCACACGCCACCCGTTACAAGCAGCGCGGCGGAGAGGACGGTCAGCAGGCTGCCGATCGCCAGCACGCGCAACGGCTGGCCTGTGCGGGGCGCACCAGTGGCAAGGGCGGGCCTCGCAGACCTGTAGATTCGTGAGTTGGGCACGGCGGGACTATGTCCGGGCAGCTACAACGCTTGCCCATCAGGCTAGCCCACCGATCCTTAAGAAAACCGCGCAACATCCGGGTTAATTGCGAGTAATGCGATGCCTCGCCATGGCACGCATGGAGCGTGCAAACGCGCGCCTCGCCTTGCATTGGCGGTCGAGAAGCGGGAAAAGATCGGGTCCAACCCGGGAGCCCACCACCCATGATTCCGAAAATAGCCCGTTTTGCCTCGCGACCGTTTACCTGGTGTGCGGTGCTGGCCCTGGCCGCGCTCGGTCTCGGTATGGCGGCGCCGCATCCGTCCTCGGCCCGCCAGCCTGGGATGGCGGAGCTGTGGAACGGTGCCGAGATCGCCTGGCGCGAGATCGGTCCCGGCATCCGCGAGGCGACCCGCACCGGCAAACCTGTCGTGATGCTCTTTCACGCCTCCTGGTGCGGCTCCTGCAGGCGCTACCGCACGGTCTGGAAGGATCCGGGCGTCGTCGCTGCCTCGAAGAGCTTCGTCATGATCCTAGTCGACGTCGATTCGGACCCCGGCGCCAACGGCGCCTTTTCGCCCGACGGCACCTATGTCCCGCGCACGATCTTCTACACGACCGAAGGTGAGGTGATGAAGGATGTCGCGGGCAAGGACCCGGAGTATCCCCATACCATCGACCTCGATGATCCGGCCGAGCTGCGCACCCTGATGCAGAAGGCTGCCGGCATGGCGCCCGCGCCGCCCGCGTCCTCTCACCCCGACCGGCGTGCCGAGAACTGAGCCGTCACGCCATCTGCGAAGCGGGATGCGCCCATGAGCCTCGGCCAGAAGATCTTCATCTATTGCGAGCGCGGCCAGGACCCTTCGTTCTGGGCCGAGCCGCTCAACGCCGTCTCCAACGCGGCATTCCTCATCGCCGCTCTGGTGGCGGCGCGCGACTATGCAGCGACCTCGCCCGAGCGCCGCACTCCGGCGGCGCTGGCGCTGGTCGCGCTGACCTTCGTCATCGGTATCGGCAGCTTCCTGTTCCACACCTTTGCCACGCGATGGGCGGCACTCGCCGACACCATCCCGATCGCGCTGTTCATGCTCGCCTACTTCGCCTTCCTGCTGCGCCGCTTTCTCGGCCTCAACTGGATCTCCGTGGTGCTGGGCGTCGCGGCCTTCTACGCCGCCATCAGGTATGCGGGCACGATCCAATGCAGCTACGGCGAGCTGCTTCCGATCACGGCGCGCTCCGGCGCGCGCTGCCTGAACGGCACGGTGACCTATGCGCCGGCCTTCCTGGCCCTTCTGGGCTCCGCCGTAGTCCTTGCACGGCATCCGGCGGGCCGTGCGATCGGGCTTGCCGCCGTCGTCTTCCTGGCGTCGATGACCTTCCGCACCCTCGACATGGAGCTGTGCGAGCTGTCTCGCCTCGGCGGGCACTTAAGGGGCAGCCACTTCATGTGGCACATCTTGAACGGGCTGACGCTCTACATCCTGCTGCGCGCCGCGATCCGGCACGGCACGCCGCGCTTGCAGCAGGAGGAAGGGGCGCGGGCCTGAGCCGAGGGCACCTTGAGCTGCCGGCGGCTCCAGCGCATAAAGGCCCGCCCGGGGCGTACATCCGGGCAATCGACCTCGCGGACGTGGTGGAACTGGTAGACACACAGGACTTAAAATCCTGAGACGGCAACGTCGTGAGGGTTCGACTCCCTCCGTCCGCACCAACGATGAGCCGCCCGTCCGAGCCCCTTGGGAACGTGGCGGCATGAGGGCGCACCCTTGATCTGCGTCAACGTCCCCCGCCGCGGTCGTGGCTAGCCTCTTGCCGGCCGAATGGACGCAGCGCAAGGGATGTGGCCCGCCATGAACATCTTGCTTCTCTATTCCTCGACCGAAGGGCAGACAAAGAAGGTTGCCGACCGTGTCGCGTCGATCGTGCGCGCTGCGGGCCATGAGATCCTTGTTCACCACATGAGCTCGGACCAGGCGCCGCCGCCCATAGGCTCCTTCGACGCCGTGATCTGCGCCGCCTCCGTCCACCAGGGCTATCATCAGGAAAGCGCGACCGACTTCGTGAGCGCGCAAGCAGCCGAGCTCGGCCGCAAGCCCACCGCATTCATATCCGTTAGCCTGTCGGCCGCCATGGACGACGGCAGGGAAGAGGCCCAGCACTACGTCGATCGGTTTGTCGAGGCGACGCACTGGAGCCCGACCATGACCCTCCTGCTGGGCGGCGCCGTTCGCTTGTCGGGCTACGACTATTTCGAGCGCCAGGTCATGAAGCACATCATCATGCAAAGGGGCGTCGCCCACGACCTGAACGTCGACTACGAGTGCACGGACTGGACGGCGCTCGAGACCTTTGTCCGCGATTTCCTCGATGCCGCTCCCACGGAGGGAAAACGGCAATCCGAGGGCCTTTCGCGTCCCCACCTTTCACCCTGACGACGCCGAAGGAATCGTTTGTTCCGGCCGCCCAAGGCGCAGCCGGATCTAGGCGCGCGGGGGTGAATAAGCATTTCTGTTTTTCTTCGTTAGGGCTCCACTGCCCGGCGCTTAGCCTCGTGAATCGAGCTAACGCCACGCAAAATTCGGAGCTACCCGTGCCATGAACGAGATTCTGGACATCAAGACGCTTGCCGCCATCACCTCGTGGGGGCGCGGCCGGGTCTACGAGAACATCACCGAGACCATTGGCCACACGCCGCTCGTCGCGCTGAACCGCCTGCAGGCCGAGGACGGCGGGGCACGCATTCTCCTCAAGCTCGAGTTCTTCAATCCGCTGTCTTCGGTCAAGGACCGCATCGGCGTCTCGCTGATCGATAGCCTCGAGCAGCAGGGCAAGATCGAGTCCGGCAAGTCGGTACTGATCGAGCCCACCTCCGGCAACACCGGCATCGCGCTGGCCTTCGTCGCGGCCGCCCGCGGCTACGAGCTGATCCTCGTCATGCCGGAATCGATGTCGATCGAGCGCCGCAAGATCCTCGCCCATCTCGGCGCCAAGCTCGTGCTGACGCCGGCAGCCGGCGGCATGGGCGCCGCCATCGCCCGCGCCAAGGAGCTCGCCGAGGAGCTGCCGAACGCTGTCATTCCCGCTCAGTTCGACAATCCCGCCAACCCGCTCGTGCACGAGCGCACGACGGCCGAGGAGATATGGAAGGACACCGGCGGCAAGGTCGATGCCGTCGTCGCCGGCGTCGGCACCGGCGGCACCATCACGGGTGTCGGCCGGGTTCTGAAGCCGCGCATTCCGGAGCTGAAGATCTTCGCCGTCGAGCCGGAGGCGAGCCCCGTGCTCTCGGGCGGCCAGAAGGGTCCGCACAAGATCCAGGGCATCGGCGCGGGCTTCGTCCCGGCAGTGCTCGATACATCGGTGATCGACGAGGTTCTCACGGTGTCGAACGACAAGGCCTTCGAGACCTCGCGCCGCATCGCCCAGCTCGAGGGCATCCCCGGCGGCATCTCGACCGGCGCCAACATCGCAGCCGCCCTCGCCGTCGCGCAGCGCCCCGAGTTCGCCGGTAAGACCATCGTCACCTTCGCGCCATCGTCCGCCGAGCGCTATTTCACGAGCGACCTTTTCCCGGCGCCGTAAGTCGACCAACGCAGTCCGTCGGGAGAACCGATCGAGCGCGCACACGCCGCCGCCCCACAGCGTTGCGGCCAGTGCGGGCGCGGCGGGGATGATCACCACCACGCCACGCGCACCGAGCGGGTCCCATCGCAATTCGACGCCGCGAGCGAGGAACGTCTGGAGCGTTCCCCGCTCGGCATGTACGTGATGGCGCGCCGTCACTTGAATGAGCAGGTTCCACCCGCTGCAGCTCCAATATAGTCGGCCGCGCCTCCACGCTGATCTTGCAAAGTTTTCCGCTATTTCTTCGTTCGCCGCATAGGGCCCCGTCTCTAGCATCCCCTCGGGGTTTTCTCGGGGGTGTACCATGTCGCGTGAGATATCATCGCGTCCGTTTTCGACGATCGGCGCTGCTGTGCTGGCTGCCATGTCCATGGCGTCTGCAGCCGAGGCAACCGAAGGCTATTTCCAGCACGGATACGGCGCACGGCATAAGGCGCTCGGCGGTGCGGGCGTTGCGGACAGCCGCGACTCGACGGCCATCTCGCTCAATCCCGCTGGCCTCGTGCATTCCGGAAACGAGGTGACCGCTGCCGTCTCCGCCTTCAGCCCGCGTCGCGAGTTCGAGGGCGGACCCGCGATAGGTCCCACGTTCACGCCCGTGGGTACCGTTGAAAGCGACAGCAACTGGTTCGCGGTCCCGAACTTCGCGGCGAGCTATCGTCTCGCGCCCAATCCGTTCGCCGATGTGATCGGCGTCTCCGTCTATGGCAGCGGCGGTATGAATACCGACTATCCGGCGGTCGCGCGCGGAGGCGGGGCAACGGGCATCTTCTTCGGCGGACCTCTCGGCGTCGATCTCCAGCAGGCCCTGCTGTCGGTCTCGCTGGCGAAGACGATCGCGCCTGGCGTCTCCGTGGGTGTGGCGCCTATCCTCGCCCGCCAGCAGATCAAGCTGAAAGGGCTCGACGCGTTCAGGCAGGGTGGGTTCTCCATCGATCCCAATGCCGTCACCGGCAAGGGCCACGAGGTGTCATGGGGCTTCGGTGTGCGCGGCGGCATCGAGGTCGCCGTGGCACCCAACATCAGGCTGGGTATCGCCGGCAACACGCCGATCTGGTCGCAGGAGTTCGACAAGTACCGCGGTCTCTTCGCCGAGCAGGGAGACTTCGATATCCCGGCAAGCATCCAGGCCGGTATCGCCGTCGACGTGACGCCGAACCTCACGCTGCTCGCCGACTATCGCCACATCTGGTTCGGATCGATCGCGTCCATCGCCAATCCCTCGACGAACTTGTTCATTCCCGCGCAACTCGGCGCAGACAACGGACCGGGTTTCGGTTGGGACGACGTCGACGTGGTGAAGTTTGGGGTCGAATGGCGCTCATCTCCCGATCTGACGCTGCGCGCTGGCTACGCGTATGCGACAAATCCGATCTCGTCGCGGGATGTTCAGTTCAACATCCTCGCTCCCGCCGTGGTGCAGCACCACATCACCGCGGGCTTGGAGTATAAGCTGGACAAAGCGTGGTCGATTGAGCTTGCTGGGTTGTACGCTCCCGAGGAAACCGTGCGCGGTACGGATCTTCCGGGGCTGGCGCCTGCGAACCACACCGTCGACATCAGCATGTATCAGTTTGAAGCCACCTTTGGCGTGAAGTACAAGTTTGGAGCCGACGAGGCACCTCTCAAGTAGAGGGGCGACCGGGGAAACGCCCGCCGTCGTTCCCTCGACATCCGCCAGGGACTGTTCATGACCGCTACCGAATTCACGCCTTGGGCATCGCTCGCGGGCGGCGTCTTGATCGGTGCATCCGCCGTGCTGCTGCTGCTCGTGACGGGACGCATCGCCGGCATCAGCGGCATCGTGCGCCGCCTGCTTCCGCCCTATGGCGCGAGCGCGCCGTTGGAGGCTGCGGCGTTCGTGGTTGGCCTGCTTGTCGCGCCGCTCGCGTGGACGCTCGCCACAGGCGAGGCGGTGAAGCAGACCGTCACCGATAGCCTGAGCCTTGCCATCGTCGCGGGCCTGCTCGTGGGAGCCGGCGTCTTCGCCGCGCGTGGCTGCACGAGCGGACATGGCGTTTGTGGCCTCGCGCGCCTCTCGTGGCGCTCGATCGCCGCGACCGCGATCTTCATGACCACGGCGGCCGCGACGGTCTACGTCGTGCGCCATGTCGTGGGAGGCTGGCCATGGGCGTGATCGGTGCGCTGGTCGCCGGGCTGGTGTTCGGCCTGGGCCTTATTCTGTCCGGCATGGCCGACCCCGCGAAGGTCCTGAACTTCCTCGACGTCGCAGGCGCCTGGGACCCGAGCCTAGCCTTCGTCATGGCTGGCGCCATCGGCGTAGCGGCGCCGGGGTTCTGGCTCGTGCGCCGCCGCGCGGCGCCGCTGGCCGATCCCGCGTTCCACGTTCCGCCCGCCAATGCGCCGATCGATCGTACGCTGCTGATCGGAGCGGCTGTCTTCGGCATCGGCTGGGGACTTGCTGGCTTCTGCCCCGGGCCGGCGCTGGTGTCGGTTCCGCTCGCCGCGCCGGGCACGATCGCCTTCGTGGCCGCCATGGTCGCCGCCATCACCGCCGGCAGCCTGCTTCAAGCGAAGCGCTAGATCTGCGGCCGCGCAGCCATTTCTGCAATCGTCGTCCGGAAATTGGGCGAGCACATCGCACTGGCTGCTAGCCCAAGCGATTGATCCATATTGGTTGAGAAGGCAACCCGCGAATGTGTCGCCCACAATCCGGGGCCACCGTTGGCTAACCGGCTCCAAGGGTACATGAGCGGCACATGGCAACTTCCGTTTCGCGCCGAGATATCAAAGATTTTCGCAGTTCCAGCTTGTCAGGCCGATTGTAGAGATCAAGTGCGTTGGTAGTCGCAGCGTTAGAGCGACCGTACAGTCCCTCGCCATCCAGATTACAGAACGCTTCATCACCGCTGGCCAGGATGTGAAGCGTGAACCACTGGCTGCAGGGCTGGTCAGGCACCTCAAAGCTGGCTCCGCCTACGCCACTGGTCCAGTTAAAACGCGGAAGAGTTTTCCCCTCGAACAATGGAAATTCCTCGCGCACCCATTCGACATACTCTGGATCCGCAGCTTTGTTGTCACTGACACGTCCCATAATGACCCTAAACTTGATTTGCCCGGCGGCAACGGCATCATGCAGCAATCGCACCTTGGATAGAGTCTTGTGATACGGGAGTTTCATTACCCGCTCGTACTCTTCCCGATCGTGGGAATTGAATGACACCTTCAAGTAGGACATGTTTCGAAGAACTCCCAAACGGGAAATATTCTTCTCGGACAATGCAGTCCCATTGGTGAATAGAGCAATGCCAGTGCGGGGCAGTTTGTCAGCTACATACCTGCAAAAATCATAAATCCTCGTGTCTAAAAAGGGTTCGTTCACTCGGCAGGGGGTAAAGATTTCGGGCTGAACCGCTTGGTCTTCTGCGACGTCGTCAATGATCTTTCGGAAAAGCTCATCACTCATCCGATCACCCTTCCGATCCATCGCTGGATAAGGGCAGAAATTGCATGCAGCATTGCACAGAGCGAGGGTTTCTACCGACAACAAAAGGGGCCGGTATAGGTACTTGTCCTGCTGCTTCTCTAGAAACCGGCGTACCGGGTCGCCTACGGGTTTGACGACGGCCGTCATCGTTTGCCTCAGTCGTCAGTTGGCGTGGAAACGGTGTTGAAAAGGCGCATCCTGTCGTTACGCTTGGCGTGCAATTCCACCACAGCGTAGCGTCATGTTTGACGCGGTCAAGCCTCGCCGCCGCGGTCGGCACGAGGCTTCCCTAACAACCGAATCATGTGGCTGGATGGAACTGTCATCGGCGTCAAACCTACTTCGTACGGCCTCGCTACGTTGGGCGTAGGACAGCGCATCCGTGTTATGAAGAGACTGGTAAGTCGGTCGGGGGCACAGGTGGCGGATCCGCGACGCATTCAGCGCAAGGCGAGGAAGGGTTGGCGCCTGCCGCCGAACACGGTCTACGTGGGCCGTGGCAGCAAGTGGGGAAATCCGTTTCCCTTCGATCATCAGCGCTATCTCGGCCGGGCGTGGGCCGTGGACGCCTACGCCCAGTGGCTGACGACGTCGCTCAAGGGCATGACCTTGCTCAGGGAGCGCTTGCACGAGCTCAAGGGCAAGAACCTCGCCTGCTGGTGCAAGCCGGACGAACCGTGCCACGCCGATATCCTCCTCGTCCTCGCCAACGAGGATGGCGTGGAGAGCGCGCGCACGCGAGCAAATCCCCGCCCCGGAGCAGGGGACGAAAAAGAAGCGGCGGCCTCAGGGACGTGAGGCCGCCGCTTCGGTCGTCGTCAGCGTGCGATCAGAGGTACGACTGCCCCGCGTCGCGCTGGATCTCCCGCAGCGCCGCGACCAGGAGGTCGATCTCGCCGCAGGTGTTGTAGAACGCGAACGAGGGGCGCACCGTCGTCTCCTGTCCGAAGCGGCGCAGGATCGGCTGTGCGCAGTGGTGGCCCGAGCGCACGGCGATGCCGTACTTGTTGAGCCGCCCGCCGACCTCCTCGCTCGGCACGCCCTTGAGGATGAGCGAGATCACGCCCGCCTTCTCCGGCGCCGTGCCGATGATCGTGAGGCCGGGCACCTCGAGCAGGTGCTTGGTCGCATAGACGATCAGCCCGTGCTCGTAGCGCGAGATGTTCTCGAGCCCGATCCGCTCCACGTAGTCGATCGCCGCGCCAAGCCCCACCGCGTCGGCGATGTTGCCTGTTCCGGCCTCGAAGCGGTTCGGAGCATTGTGAAAGATGCTCCGCTCCAGCGTCACGTCCTGGATCATGTTGCCGCCGGTCTGGTAGGGCGGCAGGCTGTCGAGCAGATCCTTCCTGCCCCACAGCACGCCGATCCCCGTCGGCCCGAACAGCTTGTGGCCGGAGAACACGAAGAAGTCCGCGCCGAGGTCCTGCACGTCCACCTTCATGTGCGAGACCGATTGCGCCCCGTCCACGACCACGGTCGCACCGATCCGCTTCGCCATCTCCACCATTTCCTTGGCGGGCGTGACGGTGCCGAGGGCGTTCGAGACCTGAGTGAACGAGACCAGCTTGGTCCGCCCGTTGAGGAGCTTGCCGTATTCTTCGAGCAGCACCACGCCGCGGTCGTCCACCGGTGCTACGCGGAGCTTCGCGCCCTTGGCGAGGGCGAGCTGCTGCCACGGCACGATGTTGGCGTGATGCTCGAGATGCGTGATGACGATCTCGTCGCCCTCGCCCACATGCTTGAGGCCGAACGTGGCGGCCACGAGGTTGATGGACTCCGTGGTACCCCGCGTGAACACGACCTCGTCCACCGACGGCGCATTGAGGAAGCGTTGCACCTTCTGGCGCGCCCCTTCATAGGCGTCAGTCGACCGCGCGGCCAGCTCGTGCGCCGCACGGTGGATGTTCGAGTTCTCGTGCTCGTAGAAGTGCGTCAGCCGGTCGATGACCGCCTTCGGCTTCTGCGTGGTGGCCGCATTGTCGAGCCACACCAGTGGCCGCCCGTTGACGTGCTCGGAAAGGATCGGGAAGTCCCGCCGGATCGCGTTGACGTCGAAGGGGGGATGCGCGGAGGCGAACTCCGAGTGGATCCCCGGCCCCGTGGCGCCCGGCACTCCGATCCCGCTCGGCCCCGTCTCGATGTCCTTCAGGAAGTAGAAGGACGAGGCGGCGCCGTTCGTCGGATCGGCGAAGCGTGTCTCCCCGCCGATCGTGCCGAGCAACGCCTTGAGCTCGGCATCATAGGGCAGCGGCACCGGAGACGGCTGCGCGACCGTTCCCGCCGACGGCGGCGTGCCGTGGAGCGGAATGTCGGGCACCAGCTCCATGTCGTGCTCCGGCTGTTGCTGGGGCACCGTCGTCCCGAGCAGGGCCTTGAGCTCCGCTTCGTAGGGAAGCGGAACAGCCGACACGCCGGGCACGGCAGTGCCCTGTGACGGAGGCGTGGTGAGCGGAACATCCGGCACCAGCACCTGCGGCGGCGCCGCAACGGGCAGAGCGGGCACGCCCGGGAGCAACCCGACAGGCGAGCCGTACGCCGACGGGAATGCCTCGCTGGCGAACCGCGTCAGCGAGGCCTCGTCCGGCAGTCCGTATCCGGGGCTCAGTCCCTGTGCACTGACCCCGATGCCGCCGAGCGACGGGTTGAGCCGCGTGGGCTCGGTGCTGGGAATGTCCGGCGTCACCCCGTGCGGTGGCGTGGCGATCGGAATGCCGGGGAGCACGGCCGCCGGCGTTCCGGGCTGAGACGAGAAGATCTCGTTCGCCAGGCGTGTCAGCGACGCCTCGTCCGGCAACCCGTAGCCGGGGCTGATCCCTTGCGGGCTGAGCCCCGCTCCGCCGAGCGACGGGTTGAGCCGCGTCGGATCCGGACCGGGGTTGGGGATGTCACTTGTACTCATGGTACTTGCCCACATCGACGCCCTCGAGCACGCCGAGCGCGTCGTCCGTCAGAACCGCGAGCGAACAATAGAGCGAGACGAGGTAGGAGGCGATCGCCTTGTGGTTGATGCCCATGAAGCGGACCGAGAGGCCCTTGCTCTGCTCGCCGGGCAGCCCCGGCTGATAGAGGCCGACGACGCCCTGCTTGGACTCGCCGGTGCGGATGAGCAGGATGTTGGTCTTGCCGCTCTTCACTTCGAGCTTGTCGGAGGGGATGAGCGGGATGCCGCGCCAGGTGAGGAACGGCGAGCCGAAGAGCGTGAGGGTCGGCGGCGGCACGCCGCGCCGCGTGCACTCGCGGCCGAAGGCGGCAATGGCCTGGGGATGCGCGAGGAAGAACGCCGGCTCCTTCCACACGCGCGCGATTAGCTCGTCGAGGTCGTCGGGTGTCGGCGCGCCGGTGCGCGTCTTGATCTTCTGCGAGGCCGCGGCGTTGGCAAGGAGGCCGTACTCCTTGTTGTTGATCAGCTCGCTCTCCTGCCGCTCCTTCACGATCTCGATGGTGAGGCGGAGCTGCTCCTTGATCTGGTTGTGCGGCACCGAATAGAGGTCCGACACGCGAGTATGGATGTCGAGCACGGTATTGACCGCCGAGAGCATGTACTCGCGCGGGTTCTCGACATAGTCGACGTAGGTGTTGGGAAGCGCGCGCTCGTCGCGCAGCGAGCAGGCAACCTCGACGCTGCTCTCGTCCTTGACGCGGTTGACGCGGTAGATGCCCGCTTCGACCGGAACCCAGTTCAGGAAATGCACAAGCCACCGCGGGGTGATGCTCTGCATTTGCGGGACGGTCTTGGTCGCATTGGCTAATTGCCTTGCGGCGACGTCGCCTAATGCTGTTTGATCGTCGTCTGCCATGTTAACCCCATTATCTGTTATATTGGAGAATAAAATGCCTCATAGGCGGCGACAAACGCATCTCGCATTGCGCCTATCATGTCAATAAGAGATTTATATTCCTGCGCCGCTGTCGAACACGTCGCTGCGCGCTTGCGCCTGGACGATGTTGCTGCCGGGCGGCACGCTGCGGGTGAGCCAGACGTTGCCGCCGATGACGGAGCCGCGCCCGATGGTGACGCGCCCCAGGATCGTGGCGCCCGCATAGACGACGACATCGTCCTCGACGATGGGATGGCGGGGCTGGCCTTTGACGAGCGCGCCGCTCTCGTCGACGGAGAAGCGTTTCGCGCCGAGCGTCACGGCCTGATAGAGGCGCACGCGCTCGCCGATCACCGCCGTCTCTCCGATCACGACGCCGGTGCCATGGTCGATGAAGAAGCTGCCGCCGACCTCCGCGCCGGGATGGATGTCGATGCCGGTCTGCGAATGGGAGCTTTCCGCGATGATGCGGGCAATGATCGGCAGGTCGAGCTTATAGAGGGCATGCGCCAGCCGGTGATGAATGATGGCCTTCACGCCGGGAAAGCTGAGCAGCACCTCGTCCTGGCTTTTCGCTGACGGATCGCCATCGTAGGCCGCGCGGACGTCGGTGTAGAGCACCTCGAGAATGGCCGGCAGCCCGTCGGCGAACTCCTGCACGATCGACTGCGCGGTCTGCTCCGCATCGACGAGCCCCTCGGAGGAGAGGGAGGCCGTGAAGGCAAGCTCGCGGATCACTTGCGCCTGGAGCGCATCGAGCGCTCTGCCGAGCGTGTGCCCGACAAAGTAGTCGAGCGCCTCGTTGCTGGCGGCCCGGGCACCGCCGAACCGGCGCGGAAAAAGCGAGGAGGTCAGGTCCGATACGGCGTCTGTAACGATGCGCGGTGACGGCAGGGGGAGCACGCGCCCCGCCTGGTCTTTCGTGCGGGGAAGCACGCTGCGCGCGTTTCTGAGAGAGCTGACGACGCGATCGATGTTGAAGCTCACGGGACGGCCCTCTCGTATGAAAATGGTAGAGCAATGCGCTACGATCTTAGAAATGGCCCGGCGCACGACGAACCAAGAAGAAGTGCTGAGCAAATTATGCTCAGCGAAAAGCCCGGCCCTGCGCGTGCAGGACCGGGCCTTTGGACTTCTCAGTGACAGGCAACCGGCTTAGTTGCTCTTGGTCGCGGTGATCTGGTCGTAGATGCCGCCATCCGCGAAGTGCTTTTTCTGCGCATCCGCCCACGGGCCGATCAGCTCCTCGACCTTGAAGGTCGTAATCGCCGGCAGCTTCGCCTCGGCGAATGCCGCCTCATCGCGCGGACGGAAGCCCTGCTTGGCGATGATCTTCTGCGCTTCCGGAGAGAACAGGAAGTTGAGGTAACCCTTTGCGAGGTCGAGCGACCCGCGCTTGGCGGTGATGATGTTGTTGATGGCCACCGGAGGCGCGGCCTCGATGCTGAGCGTCGGATACACGACGTCGAACTTGTCGCCGAACTCGGTCTTGAGCAGGGCCACCTCGTTCTCGAACGTCACCAGCACGTCGCCGACGTCACGCTGCGTGAACGTCGTCGTGGCGCCGCGTCCGCCGCCGTCGAACACCGGCACGTTGGCAAACAGCTTGGTGACGAACTCGCGCGCCTTGTCCTCGTTCTTGTCGTTTCCGAGCGCATAGCCCCAGGCCGCGAGATACGTGTAGCGGCCGTTGCCGGACGTCTTCGGGTTGGGAATGACGACCGAGATGTCGGGCTTCACGAGGTCGCTCCAGTCCTTGATCCCCTTGGGGTTGCCCTGGCGCACGATGAAGATGCTGGTCGTGGTGTACGGCGCGGCGTCGTGCGGGAATTTGCTCTTCCAGTCCTTGTCGATCACGTCCTTGCCCGCGAGGAAGTCGAGGTCGGTCGCCTGGTTGAGCGTGACGACGTCGGCTTCGAGCCCTTCAGCCACGGACTTCGCCTGCTTCGTCGAGCCGCCATGCGACTGGTTGACGGTGACGTCGACGCCCTTCTCCTTCTTCCAGTGCGCCACGAACGCCGGATTGATCTCTTTGTAGAGCTCGCGCGAGACGTCGTAGGACGCATTGAGGAGAGAGGTTTCGGCTTGCGCCGGGACCGAAGCCAGGGCGGCAAGCCCCAGGCCGAGAACGAGATTACGCAACGTCGTCATGATGTGCCCCTTTTCTTCGAAGTGAACGTCAGGATGGAACCTTGTGATTGGAAAAGAGGCCGGCTCGCGAGAGCGAACCGGCCTGAGGAGAACCGCCGGCCGGTGACTGCCGAGGTCCAGGGAGTGTGTTCAGTGCAATGCGTGGTGTGACCGATCTGGTGTGAGAGGAAGTAACGCGCAGTGATGCGCAGCCGCGACGTCGGGCCAGCGTCGGCGCGGCCGCGCGAAGATCATGCCGCCCTCGCTTTCTGCTTCGGGCGTCCGAACTGGGCAAGCGCGGCGCGTTCGGCATCGCGCGGCGCCGAGAAGATCTTGCCGTCGAGCGGATAGTAGCGCGGCAGCGAGGCATGGAAGCGGTAGCTCTTCTCGCTATCCAGGCGAACCACGATGCCGGCGGTCTCGTCGGCGACTTCGATGATGTATGCGTCTGACATGACGTGTCCTTTCCCGCCTGTCGGCGGGCTTAACTCGCAGAAGGTGAAACGGGTTGCAGGGCGGGCGCCAGGAGCCCGCGGAAGGGATCAGCAGCAACAACACCGGCGCGAGGCGAGGGACACGGGCTGAACCGGCAAGGCACCTGGCGCTTCGGCGCCTGGGACCGGATTGAAGGACGTCATGCGGTGCTCCTTAGCGTTTGATGACGCGGCGCAAGTGAACCTCGAAATCACCGCGGCGAGCACAGGATGGACTCGCACCATCATCAAGCCTCGATCGGCGTTACGGGTCAAACAACAAGAAATGAGAAGCATTGCAGCCGAATGGCATAGGACTGCGGAGCCCGGCCAGGCCCTGACAGTTGATCGGGGAGCGTTTTTTCTATCCCGCCCGCCTTTTTGCGGAACAGCCCTGCGAAGATTCAGCGCCGCGCAGGAACCCCATCCTGCGTTTCGGACAAACCAATATCTTCGACAGGAATGTTCATAAGCTCTTCAATTCTTCTTGGTTCGCCGTCTGAGGTGCCGCGCCTAGGGTCCGGGGCTCAGTTAAGCCTACTGAAGAGGAACTTCACACATGTCGTTTGCCCATTTCACGCGCCGAACCGCTATCGCGCTCGGCCTATCCGCCGGCTTTGCCGGCCTCTCTGCGGCGGGTTATGCCGCGGAGCTTCTCAACGTCTCCTACGATCCGACCCGCGAGCTCTATCAGGAGTTCAATGCGGCGTTCATCAAGCACTGGAAGGCCCAGGGCGGCGAGGATCTAACCATCAAGCAGTCGCACGGCGGCTCGGGCAAGCAGGCCCGCGCGGTCATCGACGGCCTCGAAGCTGACGTCGTGACGCTCGCCCTCGGCGGCGACATCGACCAGTTGTACAAGAAGAGCGATCTCATCCCGACCGATTGGCAGAAGCGTCTGCCGGACAACTCGGCACCTTACACCTCGACCATCGTCTTCCTCGTCCGCAAGGGCAACCCCAAGGGGATCAAGGATTGGAACGATCTCGGCCGGGAAGGCGTCGAGGTCGTGACGCCGAACCCGAAGACGTCGGGCGGCGCGCGCTGGAACTACCTCGCGGCCTGGGGCTACGCCCTGAAGCAGCCCGGCGGCAGCGACGAGACCGCGCGCGATCTCGTGACCAAGATCTACAAGAACACCAAGGTTCTTGATTCGGGCGCTCGCGGCTCGCTCACCACCTTCACCGAGCGCGGCATTGGCGACGTGTTCATCTCCTGGGAGAACGAGGCTCACCTGGCGACCAAGGAGCTCGGCCCGGACAAGTACGACATCGTCCTGCCGTCGGTCTCCATTCTCGCAGAGCCGTCGGTCACCGTAGTCGACAAGGTCGTCGACAAGAAGGGCACGCGCAAGATTGCCGAAGCCTACCTGAACTACCTCTACAGCGACGAGGGTCAGGATATTGCCGGCAAGCACTTCTACCGTCCGCGCAACAAGACGTTCGCCGACAAGTACAAGGATCAGCTCCTGCCGATCGACCTGTTCACCATCGATGACGTGTTCGGCGGCTGGGACAAGGCCACCGAAGTCCACTTCAGCGACGGCGGCATCTTCGACCAGATCTACGACAAGAAGAGCTGAGTCTCGCGCGGTTTCGCCGCTTCCGGACGTCCCTGACTCCTGGGGGACGCGGAAGCGGCGAGATCCGCCACGTTTCTCGCAAGTGGGACGAGACGCTACACACCTGTCTCGCTTGCGAGCGATCCTCCTCGGAGAATGCACCCATGGCCAACGCAATGCTTCTGACGAGTGCAGCCGCTGCGATGCTGGCCATGGGTCTCTGCCGTTCGGTCGCAAGCGCCCTCGCGCGCCGCCGCCTCCAACGTCCTACAAAGCCCCAACGTCCTACAAAGCCAATGCCGACGCTCTGTTGATGCGTGCTCTCTCTTGAGCCGCGCCCGAGGTCGACAACAGCCATCGCTTTGAAGGATCACCCCATGACCACCACGCTCATCGTCCCAGGATTGAATTCGAGTGGCGCCGCCCACTGGCAGACCTGGTTTGAATCGCAAATTCCCGACGCCATCCGCGTCATCCAAGGCGACTGGAAGCGCGCCAATCTGCCCGAATGGTCGAGCCGCGTGCGCCGCGAGATCTCGCGCCGCTCTGGCCCCATCCTGATCGCGGCCCACAGCTTCGGCGTCCTCGCCGCCGTGCAGGCCGCCGAGGATTACCGCGAGCGCATTGCCGGCGCCTTGCTGGTCGCCCCTGCCGATCCTGAGAAATTCGGCGTTGTGGACGCGCTGCCGACTGGCCCCCTCGGTTTTCCGGCGACGATCGTCGCCTCGGCGAACGATCCCTGGCTCAGCATCGATCGCGCATTGGCGCTCGCCATTCGCTGGGGGGCCAACCTCGTCGATCTCGGCAACGCGGGCCACATCAACGCGGACGCGGGTTTCGGCCCCTGGCCCTTCGGCCTCGCGCTGCTGCGGCAACTCCGAGAGGGGCGGGAGTTCGTTAACGAATGGCCTCATACTGAGGGGCAGGATGTGATTCGGGCGGGCGTGCGCCGCGCTGTGGAGCAGGCGGCCGCGTCAAGGCATTCGCATACGATTGCAGATGAAAAGCGTGTCTTTGTGGCCAAAAGGCGTGGCGTTCCGGTCACAACATGACGGAATCATGAAGTCTTGCGGTGAGAAGCCTTGAGACCCTTGGGGCGCTTTGAGAGACTGAATGGGATCAGGTATACAGAATACCAATATCACGGAGTGGCATCTAACATAACAGACAAGGTTGGGGAAGGTTGGGATGGTTGGGGAATTTCTGGGAACGCGCACGGCTGCGCTCGCGGCCGCGCTGATCATTTCTATTGGGGCAACGCCGTCATTCGCGGCGGATCTCGGCGGCAACTGCTGCGCCGACCTCGAGGAGCGTATCGCCGAGCTTGAAGCGACCACGGCCCGCAAGGGAAACCGCAAGGTTTCGCTTGAGGTCTACGGTCAGGTGAACGAGGCGCTGCTGTTCTGGGACGACGGCCACGAGAGCAACGTCTACCAGGTCACCAACGACAATGCGCGCACGCGCTTCGGCTTCCGCGGCAAGGCCAAGATCGATGCCGACTGGGAGGCGGGCTACCGTATCGAGATCGGCATCCGCTCTGCCAACTCCAAGCGCTCGAACCAGTTCAACGACGAGGGCGACTCCAATCCGCAGGATGTCGGCCTCGATCTTCGCGATAGCTACTGGTACCTGAAGAACAAGAAGCTCGGCACGGTCTCTCTCGGCCAGCAGGCAAGCTCGACAGACCAGATCACCGAGATCAACAACACCCAGACCAAGGACTTCGCCAAGTACTCCGACGTCGAGGATACCGGCTTCGGTCTCTTCCTCCGCTCGGCGATCAACGGTCAGCTCGCTCCAAACACGATCACGCCCGTGGGCCACCCGTCGAGCGCGCCCGGCGACTCCGGCCTCACGCTGCGCCGCCTGATCGGCGACGGCGGCGACCAGCCGGGCGAGGGCGAGCGCCGCTACAATCTGATCAAGTACGATACCCCGGAATTTGCAGGCTTTACGGCCTCGGCATCGTGGGGTGAGGACGACTTCTGGGATATCGCCCTGCGCTGGGCAGGCGAGTTTGGGGGCTTCAAGATCGCGGCCGGCATCGGCTACGGCGAGCAGTCCGACGGCCACTACCTCGACACCAAGACCGTTTGCGCCGGCCGCGTTGACGGTTCGCCCAGCCCCAGCCAGAAGTGCGACCAGTTCGGTGGCTCGATCAGCGTGATTCATGAGGCGACCGGGTTGTTCGTCAATGCCGGCGCGGGCGTGAAGAACGACGATCTCCTGAAGCAGCAGAACCGCTTCTCCGGCGTGGCCGGCGTGGACGATCAGCAGACCTTCTGGGCCGTCCAGGCCGGTATCGAGAAGAAGTTCAACAGCTTCGGAAAGACCACGATTTACGGCGAGTACTACGACTACGAAGGCGGAGCGACGCAGCGTCGGACCGTCGACGCGAACACCGCGCTGGACGTCTTCCGCAACGGCAACGCGGGTGCGATCTGGGGCACGGGCGTCGAGGTGTTTGGCGCAGGTATCGCTCAGGGCTTCGATGCTGCTGCGCTCGTCGTCTACCTCTCGTACCGCCACGTCGAGCCGGAGCTCACGCTGCGCGAGATCGTCGGCGGAAAGGCCAGCGGCGCGATCGCCGATTCTCCGCTTGAGGATGTCGACCTGGTCATGACCGGCGCCATCATCAAGTTCTGATCCTGACGCTTCTTCCGGGGATCGTCATGGAAGGGCCGCTCGCGAGGGCGGCCCTTTCGTCTATGTGCCAGGCCGGGAAGCCCCGGGATTCCGGGCCAATGCGATCAGCTTCATAAGAACATCATTTCTTCTTGGTTCGGCTGCGACTACGGCGCCGCTACATTAGCGGCCATGAAAACGATTGCAGCAATCCCGATTTCCATGTCCAGAGCAGAACCCGACGCCAGGGAGGACGGGAGCGACCACCGTGCCTCCGAAGGAACCGTGCGCGACGTGCCCGCCATTGTTGGCACCAACCTGCGCCGCCTGCGCAAGGCCCAGGGCTTCTCGCTAGAGCGGTTGGCGGAGCTGTCGGGCGTGAGCCGCGCCATGCTGGGCCAGATCGAGACCGCCAAGAGCGTGCCGACCGTAAGCCTGCTATGGCGGGTGGCGGACGCGCTCGGCGTGCCGGTGGCGACCCTCGTCGCCACGGAGCGCGAGCCGAGCGTCGTCGTGCTCCATCGCGACCGGGCGAGCGTTCTTGTCGCGTGCGAGGGCCGCTATTCGAGCCGCAGCCTGTCGCCCGGTAACCGCCCGCGCAACACCGGCTTCTTCGAGCTCACGTTTGCCGCCGGCCACCGCGAGGAGTTTCCGGCCGCCGACATCGGCACGCGCCACAACCTCGTGGTCACGCAGGGGCGGCTTGCCGTCGCCGTCGGTGCCGAGGAGCCGATCACGCTGGACGTGGGCGATGCCATCGTATTCGAGGCGTCGAACGCCTATACCGTTGAAAACACGGCATCATCTCAGGCGACTGCCTATCTCGTCGTGACTGCACCAACCGCCTGAGCAGGGCGTCTAATCCAACAAATCGAATAAGTATCTAATTTCTTCTTCGTTCGGCATCTCGGAACCCGATCATAGGGTACTCGTGTCGAGTTCAAGGGGGCGCTACGTTGTTATCGAAACATTATCTTGAAAAGCTGATCTCCTGGACGGCACTCCTGTGTTCTGTCTCTGTGATAGTCGCTCTGACGATTACGCATTGAACGGGACCGAGGCCAATGGCACACGCTAGTACGCGCAGAGTTCTGCCGGGGTTCGGCCTGTCCCTAGGCTATACGCTCATCTATTTGTCGCTGATCGTCCTCATCCCGCTCTCGTCCGTCTTCTTTTTGTCGGCCGGCATGGGATGGGACAGGTTTATCGATGCAGCCACCGCGCCCCGCGTCGTCGCGTCCTACCAGTTGAGCTTCGGCGCCTCGCTGCTTGCGGCTGCGATCAATGTCGTGTTCGGGCTCATTCTGGCCTGGGTCCTCGTGCGCTACACCTTCCCGGGCAAGAAGATCGTCGACGCGCTGGTCGACCTGCCGTTCGCGCTGCCGACGGCAGTGGCCGGCATCTCGCTGACCGCCATCTACGCCAAGAACGGATGGGTCGGGCAGTTCTTCGAGCCGTTTGGTATCCAGATCGCGTTCACGCCCATCGGCATTCTGATCGCGCTCGTCTTCATCGGCCTGCCGTTCATTGTGCGCACGGTGCAGCCGATCATCGAGGACCTCGATGTCGAGTTCGAGGAGGCGGCGGCAAGCCTCGGCGCCACGCGCCTGCAGACGTTCCGCCGCGTGGTCTTTCCGACGCTTCTGCCGGCTCTTCTCACAGGCTTCGCGCTGGCTTTCGCCCGTGCCGTGGGCGAGTACGGCTCAGTGATCTTTATCGCCGGAAACATTCCGTTCGTCTCCGAGATCACGCCGCTGATGATCATCACCAAGCTCGAGCAGTACGACTATGAGGGTGCCGCCGCCGTCGCGGCCGTCATGCTGCTCGTCTCATTCGCCCTGCTCTTGATCATCAACGGCTTGCAGGCGTGGACGACGCGTCGCGCAGGGAGGGAAGGCTGATGGCCGGAGGAGTTGCAGTACGCCTCGGCGCGCACGCCGGAGCCGCCACGCGGTTCGAGAGCAACATCGCCACGCGCGACCGGTCGTGGGTCAAGTACACGCTGCTGGCTGTCGGGCTCACCTACTTCCTGCTCTTCCTCATTCTGCCGCTGATCGCGGTGTTCGTGGAGGCATTCCGCAAGGGCTGGGAGACCTATCTCGCCTCGCTCACCGAGCCGGATGCGCTGTCGGCCATCAAGCTGACCTTGATCGCGGCCGGCATCTCGGTGCCGCTCAACCTGAGCTTCGGCCTCGCTGCCGCCTGGGCCATCACCAAGTTCGATTTCCCGGGCAAGAACCTCTTGATCACCTTCATCGACCTGCCGTTCTCGGTTTCTCCAGTGGTCGCCGGCCTCATCTACGTGCTGTTGTTCGGTGCTCACGGTTGGTTCGGTTCATGGCTCCAGGCGAACGACATCCGCATCATCTTCGCGGTGCCCGGCATCGTGCTGGCGACGGTCTTCGTCACCTTCCCGTTCGTTGCCCGCGAGCTTATTCCGCTGATGCAGGCCCAGGGTCGCGACGAGGAGGAGGCGGCGGTCTCGCTCGGCGCCAGGGGCTGGCAGATGTTCCGCCGCGTCACGCTGCCGAACATTAAGTGGGCGCTGCTTTATGGCGTCATCCTCTGCAACGCGCGCGCCATGGGCGAGTTCGGCGCGGTGTCGGTCGTCTCCGGCCACATCCGCGGCGAGACCAACACCATGCCGCTGCACGTCGAGATCCTTTATAATGAGTACCAGTTCGCGGCTGCGTTCGCCGTCGCGTCCCTGCTGGCGCTGCTGGCGCTCGTCACGCTTATCGTCAAGACCTACATTGAATGGCGGGCGAGCCTGACTACCTCCGAGGAGTCATCTTCATGAGCATCGAGGTCAAGAACATCTCGAAGTCGTTCGGCAGCTTCAAGGCGTTGGACAACGTCAATCTGAACCTGCCGAGCGGTGAGCTGATCGCGCTGCTCGGCCCCTCGGGTTGCGGCAAAACCACCCTTCTGCGCATCATCGCGGGCCTCGAGTTCGCCGACGAGGGGTCGATCATCCTCTCCGGTGAGGACGCCTCCGAAAAGCATGTGCGCGACCGCCACGTCGGCTTCGTGTTCCAGCATTACGCGCTGTTCCGCCACCTGTCGGTGTTCGAGAACGTGGCCTTCGGCCTGCGCGTGAAGCCGAAGCCTCAGCGGCCCCCCGAGAAGGAGATCCGCGAGCGAGTTCACCGCCTCTTGAACCTCGTGCAGCTCGATTGGGTGGCCGACCGCCGGCCGTCCCAGCTTTCGGGTGGTCAGCGTCAGCGCATCGCGCTTGCCCGCGCGCTTGCCGTGGAGCCGCAGGTCCTGCTGCTCGACGAGCCGTTCGGCGCGCTTGACGCCAAGGTCAGGAAGGAGCTGCGCCGTTGGCTGCGCCGCCTTCATGACGAGCTGCACATCTCCTCGGTGTTCGTCACCCACGACCAGGAGGAGGCACTCGAGGTCGCCGACAGCATCGTGCTCATGAACAAGGGCCGCATCGAGCAGATCGGCTCGCCGCACCAGATCTACAACGAGCCCGCGACCTCGTTCGCCTACAGCTTCATCGGCAACGTGAACGAGTTCCGTGGTCGCGTCGAAGGCGGCTACGTGCGGATAGGCAACGATCTTCTCCCGCACGGGCGCAGCGATCTCAGTGAAGGCAGCTCGGTCATCGCCTATGCCCGTCCGCACGATACCGAGATCGTCAAAGGGGAGACCGGCGAAGGCGTGTCGGCGAAGGTCAACAGGATTCTGGCCAGCGGCGCGGTGACGCGTGTCGAGCTCATCGCCAACGGGGATGCTCGGGAAGGCAAGAAGGACTACTTTGAGGTCGAGGTGACGCCGGACGATTTGGCCGCGCTGAGCCTTTCGACAGGCGAGAGCGTCCGCATCAGGAGCCGGCGTCTGAGCCTGTTCGGCGACAACTAGCCGGCTCCGGCTGATCACGGAAGAACGTACGGATGACGACTGCGCACAAGAGCCGGCGAGAGACGCCCATCAGGCGATGCCTGGGCGTTGGACGTGCGCGCGGGCGGTGTTGTTGCGCCTGTCCATAGCCCTTCGGGCTGCGCTTCGCGGGCACCTTGTTCGTCGCCCACCTCCCGAGTAGTTTCTGCACGCTGTCCGGCACGCAACGATCGAGATTCCATTCTTCTGCCGCGCTCGGCGTACCGGCCTTCCTGATCGCGAGTATCACCGATGAATTTCCAGCAGCTGCGCATCGTCCGCGAGACGGTGAAGCGCAATTTCAACCTGACCGACGTCGCGGGGGCGCTCCACACGTCGCAATCCGGCGTCTCCAAGCACATCAAGGACCTCGAGGACGAGCTCGGAGTGGAGCTTTTCGTGCGGCGCGGCAAGCGCCTGCTGGGTTTGACGGAGCCGGGGCAGGAGCTGATCGGCATCGTCGAGCGCATTCTGCTCGATACTCAGAACATCAAGAAGCTCGGCGAGCAGTTCTCGAACAAGGACAGGGGACAGCTCGTCGTCGCCACCACGCACACGCAGGCGCGCTACGCGCTCCCGCCTGTGGTGACCGAGTTCAAGAAGGAGTTCCCAAAGGTCAACCTCGTGCTGCACGAGGCGAGCCCCGGCGAGATCGTCTCCATGCTGCGCGGAGGGCAGGCCGACATCGGTATCGCGACCGAGGCCCTGCAGGACGCGCCCGAGCTCGCCGCGTTCCCTTACTACACCTGGTATCACGGTGTGGTCGTCCCGAAGGGACATGCCCTCGACACCGAGGAGACGCTCACGCTCGAGGCGCTCGCCGAGTGGCCGCTGATCACCTACGGCGAAGGCTTCACCGGCCGCTCCAAGATCGACAAGGCGTTTCAGGCGGCCGGCATCGCCCCCGACATCGTGCTCTCCGCGCTCGATGCGGATGTGATCAAAGCCTATGTCGAGCTGGGTCTCGGCATCGGCATCGTCGCGTCCCGCGCGTTCGATCCCGCGCGGGACCCCGCGTTGCGCCTGATCGACGCCGATCATCTGTTCGAGGTCAACGTCTCCCGCGTTGCCGTGCGGCGGGGAACGTATCTGAGGGGCTATGCATTTCGTTTCATCGAGCATTGCTCCCCCAAGCTCACGGAGCAGGTGGTCCGAGCCGGCATCGAGACGCCGGCCGA
>NZ_JADZBI010000141.1 GCF_020852195.1 Hyphomicrobium sp. | reverse complement strand
CGCATCGCGGCCGATGCGCTGGCTCAGAAGGCCGATCATATCGCAGTGACGGGAGATCTCGCGAACATTGGATTGCCTGGCGAGTATGCGCACGCGCTCACCTGGCTCGAGGCGCTCGGCAGCCCGGAGCATGTCTCGGTGGTGCCCGGCAACCACGACATCTACACGGGGCGGCTCGGCAGAAGCGCGTCGTGCCTCGAGACGTGGGCGCCTTACATGCGCAGCAGCGAGGCCTGGACGCACGATGCGCCCGTTCACTTTCCTTATGTTCGTACGCTGGGATCGGTGGCGCTGATCGGGCTCAACTCCGCGGTGCCGACGCCGTCGTTCGTGGCGGCGGGCCGTCTCGGGGAAACTCAGATCGCCGAGCTCGCGCGCACGCTCACGCGGCTCGGCGAGGCCGAGTACACCCGCGTGGTGCTGATCCATCATCCGCCGCTGCCCGGGCAGGCGCCGCCACGGCGTGCGCTCGCGGATGCGTCGGCGCTGGCGGATGTGCTCGACCGTTGCGGGGCCGAGTTGGTCCTGCACGGCCACAATCACCGCCAGATGCTATCCTGGCGCACGCATTCGAAGGGCGGCATTCCTGTTCTCGGCGTGGCGTCGGCCTCGGCCGGGCGTGCGCACAAGACCGAGCCGCTGGCGCGCTATCACGTGCTGCGCATCGCGCGCGCGGACGGTGCCGTCGAGGTCAACTGCGAGATACGCGGCCTCGCGACGCCGGACGGCGAGGTGGTGAGCCTCGAGCGGCGCGACCTCGTCATGCCTCCCGCATGAGACCTGCGATTTACGCTTCGGCTATGGTGCGGTGACGCGCAGAAGAACCGCGGTCGTGTCGTCGGAAGTTTTCGCGCGCGGGAAGCGCGTGCACTCGGCGTCGTCCGCTTCCAGGGCGCGCAGCTCCGAAAAAAGCGGAGCAAGTCCGCCGGACCAGGCGGCGGCAAATAGGCGGCTCGTGTCATACTGGCGGAACACGTCGACGAGGCGCAGCAGTCCGTCGGACGCGAGCAGGATGCGGGCGCCAGGCGAGACCGGCAGCGTGCCGTGGCGGATCATGGCGCCGGGCGGCGGCGTGATCGAGAAGATTCCATAGCCGGACGGCGCATTCATGCGCGCGCGTTGTGCCCTGAGGCGCGGCCAGAGATCCGCGCGCGTCAGCGGTGCCTGCTGGGGCTCGCCGTCGGTCTCGCGCCCGGTCAGCGCTTCGGCAACCCAGCGGTCGCCGGCCGTTTCCTCGTCGACGCCGATCTGCGTGAAGCCGTCGCCATGCTCGATGAGCAGCGTGCAGTCGCCGAGGCTCACGTACTCGATTTCGCTGCGTCCGGTCGCGCGCACGATGATCGCGGCGGCGGACGGATGCTCCTCGGGTCCAGCAGCAACCCGCCGTGTCTCGGCGGTGAAGCGCGGGGCGAGTCGCTCGGCGACTAGGCGCGGAACATCTACCAGCGATTGGGGCGGCGCCGTGGCCATCTCGTGCAGGGTCTCGTTCATTGCCGCGGCGAACCATGCGGCGTCGGAGGGTGCGTGCGTCAAGGGCTCCGGCACGACATCGGTCGCGCCGTCGATCACCCACGCGAAGGGCGGCGCGACGCCGGCCCGGTCCTCGTTCTCATTGCCGCTCGCGAGGCTCAGGATATCCACGATCTCAAATGACATGGCTGCTCACTTTTTCGCCCCGACAGGGCATGCGTTTGTCCATGCGGCCGATTGCGGGGGCAGACCGCGCCCGGGTTCGTGCTAGTCTCCGCGATCTCGAACGAGGCTGCGGAGCACCAAGGCTTTGCCGCGTTTCAGACGCCATCTCAAGCTCAACCTGGCCTTGCAGGGCGGTGGTGCGCACGGTGCCTTCACCTGGGGCGTGCTCGACCGGCTGCTCGAGGAGGATCATCTGTCGTTCGGCTGGATCTCCGGCACGAGCGCGGGTGCGGTGAACGCCGTTGCGCTGGCGTCGGGCCTCGCCGAGGGTGGACGCGAGGGCGCACGCGCCAAGCTGCGCGAGGTGTGGGAGGCGGTGCACAAGGCGGGCGTTCCCGACCTGCTGCGGCTCAACCCGTTCCTCGCCGGGCTCAGCAACTCCAATGCGTTCGCGCATGTCGCGAGCCTGCTGTCGCCCTACGACTTCAATCCGCTCGGCTACGATCCGCTGCGCGCTCTGATCTCCGAGACCATCGACTTCGAGGGCATCCGCACGCGCTCTCCGGTGGAGCTGCTGATCGCCGCGACGGAGGTGGCGACGGGACGGCCGCGCCTGTTCCGCCGCGCGGAGATCTCCGTCGAGGCCGTGCTCGCCTCGTCATGCTTGCCGACGCTGCACCGCACGATCGAGATCGACGGGGTGGGCTATTGGGACGGCGGGTTCTCGAAGAACCCCGATCTCGTCACGCTGGCGACGGAGAGCCCGGTCAAGGACACGCTGCTTGTCGAGATCAATCCGCTCGAACGGCGCGAGGTGCCGAAGGGCGCGCGCGAGATCGCGGGCGCCGTGAACCGGCTCACGTTCAACGCGCCGCTCTTGCGCGATGTCGAGCTGATCCTCGCCGTGCGCGAGGCACTGCGCGGGCGGTTCGGCGCCAAGCGCGGGCCGCAGGGGGCGCTCGCGGCGCACCGTTTTCACATGATCGAGGCGGGCCGCTATACGGCGTCGCTGTCCGACGACACCAAGCTCAAGCCGGATCGCGGGCTGTTCACGTACCTGCACGCGGCGGGGCGGACGCAGGCGCATAAATGGATCGGGCAGCATCTCGCCAGCGTAGGGCGCCGCGAGACGGTCGATCTCGCGGCCCGCTTCGTTCATCGCGGAACGGCGACGGCCGTCGAGGAAGAGAGCGAGGACGAAGCCGATGTTGCGGCCTCGCGAGCGTAGCGCGTCGGTGTGCAGACGCAAACAGCTCAGGGGCCGATGAGGCGGGCGTAGCCTTCCTCGATGGAGTTCTCCAGGAGCCCCTTGTAGATCTTGTACTCAGGGTTCTTCGGCGTGATCTCGCCGAGCGCGAGCGATTTGAACTCCTGGCGCTTCATGTAGACGATCGGCGAGGCCACGGGCATGAACATCGCCCGCTGCTTGTTCAGCGTGGTGATGAGGCCGCGCATCTCGTCATTCTGATCGATCTGGGAAACAAGCACCATGCGCATGGCGCCCTTGGTCAGCGAGACCAGGTGAATGTACATGGAGGAGGCCGGCACGTAGAGGCGGCCGCGGTGGGAGAACGGGGCGTCGGGACGCTCGCGCTCCTCGAACAGCAGGCTCGGCCATTCCGGGTCCCAGACGATGTCGGTCCGGTAGGCGACGATGGCGTCCGGCTTGGCGAAGGCCGGGCGGATGGTGAGGTAGCTGCCGATGTAGTGGTCGACGGCGGCGCGCGTGTAGGCGCCCATGTAGACCGGCGCGACGACACCCCCTTCGCCCTTGAGCTCCATGGGCTGGGCCGTCGACATGGAGCCGAACCACTGCTCCTTCAAGCGCTGGTAGTCGAGCCCCAGCACCATGGCCACGTCGAACAGCGTCTGCTCGCGCACCGGCTTGCCGTGCAGGAGGTTCTGGATCGTCTTCTCGTGGCAGTCGGCCGCGTCTGCCAGCTCCGCCTGGGTCAGCTTTTTCTCGACCATCGCGGTGCGGATGATCTCCACCGCCGCGACCCGCTCTTTGCTGCCCGCTGTCGGTTTCATTGCGGCGGCCCACCCACGGATAACAACTTTCCGCAATATACCGGATTTTGCCGCCGACCCAAGTCCCCTGGGGAACAGCGTCCCCGGTGGGCCACGAAAAAGGCGGGCCGCTTCGCCGGCCCGCCTCTGCAACTCAAGCCTGCTGTGCTGGATCAGCCGCGGCCGAGCACTTGGATCGAGACCGGAGCCAGACCCGAGCCCTGCATGCCGATGACGCCGGCGGCGCCGCGGGACAGGTCGATGATGCGCCCCTTGATGAACGGGCCGCGGTCGTTGATGGTCACGGTCACCGAGCGGCCGTTGTTGCGGTTGGTGACCAGCACACGGGTGCCGAAGGGCAGCGTGCGGTGGGCGGCCGTCATGGCGCTCGGGTTGAAGCGTGCGCCCGAGGCGGTCTTCTGGCCCTGCCAGTAGTACGAGGCGATGCCGTGCGAGCCGCCGCCGTAGCTTGCGACAGAGTTGCGCTTGGCCTTCTTGTAGCTGACCTTCTTATAGGCCTTCTTGGACGCGGCTTTCTTGTAGCCGTGCTTCTTATAGGCAGCTTTCCGATAGGCAGCCTTTTTATGGGCGGCCTTCCGGTACTTCTTGTACGAGGCTTTCTTGTACGCCTTCTTCGAGGCATAGGATGCCTTGCCCGAGGCCTCGTGCCGATCGTGTGCCGCGTTCGCCGGTTGAGCGCCCATCAGGCCAATCGAAAGGGCTGCGAGAGCCGCGAATGCAAAATACCGCATGATCAAGTCTCCATCGTTCCCAGCGACAGTGCTTCGGCTCAGAATGGTGCTTCCCCAGACCCCGGTCCCCCAAAGGACAACGCTCGGGCCAAACCCCGCCTCGGCGGGCGTCTTTCTCAACAAAGGGATGAGCTACCGGTGCGAAGAGAGAGCCTCAGCGCAACCCCAGAACGTGTTCTGTCACTCCAATATTCCGGGGTTCCACACTGTCCCCCGTTCTGGTGGCGCGCACCTGATCAGCCGAATTGGGCGAAATCAACGACGGAAGCTGAACGGTGTTTTTAACGGTGTGCTCCCGGCGTTGATTTCGCACTGTTTTCCACCGGGCGGCGCGACAGGTGCGACGGCGGGTCGCATGATGTGACGTCTGATGGATATTTCGCAAAGCTCTGGAAATACGGCGACTTTGTGGCGCCGGAAAGAAGTGCGCTCAGGGATGCGGCCGCGCGCGGAGGCGGCCGGCGCGGGGTGACTTTCCTCGCGGCGTCAGCATTGGCTAAGCAGGGCGCCCGCGTTGCCTTGAACTCGCGCAAGCGATCCCCATACCTTAGCCAAGGTCAGGCTGATTGGGCGCACGCCGATCGTTGCCGTCTGTCTTCACCGATACAGCCCATCCGGCCTGCTTTCGCTAACAGGTCGCCCGCGGAAGACGCGTCGCCGCGATCTGCCGGCGTGTATTTCTATTTGGAGCATCTCCCCATGACCTCATCTCCAGACCATGGCAGCCGGAGCAGGCTCGGCCGGAGCGCCGCGCTGGCTGCACTTGCGCTGCCGCTTGCCGCGTTCGGCATGGCGCCGCCGGCAGAGGCGCGCATCAGGTGCGAGAACGGATACCAGATCGTCAACGGTTCGCCGATCTCGACGCCCTACTGCCAGGACGCGCTTTTGGGCAGGGTTGCGCGTGCGCGAGGCTGGAAGGTCTCGGACGCTGCGATCCGCAACAACCCGAACCTCAAGCGCCATGTGTGCCAGCACGTGGGGCGCGACATCCGCGTCTACATGGCGTGCATCGACGCCAACAGCCTGGGGCGCCGGTTCCATTGATCGCGGCCCGACAGGGTCCGAAGCGATCATGCTCTAGAAACGCGAACGAGCCCTCACTCCCGAAGGAGAGGGCTCGCTCGTCACCCCCCTTGTGTGGGGATCAACCGGAGACAGTCTGCGCGGGGCTCGGATAGCTGCTCACGTCCAGGTTGGGCGTGATCTCGGCTGCGTCCTTCGCCCGGCGCACGCGGCCGTCGAACTGTGCGCCTTCGGAGATCGAAAGCGTCTGGTGGAAGATGTCGCCCTCGACCACCGAGGTCGGGTGCAGCGTCACGGAGTGGGCCTTGATGGCGCCGCGCACGCCGCCGCGCACCTCGATCTGTTCGGCGCAGACCGTGCCCACGACCGAGCCTTCCTCACCGATGACGACCTGCTTGCCGGTCACGTCGCCGCGCACGTCGCCGTCGATCTGAAGCTTGTTCTGCGAAATGATGGTGATCTTCTCGCCGAGAATGGCGAGGTCGGTGCCGATGACCGAAGTGCCCAAGCTCGTGGCCGGGCCGAACGGCGAGGCGCGTCCATTCGAGGGTGTAGGGCCCGACAGGGCACTGGGCGGGCTTGGTGGCTTCGGTAGGCTGGGATCTGAACTTGAGCCGCGGCTGAACACGCTAACCTCCCCTGATACTCACACAACTGACTGGCGTCCACTATGGACAGAAACACGGTGAGATGGAGGAAATTTGTCGTCAAAGAGTGAATGATGACGAAATTGTCGCGTTGGCGCCGGGCCGCCCCTTGGGGCGATGCAAGGTCGTGGTGGACAATGCCGTCGGCACAGAGAGCCGGTGCTGACCGCCGTCAGTCGCCGGCCTTCGGGCCGCCGCCGAGCTCGCCGGTCAGAAACTGGGCACGGCCGTAGCCGAACGACCAGTCCTCATCGGTGTTTTCGACCATCGAGACCATGACATCGCTCGGGGCGATGCCGCAGCTCCGCTCCAGCTCCTCGACAAGCAGGCGATAGAACCGCTCCTTGGCCGCGCGCCCACGCGGGCGTGTCGTCACCTGCAGCACGACGACGTCGTCCGTGCGCGGGATGCCGAGGCCGGTGTCCTCGACGATGAGGCGCGAGCGCTTATGCTCATGGACGATCTGATAGCGGTCGCGCTCGGGCACCTCGAAGGCGGCCAGCATGGCGCGGTGGGCGGCATCGAGTAGAGCCTTCAGCTCGGACTTGGAACGGCCTTCGATGAGGTCGAAGCGGAGGAGGGGCATGGCGAGGCACCGGGGATCAGAGGGCGAGACGATCAGGGCGTAGGTGGATTGAGGCTCAGGGACAATAGGCAAGAAGTGCTGGACGGAAGGCAGCAGGCAGTGGGGCGCGGACCGTAGGACGGATTACTTTGCGGCGGCATGTGCTATGTGCTTCGGGTCCGGCGGACTTGCGTATGCGGATGCCGGGCAGGCCGGCGCGAGGTTCGATGATGTTTCGCCGTACGATTGCTGCCGTTGCGCTTGCCGCCATGCCCGCCTCTGCACACGCGGAGGCGTGGATGGTCAAGTCCTCCACGCTCGGCTGCCGGGATCGGGAGACGCTAGTCAAGCTCGACGCGGCGGGCGCATCGCAATCGCTGGACGCATTGCCCGCCGGTTGCGTGGTCTTGGATGCGGGCGAGAGACTGCTCGACCAGCCAGTGATGGGCGGGGGCTTCAGCGACTACGTCGAACTCGAGCGGCGGGACGGGAGCATGCTGTTCGTGCGCAGCTCGGCCATGGTTCCGGATCCCGGAATCGGCAGCGTCTACGACGAGCGCTAGGCCGGGAGGGAAAAGCAAAGGGGCCGCCCTGTGGGCAGCCCCCGTGAGATTCGGGCGGCGTTCTTCGGCGATTTTGGCGCCTCAGCCGCTGATCGCTTGGCTCAGGCCATCCGCAGAGGCAGATCCGGCTTGAAACCCAGCGATCCCGACATCGCCGTCCTCAAGATCCCACTCGACATCGGATCACCTCCTTCCAGTTGTTGAAACCTGGGGCAAGCCTGCCATGCTTCGGCGAAAATGCAAAGTTACGATTTGGATAGCTGGTGCAACCGGTTGTCCGCTCCTATGTGAAGGAAGGTCGAGCCGGCTCACGGCCTTGCGCCTTCGCACCTCGTGTCCATTTCCGCGCTGACAAGGAGACAGGCCCATGCGCTTCAAAGCTGCCGCTTCCGCCGCTCTCATCGGTCTGGCCGCCATGGCCGGGGGTGCCCGCGCCGCCGAGGACGGCGCAAGCCCGAAAACCGCCTGGGACTTCTCGTTCACCTCCATCGACGGCAAGCCGATGCCGCTCTCGGATTTTCGCGGACAGGTGCTGCTAGTGGTGAACACTGCCTCGTTTTGCGGCTTCACCAAGCAGTACGAGGCGCTGCAGGCGCTGAACGCCACGTACGAGGCGCAGGGCTTCGCCGTGATCGGCGTGCCCTCCCACGACTTCGGGGGGCAGGAGCCGAAGGCCGCCGGCGAGATCAAGGAATTCTGCGAGGGGATGTTCGGCGTCACGTTCCCGCTCACCGACAAGAACGTCGTCTCGGGCGATGGGGCGCATCCCTTCTACAAGTGGGCGCGCGAGGAACTGGGCTGGTTCAACGCACCCAAGTGGAACTTCCACAAGTACCTCGTGGGACGCGACGGGAAGCTCGTGACGAGCTTCTTCTCGCAGACGGTGCCCGATGCCGAGCGGCTGGTGCGCGCGGTCGAGACGGAGCTCGCTAAGCCCAAGGTGGCGGCTGCGAACTAGCGGAGAATTCGCTCGGCTAAGTCACTTGCCCATGTCGGGATGCAGCGGGCGTGCACGTCTTCAAGGAAAGCCCTGCAGGAGACCGCGTCATGTGCCGCAACATCAAGACGCTCTACAATTTCTCGCCGCCGGCGACGGATGAGGAGATCCGCGCATCCGCGATCCAGTTCGTGCGCAAGATCTCGGGCTTCACGCACCCGTCGAAAGCCAATGAGGACGCGTTCAACCAGGCGGTGGATCAGGTCGCCAAGGCGGCGCAGGATCTGCTCGGCTCGCTGGTGACGATGGCTCCGCCGCGCGACCGTGAGGTCGAGGCTGCGAAGGCAAGGGCGCGGTCGGCGATGCGTTTCGGGGTGTCCTAGGTCGTACGCGCAGCTATCCGGCCCACGGGGCCTGTTGTGCCATTGCAAGCACGTTGCGTCGCCGCACGAGGATCCTGCCGGCGTTGCGATCGCGGAGATTTGCGTGGGTCCCGGCTTTCGCCGGGATGACGTTAAGAGGGGGCAGGCGGCATCCACACAACAGACGTCATCCCGACGTAGGTCGGGACCCACGCCAGCCTCCGGCTGTCCGACCTCGGATGACCGGCACCGAACCCATCGCGGACAGGCTCGTGACTCAAGAGCGCGATCACGGCGCCTGCTGCTTCTCCTGCGGCGGCTGATCGGCAGGCTTGCTCGGCTCGTCGTCCGGCAGGCGCTCGACCTTGGCGGCCATCTTGGGGACGAGTTGCACCTTGTAGCTCACGCCCTCGCATTTCAGGATCCACGCCGCGTCGTCCGGCTTCGATGCTGCAGGGTCGCGCTCGGCGCTCAGCGGGTTCTTGCACTCGAAGCCTTGCTTGCGGAGTTGCACGGCAATGATGTCTTTCGACACCTCGTTGGCGCCGGCGGCGCGGGCCGGAGCGCTGGCCGGCAGCGATCCGAGCATGGCGGCGACACCCAGGGGGAGCAGGCGAATGTTCTTCATCGGCCCAGCCTCGCGGTTCCGGAGGAAGACGAGGCAATTTTACACCCGATTCGTGACGCGTGCCCCCTTGCCGGCCGCTAACCTTAGATTTTCGTGACAGGGGCGCGGAGGCCCGTGGCAGGCCTGCCGGTGGGCCTGGGATGCCCCGCATAGAAAAAAGGGCCGATCTCGCGATCGGCCCGGAGGCGGGACGTGTTCGACTACCAGCCGCGGTAGGGATTGTAGCCATGCCGCCATGCGTAGAAGCGGGGCTTCCAATGACGATGGCCAAAGTGCCGGTGGTTGTGGAAGTGCCGCTGCGCGTGCTTGCGCTTCTTGTAGTCGTGGTAGGTGTGCTTGCCGTAGCTGTGATGGTAGCCGTGCGAGTGATTGGATTTGCCGCGCCAGTCGGCAAGGGCCGGCGTGAGCGTGATCATGGTCGCCGCGGCTGCGAGCGTGAGCTTGGTGAGAAGCGAGGACTTCATGTCTAGTCTCCCTATTGCTTAAGGGCCCGGCTGACGGCTGTCAGTTCCCCCGGAGCCTTCAAGGGCGACGATGACGGACCGCGCTTGAACCGCCTTTGAACGCATGCGTCATCTGCCGTTCATGTCCGTGGCAGGCCGTGCGGACAAAAAAGGAGCCGATCTTGCGATCGGCCCAGCGGGAGGATTGCAGGGTGGGGAGGGACGAAAATCAGTTCGCGACGCAATTGTGCGCGCTCTCGACCGCAAGAATGGTCCTGGCGTTAGCGCGCTGATAGTCGTTGAGTGGCACGGCGGATTGATCGGTGTACTGGCAGGCGTGGTTGCCGAACGCCTTGATGGCGCGCGGCGTCTTGAAGCAATAGCCGGCGTCGTTCCAGATCGAATTGCGCAGGATCCAGAGATCCTCGCAGCTCCGCGCCTGGATGTCCTTGGGCGTGATGTAGACGTTCTCGACGCAATCGACGAGATGGCAGCCCGCGCTCGCCGTGGTGGGGACGGCGAGCGCGGTGGCAACCACAAGCGAGAGCGGCAGCAGGGGGTGGGGCATGGCCTTCAGCCTGTTGGTTGCGCTTGCCGTCCGACTACTTGCCGACACGCGGCAGGCCCCACAGGCGATGCCAGCCGTCGCGGGATTCGTAGCGGATGTTCTTGGACGCCTGGCTCTGCATCTCGGCGAGCTTGGCGCGCTCGTTCTTGGTCAGGTAGCCCTTGCTCTCCATGGCGGCCTTGGTGCGGGCGATCCGGTTCTGCTCGGCGCGCAGCTTGATGCCTTCGGTCCAGGTGATCGAGCCGGTGTTGCGGCCGTGCTCGATGCGCTCGGCCTGACGGTCCTGGCGGTTGGAGATCACATCGGCGGATGCGATCGCGGGCGCGGCAATCGAAAGGATCAAAGCGAGAGGCAAAGTGCGGTTCATCGTCATTCTCCTATTCCATCCTCGACCGGCGGATGCCGGGTGTGATGGGTGTGGAATAGGGCATGCGCCTTGAACCCGCTCTGAACGGAGCCTTCAGACGCGGTTCATCTCGCGGAGCTTGCGAAAGAGGTGCAAAAGATCCGGCGTTGCGCGGTGGGACTTGCGAGCGCACGTCCGATGTCTGCTCGGTCTCCGCAGACAGAGAAACGCCCAACCCCGGGGGGCGGGGCTGGGCGCTCAAGCGCTCTCGCGCGCAACGCCGGGAGGGAAGCCGGCGTTCCAGACGATGGCCTCGGTTAGACGGGGGGAGCTACCGATGTGTATGGCATCGCCTGAGTAATGCTGACATAAGCGCAACACGCCAGCTTTCAATAGGGGGTAGACGACGAGATCACGAAAACGTGATTTACTTTTCCCCGATATTCCCAGGTCGCCGCGATTCAGTCGCCGAAAAGGCAAAAAATGCCTATGTTTTAGACGGTTCCGTAGTCTGCCGGTTTGACGGGCAGCCGGAATTATCCACGTTTCCACCGCCTTGCAGGCCCGGATGGCCGCATCAGGGATGGAATTTATTCAAACTGACGGCTTCGATCTTGAACAGCTTGGCGTCGAGCTTCTCGCTCGTGGTCAGGTCGGACAGCTCCACGCGCGTGTCGAGGCCCTGGGCGTCGGTCGTCAGCCACTCCTTCAGAACCAGCTCAGGCGTCTTGGTCATGAAGAGCTTGATCTTGCCCGGCGCGTCGGGGCTCTTGTCGCGCAGCGCAAGGATGATCTGGTCGTCGGACTCCTGGACCTCCATGATCTTGGCGTCGCGGATCAAGTCGACATCCTTGCGCAGGAGCAAGCGGAACGGAGTCTGGTCCAGCGCAACGCGGTCCTCATTGTTGAGGTCGAGATCCTGGATGGCGAGATACTCGCCATCGGAGATGATGATCTGGCGCGAGGGACGCGCATAGTCGAAGCGGAAGCGGCCCGGCCGCTTGACCATGAACTTGCCGCGCATGCGCTTGTTATCGGCGGTGGTCTGCACGAAGGCACCCTTGAGGTCGCCGAGCGCGTTGAAATAGCCGTTGACCTTCTTGACCAGCTCCGTCTGCGTGTCGTTGAGCACGAGAGCGCCGCCTGGCGTTGCGACCTCGGCATTCCATCCGGAGCCTTCCGCTGCAGCGTTGCTTTCTGCGGGCTTCTCGGGGGCGGCGGCACCGGGACGTGTCGCCGGGACGGGCGCGGGCACCGCGGTGGCAGCCGGCTGCTCGCCCGCTGGCGGCGCGTTGGCGCCGGCGTGAGCCGGTGCCGTCAGAATCGCGAGCGCAAGGCCAGCCGCAGCAGCCAGATTCGATCTTCTCATGTTCCGTCTCATTGAGCCCCCGCCTCCCAGGCCTGGAGGCGCCCCTGCTGTCTGACCGGACATTGCGACCACAAGTGGGCAAGCACCGGTGCCGTGGGCGCACCCCTCCGCGAGCGCAGTTCCTGTGCCCGCGCAAACCCCGAATTCCGCTGCAGATTGATAGGTGGTGACGCGCTTGCCGTCCAGTGGGCGGCTCCTATCCTTCGGTATATCCGAAAGTGGTCAGGCGACCGAGCGACCCTGCGTCTCGCCGGCCAGGATCTCGCGGCGGCCAGTGTGATTCGGCGCGCTGATCAGGCCGTCCTGCTCCATGCGCTCGATCAGGTCGGCGGCGCGGTTGTAGCCGATCGAAAGGCGGCGCTGCACGTAGCTGGTGGTGGCCTTGCGGTCGCGCAGCACGACGGCGACGGCGCGGTCGTACAGGCTCTCGCCATCGTCGGCGCCGCCAGCGCCCGGGCCTTGCGACGACGTGCCGGCGTCCTCCTGCGCATCGGCGAGGCTCTCGACGTAGCGCGGCTCGCCCTGAGCGCGCAGATGCGCGGCGACCGCCTCAACCTCCTCGTCGGAGACGAACGGTCCGTGTACGCGCAGGAGCTGGCCGCCGCCGGAGGTCATCAGCATGTCGCCCTGGCCGAGGAGCTGCTCGGCGCCCTGCTCGTTCAGGATGGTGCGGCTGTCGATCTTGGAGGCGACGCGGAAGCTGACGCGCGTCGGGAAATTGGCCTTGATGGTGCCGGTAATGATGTCGACGGAGGGACGCTGCGTGGCCATAATCAGGTGGATGCCGGCGGCGCGCGCCTTCTGCGCCAGGCGCTGCACGGCGGTCTCGATGTCCTTGCCGGCGGTGATCATCAGGTCGGCGAACTCATCCACGACCACGACGATGTAGGGCATGGGCGCGAGATCCATCTCCTCGCGCTCGTAAACGGGCTGGCCGGTGGCGGCGTCGAAGCCGGTCTGCACGGTGCGTGCAAGCTGCTCGCCGCGCTGGCTCGCGGTCCTGACGCGCGTGTTGAAGGCCTCGATGTTGCGCACCGAGAGCTTGGCCATGCGCTTGTAGCGCTCCTCCATCTCGGCCACGACCCAGTTCAGCGCGCCGACGGCCTTCTGCGGCTCGGTGACGACGGGCGTCAGCAGGTGCGGGATGCCGTTGTAGACGGAGAGCTCCAGCATCTTGGGGTCGATCATCAGGAAGCGGCACTCCTCCGGCGTGTGGCGGAAGAGGATCGACAGGATCATGGCGTTGACGCCGACGGACTTGCCGGAGCCGGTGGTGCCGGCGACGAGCAGATGCGGCATGCGCGCGAGGTCGGCGACAATGGGCTCGCCGCCAATGGAGCGGCCGAGCGTCAGCGGCAGGATGCCTTCGGCGCCGGTGAACACGGGGCTTTCGAGCAGCTCGCGCAGACCGACCGTCTCGCGGCGGCTGTTGGGCAGCTCGATGCCGATGACGTTGCGGCCGGGTATGACGGCGACGCGGGCGCTGGTGGCGCTCATGGAGCGGGCGATGTCGTCGGCGAGCGCCATGATGCGCGTGGCCTTGGTGCCGCGCGCGGGCTCGAGCTCGTAGAGGGTGACGACGGGGCCGGGCTTGATGTCGCGCACCTCGCCCTTGACGCCGAAGTCTGCGAGCACGTCCTCGAGCAGGCGCGCGGTGCCGCGCAGCACCGTCTGCGAGAACTCGCTGCCCGCTTTCGAGGGCGGGCTCTTCTTCAGCATGGCCGGCGACGGGCGCTTGAAAGCGGGAGGGGCGCGGCGGGCGTTGACGGCGCGCAGGAGGCTCGTCTGCGGGCGGCGCGCGGGCGCGGCCGGCCGTGGAGCGGGCTCGCGCACCGGCTGAGGCGCGGGCGCCGGTGTCGCGGCTTCGCGTGCGGCGCTCAGGAAGCGCGGGAGATCGTGGTCGGGCAGTGCCGGCTCGGGCACAAGCGGACGCGCGCCGGGCGGTGCGAAGCGCTCGGCGATGGCGCGGCTCGAGATCTCGAGGTCGGGATCGGAGCCGTCGGCCGCGAAGTCGTCGATGTCGTCCGGGATGGGCTCGAGGTCGTCGTGCTCGATCGGACGGCGCGCGTTGTAGTTCGGTGCATAGGCGGCTGGCGCCTGCGGCTCGGGCTCCGCGTGGCGGGTGAAGAGGCCAGGCAGGACGGGCTCCACGGCGCCGAAGTGCCCGCGTCCAAAGTGCGGGCGTGCGAGCGTGCGCAGATTGCCCAGGGCCGCGGCCAGGCTGTCGGGGCGCGGGAGCCGCGCGGTTAGGGCGTGCGTCGCGTCGTGAGCCCAAGACGCCTGGGTCCAGGAGGCGTGGCGCGTCGCGTGCGGCGTGCGCCGGGGCAGCACCAGCTCGCGCGAAACGCCGAGCGCACGCACGAGCGAGGACATGCCGAATCCGGCCAGCAGAATGCCGGCGGCGATGGCTGCGGTATCGGAGCTGATGAAGCCCAGGACCGACGTGACGGCGTCGAAGATCACGTCGCCCAGGATGCCGCCGAGGCCGTGCTCGATCGGCCACGAAGCGCCGCCCGGGACGGCTGAGACGGCGGCGGCGACGCCGAGCACTGCGAATGGATAGTAGGTCGCCTTGGTGCGCAGGCTTGTGACGTGCTCGGCAAGCACCAGCTCGAAGGCCCAGAGCATCAGCGGCAGGAGGGCGACGGCCGAGGCGAGGCCCAGCGTCTGAAGCAGGAGGTCGGCGACGATCGCGCCCGGCGCGCCGAGCGCGTTGCGGATCGGACCGCCGGTGGCATGGGTCAGGCTCGGGTCGGCGACCGACCACGAGAGAAGGCTCAACCAGACGGCCGCGAGCGCGACGAGCAGCATCAGGCCGCAACTGCGGCCGAGCGTGCCGATCAGACGGGCCTCGAGAGCAGCCGGCAAGAGGCGCTGACGATCAAGCCCTGAAATGGACGGTCCTGTGGCGGACGGCATGACGGCGAACGTCTCTTACGCAGATACATGAACGAACCGTTCGAGCGCCTCCCGGATGGTTGCGGAGTCGTGGACCAAAGCGATGCGCACGTACTCTGCGCCCGGATTGGTCCCGTCACGTCCGGCCTGAGCCAGGTAGGCACCGGGTATGACCTTGACTCCGAAACGTTTCCATAAGGTTAGTGCGGCGTGTTCACAGTCGCCTATAACACTCATGTCCAACCATAGGAAAAAGCCACCGGTCGGGCGGCGGTAGTCAAAGCGCGTGCCGAGCACGGCGTCGGCCACGTCATACTTCGCGGCATAGGCGCGGCGGTTCAGGGTGACGTGCTGCTCCTCGGCCCACACGGCGGCGGAGGCGTGCTGGGTGGGGCCAGGCATCTGCGGGCCGACGAGGTTGCGCACCTCGAACAGGGTGTCGAGGAAGGGGCCGTCGCCCGCGGCGAAGCCCGAGCGCAGGCCGGGCAGGTTCGAGCGCTTGGAGAGCGAGTTGAAGACCACGAGGTTGCGGAAGCGCTCCGGAGTTTTGGCTGCAACCTCGAGGCCGCCCACGGGCGGGGCGCCGCCGTAGATCTCGGAATAGCACTCGTCGAGTAACAGAATGAAGTCGTGGGTGCGGGCGAGGGCCAGCGCGCGGGCGATGTAGGCCGCGTCGGCGACGGCGCCCTGCGGGTTCGCGGGCGAGCAGAGATAGAGGGCGGCGGTGCGGGCGAGCAGCGCGGGGTCCGCTTCGAGGGCGTCGAGGTCGGGCAGGTGGCCGGTCGCGGCGGTGGCGTTGAGGAACACGGGCTCTGCACCGGCCGCGAGCGCGCCGCCGAGATAGGCCTGGTAGAAAGGGTTGCACATCAGGATCGCGGGGCGGGCGGCTACGTGCTGCTTGCGGCCGACAGCCGGGAAGGCGGCGTAGAAAAGCCCCTCGCGCGAGCCGTTGCAGGGCAGGATCTCGCGGGCCGGGTCAATGGCGCCGACGAGCCCGTAGCGGCGGCCGATCCAGTCGGCGATGGCGCCCCGCAGCTCGTCCGAGCCGCGGATGGGCGGATATTTGGCGAACAGCGCCTCGGCCTCGGTGATCTTGGCGGCCACGAACGACGGCATGGTCTCGCGCGGCTCGCCGAGCGTCAGGTCGATGGGGCGCTCGTGGCCGGGCGGAGTGCCGTCCAAGAGCTGGCGCAGGCGCGAGAAGGGCGAGAGGATGGTGCCGTCGGCGAGGGACGTGAGGGTCAAGGAGTCGGACATCGGGGCCCTTGAAGTTCCGAAGCGCGGGACGTCGTTGCTGCGCGACAGGACATAGCGCCCGGGACCTAGGCCTGTCGATGGCAGGCGGGTCGCTGGTCAGGGGGCGGGGGCGCGGTAGGCCTGCTCGAGGTTCACGGCCTTCTCAAGGCCGATCGCCTTATCGAGTCCGCGCGCTGTCCTGAGGTTTGCCTCGGCGAGGTTGGCGCCGGTCAGATTGGCGCCGGTGAGGTCGGCGCCGGAAAAGTCGGCTCTCAGCAGATCGCACTGGCTCAGGTCCGTGCCTCTGAGGTCGGCGTCGACGAAGCTCGCAGATTGCAGTGACGTCTGCGCCAGGCGCGCTCCCTTCAAGACGGCGCGGGTGAAGTCCGTCTGAACCAGGCTGGCGGGCGCGTTCACGGCCGGCTCGCGCACAGCGGAGCGGCCGATCACCGCGTCGGTGAGATCGGCGCCGGTGAAATCCGCGCGGTCGAGCTGTCCATCGGAGCGGAAGCGGACCAGCTTGGCGCCGGTGAACTTCGGGGCCTCTTTGGCTGCCGCTACGAGGGACGTGAAAACGGTTGGACGGATGATGCGCACGTCCGTCAGGTCTGCATCCGAAAAGTCGGTGGCGGTGATCGTCGCGCGGTCGAGGCTCGCACCTTCCAGCGAAGCGCTGGCGAGACGCGCGTTCGTCAGGTCGGCGCCATAGAGGTTGGCACCGGTGAGCAGCGCTGCCCTGAAATCGATTCCTGCAAGATCGAGCTTGGTCAGGTCCGCTGCCTGGAGGTCGGGGCGCGTGTTGGGCGGCGCTTGAAATATCCGCTCGACGACGGCGCGTGCGGTGAGGCGTGTTCCGGCCGCGTTGGGTGCCTCGTTTTTCTTTGGTGCGAGATAGCTCGGAAGGTCATTGGCCGCGGCGGTTCGTGGCGGGGCGATCGAGAGCCCCGCAACGGCAACGGAAATCTGCAGAACCAGGGTAGCGGGGCCGTTTGCGAGGCGCATGCAAGGTTCTCCCATACCGTCCGACACGCTCCAGGCTGTGTGTTGCCGTTTGTGCTTGCGGTTTCAAGGGAGAATTTCCTGACGTCATTGCGGTGCGGTCCCGGAGCCCATCCTTTCCGGCAGGTTACGGGGCGGTGGTCGTGAACCGGGCGCTGCCGAGGTTCTGGGCGCTCTTGAGGCCGATGGCTTGGTCCAGGCCGCGGGCGCCGCGCAAGTCCGCCTCGTCGAGGTTGGCGCCGGTAAAGTCGGCGCCGGCCAGGTTCGCACCCGTAAAGTCGGCGCGCGTGAGGTTGGTGCCGATCAGGTTAGCGCCGGTCAGATCGGCGCCCATGAAGCGCGCGTACTTGAGCGAGGCGCCGGGGAACTTGGCGTCCTTCAGGATGGCGTTCTCGAAGTTGGCGCTGACGAGGCTCGCGGAGGAGAACAGCGTTTCCTCGCGCGGACCGCCGCCGCCGAACACCGCGCCGGTCAGATCGGCGCGCGCGAAGTCGGCGCGGTCGAGCCAGCCGTCGGAGCGGATGCGCACGAGCTTGGCGCCGGTGAAGCGGGGGGCCTCGCTGGTCGCCACCTCGAGGGTGGTGAAGATCGTCGGGCGTAGGATGCGCGCGTCGGTGAGGTCGGCGCCGGAGAAGTCCGCGGACGTGATGGTCGCGCGGTCGAGGCGCACGCCGACCAGCGAGCATCCGGCCAGTTTTGCGCGCGAGAGCTCGGCGCCGTAGAGGTCTGCGCCGTCAAGTTTCGCGGACTTGAAGTCGAGCTCGGCGAGGTCGAGACGGGTCAGGTTCAGCTCGCTGAGGTCGGGACGCGATCCCGGCGTGGCCTTGAACAGGCGCCCGGTCACGTCGCGCGCGGTGAGCTTCGTGCCCTCGGTCGCGGCGGAGGTCGTGCCGTCCGGCGTCGTGTAGCTCGGCAGCCCACCGCCGGCCGCGACGCTCGAAGCGGTGGCCAGGGCCGATGTCAGGGCTGCAATCGCGTGCCAGAGACGCATGTCGCTCTTCCTCAGGTGCAACTCGCGGCCGGGCGGCTGTCGGCATCCTATCATGCCGCCAAGGCGCCATCCTTCAACAGCTTGTAGTTGATGGAATCGAGCAGGGCCTCGAAGCTGGCGTCGATGATGTTCGGGGAGACGCCAACCGTGATCCAGCGCTCGCCGGTGGCGTTGTCGAAGGTCTCGACGAGCACGCGCGTCACGGCCTCGGTGCCGCCGGTCAGGATGCGCACCTTGTAGTCGACCAGCTCGATGCTCTCTATGTGCTTCTGATAGCGGCCGAGGTCCTTGCGCAGCGCGCGGTCGAGGGCGTTGACCGGGCCGATGCCCTCGGCCACGGACCACAGCGGCTCGCGGTCGCCGTTGATGAACACCTTCACGGTCGCCTCCGAGACCGTAACCAGCTCGCCGACCGCGTTGTGGCGGCGCTCGACCATGACGCGGAAGCTGTCGACCGAGAAGAAGCGCGGCACGTTGGCCAGGTGACGGCGGGCCAGAAGCTCGAAGGAGGCCTCTGCCGACTCGTAGGCATATCCGGCGCTCTCGCGCGATTTCACCTCGTCGAGCAGGGCCTGGATGCGCGGGTCGTCCTTCTCGGCGACGAGGCCGAGGCGCTCGAGGGAGGCCATCACGGTCGAGCGGCCGGCCTGCTTCGAGACGAGCAGGCGGCGCGTGTTGCCAACCGCCTCGGGCGGTACGTGCTCGTAGGTCTCGGGCTCCTTCAGGATGGCCGAGGCGTGGATGCCGGCCTTGGTGGCAAAGGCGCTCTCGCCCACGTACGGCGCGTGACGGTTGGGCGCCTCGTTCAGAAGCTCGTCGAGCACGCGGCTGCCGTGGGTCAGCGTGCGCAGGCGCTCCGGCGTGATGCCGGTCTTGAAGCGCTCGACAAAGTCCTTCTTCAGCAGCAGCGTCGGGATGATTGAGGTCATGTTGGCGTTGCCGCAGCGTTCGCCGAGGCCGTTCAGCGTGCCCTGGATCTGGCGGCAGCCCTGGCGCACGGCAGCCAGCGTGTTGGCGACCGCGTTGTCGGTGTCGTTGTGGGTATGGATGCCCAGGTGGTCGCCGGGGACGTGCTGCGTCACGTCGGCGACGATGCGCTCGACCTCGTGAGGCAGCGTGCCGCCATTGGTGTCGCACAGCACGACCCAGCGGGCGCCGGCGTCGCGGGCCGTCGTCGCGACGGCGAGGGCGTAGGCGGGATTGGCCTTGTAGCCGTCGAAGAAGTGCTCGCAGTCGAGCATGGCCTCGCGGCCCGAGGCGACAACGGCCTCGATGCTCTCGGCGATGGCGGCGAGGTTCTCCTCGTTCGAGATGCCGAGCGCGACGCGCACGTGATAGTCCCACGACTTGGCGACCATGCAGATGCTGTCGGCCGCCGAGGTCAGGAGCGCCTGCAGGCCGGGGTCGTTGGAGACCGAGCGGCCGGTGCGCTTCACCATGCCGAAGGCGGTGAAGCGGGCGTTCTTGAAGGCAGGCTTGGTCTGGAAAAATGCCGAGTCCGTGTCGTTGGCGCCGGGGTAGCCGCCTTCCACGTAGTCGAGGCCCAGCTCGTCGAGGATGGCCGCGATGCGCCGCTTGTCCTCGAGCGAGAAGTCGACGCCGGTCGTCTGCGCACCGTCGCGCAGTGTGGTGTCGAAGAGGTAGAGGCGTTCCTTAGACATCCGCGCCTCGCTTGTCGGCTGCGCGACGGCAACATTTTTGGTTTGTTCGTGCTCGGCGCTCCAAGATCATGGCGCGCCCATGTGGCGGGGCGCCTGTGCGCGAACGGGCACGCAACGTGGTGTCGAACAGGTAGAGGCGTTCCTTGGTCATCTCGCTTGTCTTTGTCGAGTGTGCTTCTTGTCGGAAACGATTAGCTGTCGTTGTCGGCGGCGAGCCGCTTCTTCATGGTGGTGTTGGGGAGCCAGAGGTCGTCGCGAGGGACCATGTTGCGCTGGGTCGCCACGTAGCCGCGAGCCTCGAAGAACGGCACGGCGGTGTCGCTGGCCTCGACCGTGATCTCCTTGGCGCCGCGGCCCTGGGCGAGGCGCTCGACGGCATCCGCGAGTGCGCTGCCGACGCCCTGGCCGGCGAAATAAGGGTGCACGTAGAGCATCTCGAACGTGGTGTTATCCTTCAAGGACGCGAAGCCGGCGTACTCGCCGTCCACCTGCACGACAAGGGTGGTCATGGCGCCTAGCCTCTCGGCGAAAGCTGCCGCGTCGGCGGCGGTGGCGGCCCAGGCGAGGCGCTGGTCCTCGTCGTAGTCGTCGGCCGTCAGCTCCTCGATCGACTGGGCGAAAAGGTCGCGCAGCGCCACGGTGTCAGCGGCGAGGAACGGACGCAGCGGGTAGGACGTGGTCATCATGGGCCTACTGCCAGATGTAGCCGTGCTTGACGGCGAGATAGACTGCGAAGGCCAGCACGGCGATCTTGATGACGATGTAGACCCGCCAGTGCCGCGGGAACGGAACGTCCTTCTTCCAGTCGCTCATCGGGCGATCTCCCAGGTGGTGACGATCTCGCCGGTCTTCGGGTCCTTGGCGTCCTTCAAGGATACGCCCATGGCAGCCAACTCGTCGCGGAGGCGGTCCGATTCCTTGAAGTCCTTGGCCTTGCGCGCGGCGAGGCGGGCGGCGACGAGGGCGTCGACCTTGCCGGAGTCGACGGTGATCGCCTCCACGCCGACGTTGAGCTCGTCGCGCGTCTCGCCGCCGTAGAGGCCCATGAACTCGAGCGTGGCGCGCAGCTCGGCCGCGGCGCCGGGGTTGCGCTTCGCGGACTTGGCGAGGCCGTGGACGATCGAGCGCGCGCTCGGCGTATTGAGGTCGTCGGAGAGCGCGGCCACGACGTCCGGGTTCGGTGCGGCGGCGGGGGTGACGGGCGCCAGCAGGTCGGCGAAGTCCAGCAGCGTGCTGCGCGCCTGCAGCAGGCGCTCGGCCGTCCAGTCGATGGGCTGGCGGTAGTGCGTGCCCAGCATGGCGAGGCGGATCACGCGGCCGTGCCACTGGTTGGCGCCGAACTTTTTCGTCGCGAGCAGCTCGTGGATGGTGATGAAGTTGCCGAGCGACTTCGACATCTTCTCGCCTTCCACCTGCAGGAAGCCGTTGTGCAGCCAGACGTGGGCCATCACGGGCAGGCCGTGGGCGCAGCGCGACTGGGCGATCTCGTTCTCGTGGTGTGGGAACACCAGGTCGATGCCGCCGCCGTGGATGTCGAAGACGGGGCCGAGGTGGCGCTCGGCCATGGCCGAGCACTCGATGTGCCAGCCGGGGCGGCCAGGCTCGACGATGCCTGCCGGCGAGGGCCAGGCCGGCTCGCCCGGCTTCGAGGGCTTCCACAGCACGAAGTCCATGGGGCCTTTCTTGTAGGGCGCGACCTCGACGCGGGCTCCGGCCTCCATCTCGTCGAGCGAGCGGTTGGAGAGGCGGCCGTAGTCGGGCATGGACGCAACGTCGAACAAGACGTGACCTTCGGCCACGTAGGCATGCCCGCGCGCGACGAGGGCCTCGATCAGCCGCTTCATTTCCTCGATGTGCTCGGTGGCGCGGGGCTCGACCGTCGGCAGCAGCACGCCCAGGGCGGCGATGTCGTCGTGGAACTGCTTCTCAGTGGCGCTGGTGACGCGGCGTATGGCCTCGTTCAGCGGCAGGTCGGGGAAATCGGCGGCGGCGCGGGCGTTGATCTTGTCGTCCACGTCCGTGATGTTGCGCACGTAGGTGACGTGCTCGGCACCGTAGACGTGGCGCAGCAGGCGGAACAGCATGTCGAAGACGATAACGGGCCGTGCGTTGCCGATGTGGGCGTAGTCGTAGACCGTCGGTCCGCAGACGTACATGCGGACATTGGACGGGTCGATGGGCGTGAACGGCTCCTTGCGCCGCGAGAGCGTATTATAGAGCGTGAGCGACACGCTTCGTCTCCTCATGCATAGCGCGGCCCGCAACCGTCCGAGCGCGGGCCGATCCTCCGTCCGGCGGGGCGATTCTCTGTCTTGTCATGAGGCAAAGAACGGGGCCGCGCGCCAGCCGGGTGTGACTAGCTCGAAATGATAATAATGCCGCAAATCTTGGCGGCGGGGTTGCGCAGGGTCGTTCTCATGGCCCCGTGTTATGCGCCGGCGTAGTCGGCGTCAAGCTCCGCGGGGCGGGCGCCCGGCCGTTTCCCACGCCTCCTGCGACACGCCAAGGGCGCGCGAGACGCCGCATTTCTCCCGCATTGACCGCGTATGCGAGGGCTCCCATAGTATGGTGAACAGAGGGCTTATCGGGGCGATCGTACCCCGATCATCGTGGGGTTGATGGCAGGAACCGGCAAACGCGGCCTCAGGCGCCGAATTCTCGATCGCACAGCGCGGGCCGATGTGCGCGTGAGCCTTGCGCTGCTGGCACTCGTGCTTGCCGGCGGCGTTGCCGTGCCCGCCCTGGCACAGAGCTGGTGGCCGTTCGGTGGCAACGAGCAGCCACGGCAGCGGGGCCCTGTTCCAAGCGACTCCGTCTACGGCGACCCCTATGACGAGGGCGCGGGAGGACAGGCCGGCCTGCGCGGCAACTCGGTGTGCCTCGAGCTCGAGCAGCGGCTCGTGCAGGAGGGGCAACGTGGCGGCGACTCGCGTCACATGATCCCGATGGTCGAGAACGAGCTGAGGCAGGTCGACCAGGCTTACCGCTCGCAGCGCAAGGAGCTGGATCGCGCGGACTGCTACGAATATTTCCTGTTCTCGAAGACGCTGCGCAGGACGCGCCGCTGCGTCGACCTCGCCAATCAGGCGGATGCCTCGCGGCGGCGGATCGACGATCTCGAGGTGCAACTCCGGCAGCTTCAGGGGTCCTCGAACCGGTCCTACCAGGACGAGATCATCCGGGAGCTGGCACGCAACAACTGCGGGTCGAACTACCAGCAGCAGGCGCGGCGCCAGAGTGGCGGCGGGTTCTCCGGCTTCTGGGACGACGGGGAGAGCAGCGGCTACGGCGGCGGATCGAGCTTCGGCGCGCTGCCGTACGCCACCTACCGCACCGTGTGCGTGCGCCTCTGTGACGGCTACTATTTCCCGGTCAGCTTCTCGACGCTGCCGAACCATTTCCAGCGCGACTCGGACGTCTGCCATTCGAAGTGCGCGGCGCCCGCGGAGCTCTACTACCACCAGAACCCGGGTGCCGGCATGGAGCAGGCGGTGGCCGCGCGCGACAACATCCCCTACACGCAGCTCAAGACGGCGTTCCGCTACCGCAAGGAGTACGTGAACGGCTGCTCGTGCAAAATGGCCGAGTACCAGCCGGAGCCGGGCGCAGCCGTGCAGCAGGGCGGTGCCGGCGCGGACGGATGGGCGGCCCAGGCACCGACAGGCTCGACGGAGCAACAACCGCCTCCGCAGCAACCTCCTCCCGCGCAGTACGACAACGGCGGCGGCGAGACGCTGCCGTGGGAGACGTCTCCTCAGTAACTGTTCTACGCCACGCTCTGGGTCCCGGCTCTCGCTACGCTCGGCCGGGATGACAACCTACGCTGAGCCCTCCACGTGTCATTCGGGGAAGGTTTCCTCGGATCTGTCGCTCCAAGCCCTTTTGACGTCGAGCAAGCGGAAACTTGCGTGGGTCCCGGCCTTCGTCGGGATGACGTTGGGAGGAGGCAGACGGTATCCACAGCAGCGTCATCCCGGCGAAGGCCGGGATCCATGCCAGCCTCCACAAACGCGACAACGGCGGGTGAGGGAAAGACGCGGTTCTTGTATACATGCGCTCACCCGCGGTGGCCGCGGAGGCGGGCTTCGGCGCGGGGGCGGCCGATCAGGGGGAGAAGCGCTTTCAGCTCGGGGCCGGCGTCGCGACCTGTCAGGGCGAGGCGCAGCGGGTGGAACAGGGCGCGGCCCTTGAGGCCGGTGGCCTTGGAAAGCTCGGTCGTGAGGGCGCCCCATGTGGCGGCGTCCCAGGGCTCGGGCGGCAGAAGGTCGGCGGCCTTGCCGGTCAGATCGATATTTTCGATCACAGGCTCGATCTCACCTGCAACAACCGCCCACCAGTCGCCCGCGTCCGCGAGCAGCGTGACGTTGCCGCGTACGGCCTCCCAGAACGGCGCGCCGCCCGTGATGCTGAGCCCGGCGAGGCGCGAGGCCACGTCCTCGTAGGGAAGCTTGTGCAGGAGCTTGGCATTGAGCGTCCTCAGCTCGTCGAGGTCGAAGCGGCCGGGGGCGGTCGAGATCTTGCCGAGGTCGAACAGGGCCGCCAGCTCCTCGATGCGGGTGTGCGGCTCGATGGCGTCCGAGGTGCCGACCAGGGCCGCATGGGAGAGCACCGCCATCGGCTCCAGCCCCTCGTCGCGGAAGGCCGCGATGGAAAGCGTGCCGAGGCGCTTCGAGAGCGCGTGGCCATCGGCGCCGATCAGCAGGCTGTGGTGGCCGAAAGCGGGTGGGGCGGCGCCGAGCGCCTCGAAGATGGCGATCTGGACGCCCGAGTTGGTCACGTGATCCTCGCCGCGCACGATGTGCGTGATGGCGAAGTCGATGTCGTCGACGATGCTGGTGAAGGTATAGAGCGGGGTGCCGTCCTCTCGGATCAGGACCGGGTCCGACAGCGAGCCGATGTCGACGGTCTGGTCGCCGCGGATGAGGTCGTTCCAGGAGACGATGGTGGGCTCTGGCCCGAGCAGGCCGCTCGCGGCGTCCGTGTTGGGCAGGCGGAAGCGCCAGTGCGGGCGGCGGCCCTCGGCCTCGAGCCTGGCCTTGTCCAGGTCCGTGAGCCTCAAGCCGGTGCGGTCGTAGATGGGCGGCAGACCGCGGGCGAGCTGGCGCTTCCTCTTGCGGTCGAGCTCCTCCTCGCTCTCGTAGCAGGCGTAGAGGTGTCCCGAGGCTTTCAGGCGCTCGGCCACCTCGGCATAGCGGGCGAGGCGCGCGGACTGGCGCGCCTCCCGATGCCAGGCGAGGCCGAGCCAGCGGAGGTCGGCGCGGATGCCCTCGGCGAACTCCTCCGTCGAGCGCTCGCGGTCCGTGTCGTCGAGGCGGAGCAGGAACGTGCCGCCCGATTTCAGCGCCAGGAGGTAGTTCAAGACCGCCGTGCGGACGTTGCCGATGTGAAGCCGGCCGGTGGGGCTCGGCGCGAAGCGGACGGATGGTTTCATGTGCGTGCAGTGGCTCGGCAGCTCGGGCTCAGTCGATTTCGGCGCCACCCTATAGAGGTGATCCGCAAAATGCAGCTAGCTTCGGAAGCCCGGTCGCAAGCTGCGACGTCGGCGGGGCGCGGCTTTCCGCTCTCCTTGAGGGGACAGGCAGGGGCCGTGCCATGCCGCCGTTCGCAGCGGTTGTGCAACACTTTGGTCCGGCACGGCTTCAGCCGGCTTCAAAGCGAGTCGCGCATTAGGTCATTGGTAAGATTGGTCGCCTAGCTTGACCGTCATTGCAGTGGCGGGGCGGGGAAGTTGCATGCGGGTGCTCAAATCGGTTCCAGTCGAGGATTTCGAGCTCCGCGGCAGCATCAAGGACAGCGACGTGACCCGGCTCAAGCGGGCCTTCGCGGAGGATCCGCAGATCCATGAGAACGAGGCGGAGACTCTGCTGCGCCTCAACCGCTCGTGCCCCATCCATGCGCCGTCGTGGAGCGGCTTCCTTGCCGACGCGATCGCCGACTACATCCTCAATCAGAGCGGTCCCGAAGGCTATATCACGATCGAGAAGAGCCGCTGGCTGGTGGCCAGGCTCGCGACCGACGGCTGGATCGCCAACCGGGCCGAGTTCGATCTCCTGGTCGCGGTGCTCGGCAAGGCACGCTGGTTCCCGCTGAGTCTCGCCACCTTCGCGCTCGAGCAGGTCGCCGGCGCGGTGATCCACGGCTTCGGTCCCTTGCGCCGTGTGCCGGGGCCGCTGGCGCTGCAGGGCGCGGTGCCCGGCACCATCGGCGAGCCCGAGATCGCTCTGATCCGCACCATCCTCAACGCCTTCGGCGGCGACAGCGCGCTGCCGCTGACGCGCCCCGAGGCGGAGATCCTGCTCGACATCAACAGGGCCGTGGCCGGACGCCTGCCCCCGCCGGCATGGACGGACCTCTTTGCCAAGGCCGTGGCCAACGTGGTGCTCGCCGAGCACGGCTACGCGGTGCCGCCGCGTGCCGTGGCGCTGACGCCGGGCGCGGTGGCGCAGCCCGCCGCGACAGTCGGCGAGCAGGTGACCCGATCGCTCGGCCAGCTCCGCCGCGACTACCACACGCAGTCGTGCGAGGAGCGGGCGCTGGCCAGGCTCGAGCGGCAGAGGATCGAGATCGTGACCGGCGAGGAGGTCGCTGCCGAAGAGGCGGGATGGCTCACGGACCGGCTGCTGTCCAGCCTCCGGCCGTCGGCGATCGAGGCCGCCGTGCTCGCCCACCTCGACCGGGAATGCCTCATCGGAGAGCCCGGCCGGCGCCTCGGGATCGGCCGCGGCGGTTACGCCGCCTGAGCCCTTTGCGCCGCATGCCACGCTGGCCGGCGTGCCCGCAGGGTAGGCGCCCTGCAAAATCCTGTATCAAATCCGTCATGGGGATGCCGGGCAGCCCGACTTTATCGCGGTTTACGCGCTCGCAGGGTTTAGTCTAGAAGAGCCTGACCTAACTCTTCCCCGACATTCAGACAGGGCGCCACGGGATAATGTTCAAGAAGATCCTCATTGCCAATCGCGGCGAGATCGCCTGCCGCGTGATCAAGACCGCGCGCAAGATGGGCATCAAGACCGTTGCCGTCTACTCGGACGCCGACCGCGATGCGCTGCATGTCGACATGGCGGACGAGGCCGTCCACCTCGGCCCGCCGCCCGCGGCCCAGTCGTACCTCCTGATGGACAAGATCGTCGAGGCCTGCAAGCAGACCGGCGCCGAAGCCGTGCATCCCGGCTACGGGTTCCTTTCCGAGCGCGAGGCGTTTCCGGTGGCGCTCGCGAAGGCCGGCATCGTGTTCATCGGCCCCAACCCCAAGGCCATCGCCGCCATGGGCGATAAGATCGAGAGCAAGAAGGCGGCGGCCAAGGCCAAGGTGTCGACGGTGCCCGGCTACATGGGCGAGATCGACGACGCCAAGCACGCGGTGAAAATCGCCGAGGAGATCGGCTATCCCGTCATGATGAAGGCCTCGGCCGGCGGCGGCGGCAAGGGCATGCGCATCGCCTACACCCGCCGCGAGGTCGAGGAAGGCTTCCCGCTCGCCCGCTCCGAGGCCAAGGCCTCGTTCGGCGACGACCGCATGTTCGTCGAGAAGTTCATCGTCGATCCGCGCCACATCGAGATCCAGCTCATCGGCGACAAGCACGGCAACGTCATCTACCTTGGCGAGCGCGAGTGCTCGATCCAGCGGCGCTTTCAGAAGCTCATCGAAGAATCGCCGGCGCCGGCGCTGGATCCTTCCATACGCGAGCGTATCTGCCTAGCCGCTGTGCACCTTGCCAGCGCATCGG
>NZ_JADZBI010000140.1 GCF_020852195.1 Hyphomicrobium sp. | reverse complement strand
ACGTTAGAAGCGTCGCGCTTCGCTTTCCCTCAATGCTGCAAACCTCGAGGCCGGAGACGCCATGGCTGATGGAGAACAGATCACCTGTGATGTTGCCGTGCTGGGGTCCGGGCCGGGTGGCTACTCGGCGGCGTTTCGCGCGGCCGACCTCGGGCTCAAGACGGTGCTCATCGAGCGCGAGGCGACACTCGGTGGCGTGTGCCTCAATGTCGGCTGCATCCCGTCCAAGGCGCTGCTGCATGTGGCGGCACTAATCACGGAAGCCGAGGCGATCGGCGCGCATGGCGTCGGCTTCGGCAAGCCGAAAATCGATCTCTCGCGCCTGCGTGCGCAAAAGGAGGCCGTGGTCGGCAAGCTAACGAACGGGCTCGCCGGCATGGCGAAAATGCGCAAGGTCACCGTCGTGCACGGCACGGGCACCTTCCGCGATCCCAAGCAGATCGAGGTCGCGCTCGCCAAGGGCGGCACGCAGGTCGTCAGCTTCGAGAAAGCGATCATCGCGGCAGGGTCTGAGGCGATCGCGCTGCCGTCGCTCCCCGACGATCCGCGCATCGTCGACTCCACCGGCGCGCTCGAGCTGCCCCAGATCCCGAAGCGCATGCTCGTCATCGGCGGCGGCATCATCGGGCTCGAGATGGCGACCGTCTATGCCGCGCTCGGCAGCAAGATCGATGTGGTCGAGATGCTCGACAGGCTGATGGCCGGCGCCGACCGTGACCTCGTGCGCGTCTGGCAGAAGCACAACGCGAGCCGGTTCAACCGCATCCTGCTCAAGACGAAAGTTGCCGGCGCGACCGCCAAGCGCGACGCGGTGCATGTCAGCTTCGAAGGCGAAAGCGCACCGGGCAGCGCCGAGCCCTACGACCTGGTGCTGGTCGCGGTCGGGCGGAAGCCGAACGGCCAGCGCATCGGCGCCGAGCGCGCGGGTCTCACCGTGGATGCGAAAGGCTTCGTCCCAGTGGACAGGCAGATGCGCACCAACGTCCCCCACATCTTCGCCATCGGCGACATCGCGCAGCCACCGCTGCTCGCCCACAAGGCCGTGCATGAGGGCCACGTGGCGGCCGAGGTGGCGGCGGGCAAGAACGCCTCCTTCGATGCGCGCGTCATTCCGTCGGTCGCCTACACCGATCCCGAGATCGCTTGGGTCGGCCGCACGGAGGATGAGCTCAAGGCGGAAGGCGCCGCGTTCGAGAAAGCCGTGTTCCCGTGGGCGGCGTCCGGCCGCGCGATCTCCATGGCGCGCGATGAGGGCTTCACGAAGCTGCTGTTCGACGCGGAGAGCAAGCGCGTCATCGGGGGCGGCATCGTCGGTGTGCACGCGGGCGACCTCATCAGCGAGGTCGCGCTCGCCATCGAGATGGGCGCCGATGCCGTCGACATCGGAAAGACCATCCATCCGCATCCGACGCTCTCCGAATCCATCGGCATGGCGGCGGAAGTGCTCGAAGGAACGGCGACGGATCTGCCGCCCGCCAAACGGCAGCGCACGTGACGCGTCCTGAGCGGAGGACTTGTGTCGCTCCTCTCCTAGCGTGTCTGGATCCCGGCCTGCGCCGGGATGACGTTGCCTACGTGGGATGTGGGCCGGAACGCACTTCATCAGCGCGGCCACAAATAAAAAGCGGGGAGCGATTGCTCGCTCCCCGCTTAGATCACGCACTTCTACTGATTACTGAGACGTGGTCGTGGCCTTGGGATCGTAGTACTTGAAGTCCGGCGCACTATCGAGCGCCTCCTTGGAGCTGTTGATGGTCACGCGCATCGTGCCATCGGCATCGCGGTTGAGCTGCAGATCGTCGAACGCAACGGCGACCAGCTTCTCGCCCAAGCCGAGGAATCCACCGACGCCGATCACAGCGTTCGAGATCTTGCCATCAGGCCCCAGGATCAGGTCGTTGATGTCGCCGATCCGCTCGTTGGCCTGGTTGTAGACGGCAAGGCCGACCAGCTTGGTCGAGCGCCACTCATCCGCGGACTGACTCGCGGAGAACGTGCCGGCGCTCTGCTCGGCCGAAGGCGCCGCGTCCGTCACGGACGGCGAAGGTGCGGGCGACGGCGACGGCGTCACGCTCGGCATCTGCTCCTCGGGGGCAGACGGTGCCGGGCTCGGCGACGGCGACGGGCTCTGCGCAAAGGCAGTCGCGGTGCCGACGGCAAGAGCCGCGGGCATGGCGATTGCAGACAGCAGCTTGGATTTCATCGAATCATCTCCTTGATTATTTCCGAACGGCTCCGCACGGGGCCTTGGCGCCAAGGGGCGCATCAGCCGCTTATTTGTGCGTTGCACTCGTGATTTTTCGGTGCGTCCAAGCGGGCGTTACCCCGCCTGCTTTACAAACGTGGGAGGTCCGTCTTGGTTCCTCAGCGGACGCCGGCTCGCACGAGGCCGTGTACGAACGCCAGCTTGGCGCGAGAGCCGGCCGAGATCACGAACGGATAGAAGTCGCGATGGCCGAGGCTGCGGCTCAGGTTGTTCAGCGCCAGCGACAGCGGCACCCAGCGCTCCATCAGCGAGTCGAAGCTCTCCTGGCGGTAGACGTCGTATTTCTTGAACGGCCAGGCGGCGCCGAAGAGAAGACCCGCGGCACGCGGCTCCATGCCGGTGGCCTCGGCAGTCTCGACCGCATCGACCATGTGCATGTAATGCGCCCAGGTCTCCGCCCAATCCTCCCAGGGGTGCGAGGTCGCATACGCCGAGACGTAGCTCTCGCCCCAATTCGCAGGCGCACCGCTCGCGTAATGGGCGGCGAGCGCGGCCTGATAGTCCTGCCGCTCGTCGCCGAACAGCTCGCGGAACGGCTCGATCGCGCCGCCGCGCTCGACGAGCAACATCCAGTAGTAGTGGCCGCTCTCGTGACGCAGGTGACCGAGCAGCGAGCGGTAGGGCTCGTCGAACAGCCGGCGGCGGCGCTCGCGCTCGACCGGATCAGCCTCGATCACATCGAGCGTGACAACGCCGTTGAAGTGGCCTGTCACGCCCTGGGCAAGGAAATCGAAGGCGAGCGGCGGCGCTTTGTGCGGGCCGCCGTCGAGCGGCAGACCGAACCTCAAGAGCGAGTAGGCGAGACGCTTCTTGGCTTGCTCGACCTCGCGCCAGGCCTCGATGCGGCCCTCCTCGGAAAGGTTCGGGATGGTGCGATTGCACGCGCATGCCTTGCAGAGCGTCGATGAGGCGTCGTCCGGAACCAGCCAGTTGCAGGCCGCATGCGCGGCGTTCTCGCAATAGCGCACGTGGCTCGCCGCGTCCTTGCCGTTGCCGATGCCGACCTTGCTGAACAGACCCACGCCGGGGGGTGCCAGCTCAAGGGCCGCCATGGTCAGCGCATCGGCGTCGAAGCCGACACTATGGCCGCAGGTGAGGCAGATGTCGTTCTCGAAGTAGACGCGCGCGCCGCACGCCGAGCAGGAAAAGAGCTTCATGCGTCAACTCCAGACGGGACGCTCGTGTGGCGGACATCGACGCTTCGACGAGACCGGTGCTCCCCGGCCACCCACAACGGCGGTTGCGGCGCAAGGTTCCAGGTCTGAGGCAAGCTTAAGCTTAACCGGGGGTTTGGAGCCAGCGTTGCGCTCACGGGGCGCGCGTCTCGCCGTCGGATGCCGCCGTCGCGACAGGGGTCGGCGCGGCCGCGTTCGCGTCTGCCGCGGCTCCCTCGTGCAACGGCGCAGGTTCCAACGCCGCGACCGGCGCCCTTTGGCTGCCGGCAAGGAAATGGGCCACTGCCGTGCCCCAGACAGCCCAGCCAGCGCGATCGTCGGCGATATGGTGGCCGTCCGAACCGTAGGGCGGGAAAATGTGCAGCTCGGCCGCGCCGCCCGCGTCCTGCCAGGCCGCTGCCATGGCGCGCGCGAGATCGGGCCGGAAGTAGCTGTCGTTCTCCGCATAGAGCCAGAGCGTCGGCACGCGCGCCTCGTGTCCGAAGGCGCGGGCCGCCTCGATCAGGCGCGGCTCGCCGCAGACGGTATCGACGCGCTGGCCGAAGGGGCGGCCGCCGCGGCCGCCCGCGATGTTGACGACGGCGCGCACGTTCGCGGGGTTGCGCGCGGCGAGCGCGAGGGAGGCCCAGCCGCCCGAGGAGATGCCGACCACGACCGTCTCGCCCGGCGCGACGAAGGGCTGTGCCGACATGAAGTCGACCGCGCTCTCGATGTCGTCGGCGGCGGCAAGCCCCGAGCGGTAGTGATCCGGATCCGCGCAGCCGCCGACGGCCTCGGCCATCGGTCCTCCCGTGGCACCGTGTCCGCGGCGCTGCGGCAGCACGACGACGTAGCCGCGCTCGACGAACCAGCGCGACAGCCAATAGTAGACGGGCATGGCGACGGCCAGCCGCGTGGCATCCGAGGTGCCGTGGTTGATCACTACCAGCGGGTGGCGCGTGCGCTCGCCTTCGGTGCCCGGTGCGTCTGATGGGCGGAACACGGTGGCGCGCAGCGGAAACCCGTCATCGGCGCTCGGCAGGATCCAGAGCTGCTCGCGCAGGCGAGGCCCCTCGGGGCCGAACGGCCCGTAGAGGGAACTCTCGGCAGCGGCGGCGGAGGGCACGGCCATGCCGGCAATGATCATGGCCGGCAGCAGCGCCGCATAGAGCGCCACGGCTACGCTCGTCGAGCGCGGCGCGCGGCGGCATGCCCCATTCGGCCCGGCGCTCGGGCCCCGCATGGTCCGGATCATTGTAGGCTGTCCCCCGTTCGCGTGTCCCTTCGTGCCGCCCGGCTGCATCCGCGCGATGCCGCGCAGCGGCGTCCGTTCGGCGACTCACACACCCGGCCGTTCAAGTGCCCTAAACCTCCATGTCATTTCTGCCGCGAAGCGTCAAATCGGGGTCTGCGGCGCCGCCTCAGCGCACTGCGAGCGCGCGGCCATATTCTTGATCGCCTTCTACGCGATCCTGGCCACATAGATGCCTCGTGCGCCCGTGCGGCTTGTGGGCAACGAAAGTGATTGTTTTTTGGCTCAGCGCAGCACTTGTGCAGCGGCTGGTTAATGTGCCACACGACTCCCGTCGCTCGGGGTCATGCCCGGACGCAACGCCTCCCCCCGACCCCCCACTGGAGACCGCCGCCGCTTGACTCTGCCGCTCCCCTCCCTCGAGCAGATCTCCCCTGCTCAACCCCTCGACTACGCCGTGATCGGCAATGGCCGTATCGCAGCGCTGCTCGACCGCGCCGCCCGCATCGTCTGGTGGAGCTTTCCCCGTTTCGACGGCGATCCCGTCTTCTCGCGGCTGCTTGCCGGCGACGAGGAGAAGGGATTCACCGACGTGGTGGTCGAAGGCGCCGTGCGCACGCACTCGGGCTATATGCGCAACACGGCCATCGTCGAGACGACGATCGAGGACGACCAGGGCAACGGCGTCCGCATCATCGACTTCGCGCCGCGCTACCCGCGCTTCGAGCGCATGCTGCACCCGGCGCAGATCATCCGCCGCATCGAGCCGATCGGACTGCCGCGCATCAAGATCCGCGTGCGACCGACGTTCAACTACGGACAGCCAAGGTCGGCGCAGGTGGTGGGCTCGAACCACATCCGCTACAGCGGCGGCGACCTCACGCTGCGCCTCACGACGGATGCGCCGCTCTCCTACATCGTGCACGAAACGTCGTTCGCGCTGTCGCGGCCGGTGACGCTCGTCTTCGGTCCCGACGAGTCGCTCGAGGCGGCCGCCGACACCGTCTCGCGCGAGGCGCTCGAGCGCACGCGCGACTACTGGATGAGCTGGGTGCGCGGGCTCGCCATTCCGCTCGACTGGCAGACGGACGTCATCCGCGCCGCCATCACGCTGCAGCTCTGCACCTTCGACGAGACGGGGGCCATCGTCGCCGCGCATACGACCTCGATCCCCGAGGCACCCCATACCCAGCGCACCTGGGACTACCGCTACTGCTGGCTCAGGGACGCCTACTTCGTCATCATGGCGCTGAACCGGCTCGGCGCGACGCAGACGATGGAGGCCTATCTCGACTACATCACAACGCTCGCCATCGGCTCCAAGGGTGCGCTCCGCCCCGTGTACGGCATCGTGCACGATCAGCCGCTCGTCGAGAGCGTGGCCGAGCATCTGCCGGGCTTCCTCGGCATGGGGCCGGTGCGCGTCGGCAACGCGGCGGCCGACCAGCTCCAGCACGACTCCTGCGGCAGCGTGATCCTCGGCGTGTCGCAGATGTTCATCGACCAGCGGCTACCGCGCATGGGCGACGAGGCGCTCTACCGGCGGCTCGAGCTGCTCGGCTACCACGCGCTGCGCGTGTTCCAGGAGCCCGACGCCGGGATCTGGGAATATCGCGGACGCCTTCGCATCCACACGCACTCGGCAACCATGTGCTGGGTGTCGCTCGACCGGCTGGCGCGGATCGCACAGCTACTCGGCCTCTCCGACGACGCCGAGCAGTGGCGCAAGAACGCCGACGCCGTGCGCAAGGAGATCCTCTCGCGGGCCTGGAGCTCGAAGATCGGGGCGCTCGCCGGCGCGTTCGACAGCAATGAGCTCGACGCGAGCGTTCTGCTGCTGCCGGAGCTCGGCCTGCTCCCCGCCGACGACCCGCGCTTCGTCAAGACGCTCGACGTGATCGGTCGCGAGCTCGGACGCAACGGCTTCATGCTGCGCTATACCAACGACGACTTCGGCGCTCCGGAGACGTCGTTCCTCGCCTGCCAGTTCTGGTACATCGATGCGCTGACGGCGGCGGGGCGAGTGGACGAGGCGCGTGCGCTGCTTGACGACCTGCTCGCGCGGCGCAACGCCTTCGGCATCCTGTCTGAGGACATCCACCCAACCACCGGCGAGCTGTGGGGAAATCTGCCGCAGACGTACTCAATGGCCGGCATCGTCAACTCCTGCATGAACCTTTCGCGCAACTGGGCGGAAGCCTGGCCGCGCTCGCCCGCGCCGGAACTTGGCGTAACTTCAAGCGTTTGACCTCCGAGCCCAATTTCTGCCGTGCGCGGTGGCCGTCTCGTGCCCGCCGCGCGTACGGCTGCATGCGGAGGTCAGCTTGCGACGCATCGTGGTCGTGTCCAACCGGGTGATGGAGCTGCGCAAGGCCTCCCAGGCGGGCGGTGTTGCCGTTGCAATCGCCGACCTGTTCCGCAACCGGCCGTGCCTGTGGTTCGGGTGGAGCGGCAAGATCGTCGAGGGCGACGGGGCAACCGACGCTCCGGACATCCGGGCTGTGAAGTCGGCAAGCGGCAGCGCGCTCGCGACCTTGCCGCTCACGGCGGCGGAGTATCGCGACTACTATCTCGGCTACTCCAACTCCGTCCTGTGGCCGGTGTTTCACAACCGGCTCGACCTCGCCCGCTTCGAAGCCGGCTTCTATGCGCGCTACATGGGCGTCAACATGCGGTTCGCGCGCGCGCTCGCCAAGCTTGTCAAACCTGACGACATCATCTGGATCCACGACTATCACCTGATCCCGCTCGGCGCGGAGCTGCGGCGCGCGGGCATCGAGAACCCGATCGGGTTTTATCTGCACATTCCGGTGCCGCCGTCGCAGACCTTCCTCGCCATTCCCGAGCACGGGGAACTCGCGCGCGCGCTCTCCGCCTACGACCTCATCGGCCTGCAAACGCAAGTCGACGTCGCCAACCTCATCCAGTTCCTGGAGGACAGCGTCTCGGGCCGCATTCTCCAGGACGGTCGCATCTCCGCGTTCGATCACCGCCTCGCGATCGAGAGCTTCCCCGTGGGCATCGATCCCAGCAGCTTCGCGCGCGCCGCGCCGGTCAAGGGGCTCGTGCAATCGCTTAACAGCGCCGTGCGGATTATCGGCGTAGACAGGCTCGACTACTCCAAGGGGCTGCCGCAGAAGTTCCGCGCGTTCGGGCACTTCCTCGAGAAGTATCCCGAGTACCAGCGCAACGTCGTGCTGTCGCAGATCGCGCCGCCGACGCGGGAAAGCGTCGAAGCCTATACCGATATCCGCCAGCAGCTCGAGGCGCTCTCCGGCAAGATCAACGGCATGTTCGGCGAGCTCGACTGGGTGCCGATCCACTACATCCATCGCTCGGCGCCGCGCGACCGGCTGCGCGACATCTATCGCGCCTCGCGCATCGGCTTCTTCACGCCGCTCCGCGACGGCATGAACCTGGTCTCGAAGGAGTACGTCGCCTCCCAGGACCCGGCCGATCCGGGCGTGCCGATCCTGTCGCGCTTCGCGGGTGCCGCCGAGCAACTCGTCGACGCGCTGATCGTCAACCCCTACAATATCGAGGAGATGGCGGACGCGATCAGGACAGCGCTGGTGATGGAGAAGGAGGAGCGCATCGCGCGCTACACGCGGCTCATGGCCGTCATCCGCTCCTATGACAGCGCCACCTGGGCGGCCTCGTTCCTCGCCACCCTCGAGGCCGCCGCCAAGGAGCGCTCGCGCGTTGCGGCGCCGCTCACGCCCTCCATCCGCGCGTCCATGGCCAAGCTGGCGCGCACGGCCCACGCGCCCGTCGGACTCAAGCTCGGCGGCGGCAGGGGGAAAAGCGAGCGGCGGCTGCGCGCGGGAAACAATGAATGAAAAAAACTGCAAAAACCGAGCGCGCCCATCGCCCCCGATCCCAGGCGCCGACTGGCCTCAAGGTGCTGACGGTCGGCGGCGCCATGATCGATACCATCGCCATCATCGAAAGCTCCGCCATCGAGCGCATGGCGCTGCTCAATGCCGGCGCCTCGTTTCTGCTGCTCGAGGAAGGGCGCAAGACGGAGGCGCTCGAGGTGTCGACGCATTGCGGCGGCGGCGCCATCAACGCCGCCGTCTGCTACGCGCGCCTCGGCCACAACGCTGCGGTGCTGGCCAAGCTCGGCGAGGACCGGCGCGCCAGCCAGATCTTCGCCTGCCTCGACGCAGAAGGCATCTCCCATCGCTGGGCACTCAAGGACCCGGTCGCGCCCACCGGCGCCTCCGTGCTTGTCTCCTCCCACGACCGCAACGCGGCCGTGTTCACCTTCCGCGGCGCCAATACGCTGCTCCTGCCCGAGGACCTTGCCGACGGCGCTTTCGACGTCGACCTGGTTCACATCGCGAACCTCTCCAACCAGGCCGCGCACTGCTTCCCCGTCATCATCGAGAAGGCCAAGGCGGCGGGCGCGCGCGTCTCCGCCAATCCGGGCATCCGCCAACTGCATGGGCACGGCGAAGCGTTCCGGGCCTCCCTGCCGCAGCTCGACATCCTGGCCCTCAACCGGCGCGAGGCGGACGAGGTCGTGTCGCTGCTCGATCGGGGGACCCCGGACGGGGACGGGGGGCTCGATTTTCCTGGTGCGCTCGCGCCCCCTCCCCTCGCAGCGCGCGGCCTGCGCTTCGAAAGCCGGCGCATGAGCGTACGGGCGTTTTGTCGCGCCTTGATCGCGAGCGGCGTCGAAACCGTTGTACTGACGGATGGACGTGACGGAGCCTTCGCGGCGACGGCTGGCCGCCTGATTTATTGCGAGGCGCATGAGGCTCACGTGGCCGGAACGGCAGGGGCGGGCGATGCTTTCGTGGCCACGTTCTCGGCCTATGCGGCGGCCGGCAGCGCACCCCCCGAGGTGGCGCTGCGCGCGGCGGGGCTCAACGCGGCGGCCGTGCTCGGCCATGTCGACACACAGACCGGCCTCATGCGAAAGGCGGACATCGAGGCGCACTTTGCAGGAAAGAAATCGATACCAAATGTGATAGAGTGGCCGCTGTGAAAGAGGCTGTCGGCCTTATCGGGGACACGTTCGGCGGCCATGAGGCTCGACGTGGCTGCGATCGTCGAATGCGATGGTAAATGCTGCAGCAATCACAGTGAGGTGCGGGAAGCTCGATGACTGCTGAGACGATTCCACAATTCCAACCGCGCCTCAGTGCCTGCACGTCATCCATCCTCGCAAATCCACGTGCCTGCGCCCTCTTCCTCGACGTCGACGGAACGCTTCTGGACCTCGCCGCCACGCCCAAGAGCGTGCGGGTGCCGGAGGGGCTGATCGCGATTTTGCAGAGGCTGGCGCTGGCGTTCGACGGCGCGGTCGCCATCATCAGCGGCCGGCTCATCTCAGAGATCGATCTCCTGCTGTCGCCGCTGAGGCTTGCGGCCTCGGGGGTGCACGGCGCGGAGCTGCGCAAGGCGCCGGACCGCGAGATCGAGCGCGTCACTGCGGTGCTGCCGCCGGATTTGGTGCAATCGATGCGCAAGCTCGCGCTCGCCATCCCGGGCGTCATCGCCGAGCCGAAAGGGCCCGGCCTCGCCATCCACTACCGTCTCGCGCCCCATGCGGAGGCCGACATTCTGGCCGCGCTCGAAGCCTCGCTCGACAATCATGCCGGCGCCTTCGAACTCTTGCCCGGCAAGCGTCTGTTCGAGGTCGTCCCGTCCGGCCTGTCCAAGGGTACGGCGCTCGCGGCGCTGTCGGCGTTGCCGGCATTCCGCGGCCGCACTCCCGTGATGGTCGGAGACGACATCGGCGACGAGCCGGCCTTCGCAGCGGCCGAAGGCTTGCACGGGTTCGCGCTGCGCGTCGCCGGCGAACACTACGACGAGGACGTGGCCGACTTCGCGGGACCGCGGGCCGTCGTCAACTGGCTCGATCAGCTCTCGCGCCGTCTGACGTCGGTCGAGGGGCCGCGCCCCCAGCCCTGACGAGCGAGCCACCATACGAAAAAAGGAGAGCCCGCTCCGATCTCTCGGGCGGGCTCCTCCCCGGTCGCGTAACTCTGGCTAGACTGTCCTAGCGCCAGTAGCGGCGATGACCGTAACCATACCCGTAGTAGCCGTACCGCGGGCCGATGTAGATGCCGAAGCCAGGGCGCCGATACGGACGATAGTAGCCGTAGCCCCGATGACGATAGCCTCTACGGTGATAGTGGCGATGCTTGTGATACTTGCGGTAACGGACCTGCTGCAGATGGTCTGCCGTCTGCTGCGTGCTCACAGCCTTGCCGATCGATCCGACCGGCGCCGCATTGGCCGCTCCTCCGAAGCTCAACGAAGCCGCAGCCAACGCAGCCGCTACGATCGTTGCTTTCATCGTATTCATTCTTGCACTCCACTTTTGATCGTGCGTGATCTCATGAGTAACGTAGTGTGCGGAATGCGAGTTCCAACAGTTGACCCTGAATTAAGGCACAAAAAACAAACATGTGGCGACGTGGATGCGATGTTGTGCGCGTTGACTATCTTCCTCTCTCGCAATAAAAGACTTGCATTCATCTGACGTTCATTCTCGCGTCGTTTTGTTCATCCGTCGTTCATCTGGGGTGATGAGCGCTCGGAAGCAGGGGGATCGGTTGAAGGGAATCCTTTCGGCTATTGCGCTGATGCTGGCGCTTGTGTCGGCGGCTGCGGGCGCGGGTGCGGGCGAGACGGCCACTCGCCCGGCTGATCCGACGTTCCGTCTGCTCGAGCTCGGCGGCCGCAAGGTTCGCTGGGCCGTACCCGCGAACGGCTTGCCCGCTACCATCCGTTATGCGTTCCTCACCGCGCCCGCGCAGTTCCCGGGCGCGCGCAACTGCGATGCGATGCTGCCGCCCGACGCTGCGCTCGCGCCGTCCCGCGTCTCGCTGTCGGCCTTCCGGCGCGAGGTTCGCGCTGCCTTCTCGGTCTGGGCACAGGCGGCCAACATCAATTTCGTGGAGACCACGTCGGTTGCCGACGCGGGCATCCTGATCGGCGCCGACGCCAAGGCGCGCGGCCGGGCCTTCACGAACGTCGCGCTGCGGGAGAACACCGATGGCGCTTCGACATCCGGCATCGGCGCGATTCGCCAATCGCTGATCTGCCTCAATCCGAAAAAGCCGTGGAAAATCGGCTTCGACGGAAACCTCGACGTGTACGACGTGCGCTTCACGATCACGCACGAGATTGGGCATGCGATCGGGCTCGATCATCCGAGCCCCGCCGGGCAACTGATGAGCTTCCGCTATGTCGAGAAAACGCAGGGCCTGCAGCCCGGCGACATCGCGGGCGCCGTTGCCCTCTACGGCCGGCGTGGCGCGGCTGCGCCCTCGGTCCGGCAAGCGGCCGCCGTACCACGCGCAGGCACTCGTGCTGCTGCCCAGCCGGCACGAAGCCGCGCATTTGGCCTCGGTGAGCCGGCGCCGCCGCGCGATGGACGCTGAGACGCGCCTCGCTTCGATGGCGGAACCATCGGGTGAACGAGCCGTTTTTCCATGAGAGACCGGTATCGCTCATAACCGGAGGGCTATTTCCATGCGCACAACGAGAGGCGTGGGCGTTGCGGCCGTGCTGCTCTTCGCGTGCCTGCCGCTTGCCGTAGCGCTCGGGCAAAGCAAAGGGCCAGAGATACCCGGCGCGTCCGATACGCCGGAGGCCCAGCGGAAGGCGCCTGAGGTTACGCCTGGCCTGCCCGGATCGGGCATCACAGGCGACTGGCGCGCGAGCCGGCTCATCGGGACCACGATGACCAACGTGCTCGACGAGTCGGTCGGCAAGGTGGACGACATCGTCATCGACGCGGACGGCAAGGTGGTGGCGGTGATGGTCAACGTCGGCGGATTCCTGGGCCTCGGCGAGACGTCGGTTGCCATCGGGCTTCGCCATCTCGTCGTCACCCAGATCGACGCCGACCATCTCGAGGTCAAGACGTCGCTGTCGCGGCGCGCGATCGAGCAGGCGGCCAACCTGGATGCGAACTACGATCAGCCGGTCGCGCCATAGTCGCGCGATTGACCGTGCCCGCGCCGTCAGCCCACCATGGCCGCGTTCTTCGACAAGCTGAACCCTTCGGTGGGGTGTGCCGCGATCACGTTCAGCGGCACCTTGAGCCGGCACTCGAGGCCGTCCTGCGCGAAATCGATGATCGGCTCGGACGTCAGCGCGCTCGCCATGGTCGTGATCAACGTCAGGCCGAAGCCCTTGCGCGTCGCGGGCACGACGGGCGGGCCGCCGCGCTCCTTCCATTGAAACTCGAGGTGCGGCTCCGCCCTCACCTCGACGATGCTCCACTTGATAGTGATGTTGCCGGTCGCGCTCAAGAGCGAGCCGTACTTGGCGGCGTTGGTCGCAAGCTCGTGCACGACGAGGGCGAAGGTCTGCACCGCCGACGCGGTGAGAAACAGCTCCGGACCCGCGGCGCGCACCCGATCCGAGAACCCCGAGACCTCGGCATTGACGATGTGGCCGAGATCGGCGCCCTTCCAGCAGGCTTCCGTCAGAAGCTCGTGGGCGCGCGCCAGCGCGTGCAGACGGCCGACCAGGATGCGGCGGGCCTCGCCGACATCGCGGCTGTCGCTCAACGTGCGCACGGCGATGGACTGCAGCACGGCCAGCAGGTTCTTGACGCGGTGGGTCAGCTCGCTGACCAGGAGCGAGAGGCGCTCCTCGGCGCGCTTGCGCTCGGCCACCTCGACCTTCAGGATCTCGGCCGTGCTCTCGAGCTCGGATGTGCGCTCCTCGACGCGCCGCTCGAGCAAAGCGTGGGAGCGCGCAAGCTCGCTGCGCATCTGATAGAGGTCGACGAACACCTTGACCTTGGCGCGCAGAATCTCCGGCACGACGGGCGAGAGGATATAGTCCACCGCGCCGAGCGCATAGCCTTCGGCTGCCTGCACGTCGTCGGCAAAGGCCGTGATGAAGATGATGGGCGTGTGCCGTGACTTCTTGCGCTTCCTGATCAGGGCCGCCGTCTCGTGGCCGCACATGTCCGGCATGTTGACGTCGAGCAGGATGACCGCGAAATCGCGCTCGAGAAGAAGCCGCAGGGCTTCCGCTCCCGAGGTGACCGTGACGATGTTCTGGTTCAGCTCCTCGAGGCTCGCGCGATAGGCGACGTGCTTCTCCTCGAGATCGTCCACGATCAGGATGTCGGCTGGAACAGGCTGGCTCATAGCGGCAATCCCGAACAAGGACCGATCATCGATAGAGCCATGAGCGCATGACGGAAAGCAAGCTGTCGGCATCGACAGGCTTTGCGAGATAGTCCCAGGCCCCAGCCTCGATGCAGCGCTCACGATCACCCTTCAGCGCTTTGGCCGTCACTGCGATGAACGGCAGCTCGCGGCACGCCGGAATCTCCCGTGCCGCCTGAATGGTCGCGATGCCATCCATATCGGGCATCATGATGTCCATGAGCACGATATCCACGCGCGGCCTGTCGCTCAGGATTCTCAGGGCCTCGCGGCCGCTCGAGGCCGAAGTTACGGTCATCCCGTGGTCCTCGAGCAGGGTCGCGAGTGCAAAAATGTTGCGCGCATCGTCGTCCACGATCAGCACTTTCTTGTCGGCCAGAGCAGAGCCGGTGTCATGCACGCGTTTGAGCATAAGCACATGCTGCTCCGGAAGGCGGTCAACAGGCAGATTGAGGGCCTGCGAGACCACATCGACGAGCCGCTCGCTCGACTGCACTAAGCGCACGGTCAGAGCCTCGATGCGCGGAGCCGACGGCGGAGGCGCGCCGTGCTCGGTCCATACAATCACCGGAAGCGGCGCCATGCTGCCGACGCGCAGATGGTCGCGAAGCGCCTCGGCCACCGCGAACAGGGGAAGATCGAGCCGGCTGTCGGCCACCAGGCAATCGACCGGGGTGTGCTCCAGGCAGCGGACGGCGCTCGCCAGGTCGCGCGCCTCCTCGATCACGATGTCGTCGCTGGCAAGCGCACGCACGATATTGAGATCGGCCGAGCCGGCGGGCGCCGCAATGAGGATGCGCTTCTCCTTGCGCCCAAGCCCGTCAAGCAGTGGCCGCAGGCCATCCTCGAGGTCGGTTTTCGACAGCATCGGCTTGGCCAGGAAGCCCTGCGCGCCGGCCTCGAAGGCGCGCTCGCGCGCGTCCTCCGTTGACACGACCCAGACCGGGATGTGGCGCGTTGCAAGGTCCGACCTCAAGCTGTCGATGATGCGCCAGCCGTCGATGTCCGGGAGCACGATGTCGAGCGTGATGGCGCTCGGTATCTTCTCCCTGGCCAGGCCCAGAGCCGAGCGGCCGCGCGACGCCACGAGGCCCTTGCACCCCAGCTCGCGCACGGTCTCGAGCAGCACGCGGGCGAAGGCGGCGTCGTTCTCCACGCTCAGCACTGAGGTGTCGCCGGGCGCGATGCGCTCGCGGTCGTCCTCGATGCCAATGTCGTCTGTCCGCTCCTCGGCGGCCGGTGCGGGCGCGGTGTCCGGCTCGCTCACATCGACGGCGCCGGGCGCATGGCCTGGCGGCGAAACCGGCACGGCTTCGGGAAGGCGACGCGCGGAGCGCAGCGGCACAACATAGTCCAGCGGCAGGTACAGGGTGAAGCTTGACCCTTTACCGACTGCGGAGACGAGCCTGATCTGGCCCGAAAGGACGCGCGACAGCTCGCGGCTGATGGCGAGGCCGAGGCCGGTGCCGCCGTACTTGCGGCTCGTGGAGCCGTCCGCCTGCTGGAACGCCTCGAAAATGATGCTCTGCTTCTCGGGCGAGATGCCGATGCCGGTGTCGGTGACGTGGAAGGCGACGACGCCCGCGGCCCGGTTCAGCGTCTCGTTGTCGGGCCACCCGTCCTTGGCAAGCTCCATGCTCAGCGCGACCTTGCCCTCGTGCGTGAACTTGAACGCATTGGAAAGAAGGTTCTTCAGGATCTGCTGCAGGCGCTTCGAGTCCGTCACCATGGTGGTCGGCAGGCGCGGATCGACGGTGACCTCGAAAGTAAGGTTCTTCTGCTCGGCGACGGGGCCGAAGGTGCGATTGACGTAGTGGTACAGGTCATCGAAACGCAGGTCGCCGACGTCGACGGCGACAGTGCCGGATTCGATCTTGGCGAGATCCAGGATGGCGTTGATGAGCGTCAGCAGGTCCTTGCCCGAGGCGTGGATGGTCTTCGAGAACTCCACCTGCCGCTCGGTGAGGTTGCCGTCGCGGTTCTGGCAGAGTTGATCGGAGAGGATCAGGAGGCTGTTCAGCGGCGTCCTGAGCTCGTGCGACATGTTGGCCAGGACCTCGGACTTGTACTTCGACGTGCGCGCGAGCTGGTCGGCCTTTTCCTCGAGCGCCTGGCGGGCCTGCTCCACCTCCGTGTTCTTCCGCTCCACCTCCTGGTTCTGGTAGGCGAGCAGGCGGGCCTTCTCCTGCAGCTCCTCGTTGGTACGCTGCAGCTCGAGCTGGCGGCTCTGCAGCTCCTTGGCCAGCGACTGGGACTGCTCGAGCAGGTCCTCAGTGCGCATGTTGGCCTCGATGGTGTTGATGACGATGCCGATCGACTCCGTCACCTGGTCGAGGAAGTCGTGGTGCACCGAAATGAAGCGGTCGAGGGAGGCCAGCTCGAGCACGCCCTTCACGATGCCTTCGAAGATGATCGGCAGCACCAGGATGTTGGCGGGTGCGGCTTCCGTCAGCCCGGTCGAGATGCGGACGGGCGCAGCAGACACGTCCTGCAGCACGATGCGCCGCTTGTCGTGGGCACACTGCCCCACCAGCCCCGCGCCCAGCTCGACGACGCGGCCATGCGTGCTCTGGCCGTCCGCGGCGTAGCTCGCGAGCAGTTTCAGGCGCGGCGCCTCCGAGGCGTTGTCCCAGACGTAGACCTCGGCCTGATGCGCGCCGACGACGGGTGCCAGCTCGGACAGAATCATCTGGCCGACGGCGACGAGATCCTTCTGGCCCTGCAGCATGCGGCTGAACTTGGCCAGGTTAGTTTTCAGCCAGTTCTGCTCCGTGTTCTTCTGCGTCGTGTCACGCAGGTTGCGGATCATCTCGTTGATGGTGTCCTTCAGGACCGCCACCTCGCCTTCCGCCTCGACGTTGATCTCGCGCGTGAGGTCGCCCTTGGTCACGGCGGTGGCCACCTCGGCGATGGCGCGCACCTGGGTGGTCAGGTTGGCTGCGAGCTGGTTCACGTTCTCGGTCAGCGCCTTCCAGGTGCCGGCAGCGCCCGGCACCTTCGCCTGGCCGCCGAGCTGGCCCTCGACGCCGACCTCGCGCGCCACCGACGTCACCTGGTCGGCGAAGGTCGCGAGCGTCTCGGTCATGCTGTTGATGGTGTCGGCGAGGGCCGCGATCTCGCCCATGGCCTCGACCGTCAACTTGTGCTTGAGGTCGCCGTTGGCGACCGCGGTCACGACGCGCGCGATGCCGCGCACCTGGGCGGTCAGGTTGCCGGCCATGGAGTTCACGTTGTCGGTGAGGTCCTTCCAGGTGCCGGCAACGCCCGGCACATCGGCCTGGCCGCCGAGCTTGCCCTCGGTGCCGACCTCGCGCGCAACGCGCGTCACCTCGGCCGCGAACGAGCGGAGCTGATCCACCATGGTGTTAATGGTGTTCTTGAGCTCCAGGATCTCGCCCTTGACGTCGACGGTGATCTTCTTCGACAGGTCGCCCTTGGCGACTGCCGTGGTGACGTCGGCGATGTTGCGCACCTGTGCCGTCAGGTTCGCCGCCATCGCGTTGACGT
>NZ_JADZBI010000139.1 GCF_020852195.1 Hyphomicrobium sp. | reverse complement strand
TGAATGGCTGCCACATGTTCAATGCACCTCGGTCTTGGCGTCCAGAGCCGCCACGCGTCGCATACGCCGAACATATATTGCGCCCCACGCGAGGCCGATGAGAGCGGCGATCAACGAGCCGAGCAGCACGCCCAGCTTCGCTGCGCCGAGAAGACTTTCATTCTCGAACGCCAGCATCGCGATGAAGATGGACATCGTGAAGCCGATGCCTGCCAGCAAGCCGATAAGCCATACGCCGTGCCATGTCACACCGGGAGGAAGCTGACACCATTTAAGGCGAACCATCAGCCAAGTCGCGGCGACGACACCAATCGGCTTGCCGAGTACAAGACCTACGCCCACCCCGAGCATGACGTAGTGCGCTCCGCCGACCGAGAGATCCACGCCGTCTATCGACACACCTGCATTCGCCAGAGCGAATAGTGGCATGATGCCAAAGGCCACCCAGGGATGCAGGGCAGTCTGAACGCGTATGACGGGTGGCAGCATCTCACGGCGAACCAGGCGAAGTGTTCGGAGTGGGTGCGCCAAACGGTGGACATCCTTTGTTGTCACCGCATCGCCGTTCCGCAGCTCCTCGGCAATACGCGATAGGGCCTCCAAGGGCGCCTCACGCATCGGCATCGGCAACACGGGGGTCATCAGACCGAGTACGACACCGGAAAGCGTTGGGTGGGCGCCGGTCATGAGCAAACCGATCCAGACAATCGCGCCAGGAACCACGTAGGCAAAAGCCGAACCGGCCCCCATCCGCTGCAAGCCCAAGATCAAAAAGATGCCAATGGCGGCGACCAGAAAACCGCTGATATCGAGCCCTCCCGAATAGAAGAAGGCGATGATCAGAACTGCGATCACATCATCGATTATAGCCAGCGCCAGAAGAAAAACTCTAACATAGCCTGGTATGGACCGGCCCAGCAGAGCAAGGACGCCGACGGCGAAGGCGATATCGGTTGCAACCGGCACCGCCCAGCCGTGCACCCGCACAGGGTCGGTGTTCAAACTTACATAGATCAATGCAGGCAAAAGCACGCCACCAGTTGCGGCGGCAACGGGTAGTAGAGCTTGGTCAAGCCTACTCAGCGCGCCTTCGTGGATCTCGCGTCGGATCTCCATTCCTACAACGAGGAAGAATATCGTCATCAACGCGTCGTTGATCCAGAAATGGAGTGATTTGGCGAACACGAATTCGCCTAGCCCTACCGATAGCGGCAGGTGCCAAAAGGCATGATAACTGTCGGCAAAGAGGGAGTTGGCCCAGATGAGCGCAACGGCCGCCGCACCAAGCAGCACAACGCCGCTTGCCGCTTCTATGCGGATAAAGCGTTCGAAAGTCAGGACCGCCTGCTCGGCCAACGTCTGCGATCGAGAAAGGCCGCGGGACAATCGTCTATGGGCCATAGCCACACGCTTTCCGCGCGGCGGCCCGACCATCGCTTGACCTGTCTCACCGCCGAATGCGGCGAACACCCATATCTCTTATTGGCACCCGGGCTTCACTAAATCAACCGGTTGACGTTCGCCGTGGCAACCAGCCGCGCGCATGTTCCGTCCGCTGGGGTCGATAGTGTTGAGCTCGACTATGTCCGACATAGTGTTCCTCTCGTTTTCATGCGGATATGGCTATCCGCGCTTTCCCGACCACAAACACCTTCCAATCGGGCACTATAGGGGACTATCGCGCATGCACGTTTTTCGGGGGATCAGATCGGCAGCCATACTGACGGCAGCGGCGCAATTCGTCACCGCGTCAGCCTCGGCCGCCGACCAAGCCTCGCAGCTCGATGGCGCTCAACTCAGCGCTCTATGGGTTGTGCCGTTTGCCGGGCTGCTGCTCTCGATCGCGATTATGCCCTTGGCGGCGCCTCGCGTTTGGCATCATCACTACGGCAAGATAGCTGCTGGCTGGGCGCTTGCGTTCATTGTCCCGAGCGTTCTCAACGTCGGTCTGTCGCCCACGCTCCACGAGCTGTTCCACACCATCATTCTCGAGTACGTCCCATTCCTGGTCCTTCTCTTTGCCCTATTCACCGTGGCGGGCGGCGTGCTCATCAAGGGCAACCTGCACGGCTCGCCCAGCCTCAACACCGGCATCCTCGGCGTCGGCACGTTGCTCGCCAGCATTGCGGGCACGACTGGTGCCGCCATGCTGCTGATCCGCCCAATCATTCGCGCGAACGACAACCGGCAACACAACGCACACGTCATCGTCTTCTTCATATTCCTCGTTGCCAACATCGGAGGTGCCCTCACGCCACTCGGCGATCCACCGCTGTTCCTCGGCTTCTTGAAGGGCGTCAGCTTCTTCTGGCCGACGTTCAATCTGCTCGCGCCGATGGCGCTCGTCGTGTTGATCGTGCTTGCTGTCTTCTACGTCCTCGACTGGTACATGTTCCACATCGACGAGAACTACCCCCCTAAGCCTGATCCAACGCCAGATAGCCGGCTGCGCATCGAGGGATGGGCCAACGTCGTGCTTCTCGGCGTAATCCTCCTCTCCGTTCTGTTGAGCGGAGTGTGGAAGCCGGGCATAAAAGTGACCCTGAACCACATCGATATCGAGCTGCAGAATGTCGTTCGTGACATCCTGCTTCTGCTGATTGCATGGACCTCCTGGACGATCACCAAGCACGAGACCCGCGACGGCAACGGCTTTAGCTGGGGACCGATCGTAGAGGTGGCAAAGCTCTTCGCAGGGATATTCATCACGATCATCCCGGCCATTGCGATTTTGAAGGCCGGCGTAAGCGGGGCGCTCGCTCCGGTCGTTCGACTCGTGATGGATGCGCAAGGCCAACCGGTCAATGCGATGTATTTCTGGCTGACCGGTGGCTTGTCGAGTTTCCTCGATAACGCTCCGACCTATCTTGTATTCTTCAACATAGCAGGTGGTAATGCAGAGCAATTGATGGGGCCGCTCAGCACGACCCTGCTCGCAATTTCGGCTGGTGCTGTCTTCATGGGTGCAAACACCTACATCGGCAACGCACCTAACTTCATGGTGAAGGCCATCGCCGAGGAGCGAGGGATCAAGATGCCGAGCTTCTTCGGCTATATGCTTTGGTCAAGCGCGATCCTGATCCCATGCTTCCTGCTTGTCACTTGGGTGTTCTTTTAGCGCCGAACAAAGCCAAGGAGCGTTCGCCGTGCGCAAGCTGCTCGTGCCCTTCGACAACTCCGAGAATGCAGTCCGAGCTCTCGAATATGTGTTGCGGCTCGCCAAAGAGAAAGGTCCTCTGGACGTGACGGTCGTCCACGTCCATGAGCCGCCGATCGACTACGGCAGGGTGGCGGCCTATCTGCCGGCCGACAAGATCGAGGAGCTGCAGCGGCAGCACAGTGAGGAATTGCTGAAACCCGCCGCCGAGATGGCCAAGGCAGTAGGGGTGCCCGTCACATGCAAGATCCTGATCGGCGATGTCGCCAATTCGATCGTCGAGTGCGCCGAGAGTGCTGGCTGCGACGGCATCCTGATGGGAACACGTGGCATGAGCGCGATCGGCAATCTCGTTATGGGATCGGTCGCCACTAAGGTCATCCACCTCACGAAGCTCCCGGTCACGCTGATTAAGTGACATCAGTGATCCCGGACACCTCCAAGCGGTTTGGGATCGGCAGCACGAATTAGATCTGCTTGGTAGAGTCCGCTCAGGGTCATTCGCTGCCGTTAGCGGCGGCTCACTGGTGTCCGCTCGACATCGAGTAGCGGACTTCTTCAGCAGAGTGCGACTCGCGCGGGCGTTCGTCACGACCGATGTCAGCTTCTGGGACTTTCTTCATAGCCCCAACTCCAACAGGCCGGGATGGTCGAGAGGTCTTGGACCGAGGGGCCAGCGGTACTTGCGCTCGGACTCTGAGATGGGCTTGTCATTGATACTCGCATAGCGACGGCGCATAAGTCCGCGACCGTCGAACTCCCAATTCTCGTTGCCGTAGGATCGGTACCAAAATCCGCCGTCATCGTGCCATTCGTAGGCAAAGCGGACGGCAATGCGGTTGTCGGCAAACGTCCAGATCTCCTTGATGAGGCGGTAATTTAGCTCCTTCGCCCACTTCCGTTTCAGGAACTCGACGATCTCGCGACGCCCTCGCGGAAACTCGGCGCGATTGCGCCACTCGCTATCCTCGGTGTAGGCAAGCGACACGTGCTCGGGATCACGAGTGTTCCACGCGTCCTCGGCCATCCGAACCTTTTGAATGGCGGTCTCGGCTGTAAATGGCGGGAACGGCGGCTTGGACATTTCGTTTCCTCCTTGTTGGTCGTTCTGTGAGCCCGGCGGCCTCCGCGTTCGAAAGCGCGCGGCCCGCGAGACCCAAAGGGGCCACCTACGACTGGTCCCCCGGGTAGTTCAGCGGCCTGGATGCCAGCGGGATCGCGGATCGACCGATCAAACACTCGACTGTCCAAAAAATGCTGACGACCGATAGATTTGCCCCGTGGCCGCGTCTAAAAATTGATCAGGCCGCCGAGGCTCACGAAGTCCGCCTCCTCGAAATCGGCGAGCCCATCCACGTCGGCCTCGTATCGCTGATATTTCAGGTAGAGTGTCATGGCTGCGGCGTCGATCTCCTGGGCGATGCCGCCGCCGAAGCGCTCGAGTGTGCTCGACGTGGCGCCGGCCGCCAGCGCGGCCGGGCCAAGCTGGTCCAGGTAGGCCGCGTAGTCGCCGTAAACGACAGTTGCGCCGAGCGGCGTCCATTTGCGGCGGATGCCGGCCTTGACGTAGTAGTGCTCGCTGTCCGGTTCTACGAAGCCGTTGGCGAGCAGCGTCGCGTTGTTGTCCTCGCGGCCGTAGGCGCCGTGCACGAAGAGGCCGGTCGCAATGTGCTCCGCGTAGCCGCCGACCTGGAAGAAGTTCGAGTCCTTGCCCGCGGCAACGGCAACGGGAGACGAGGTTCCTTCGTCCGCCATCTCCGTGTAGCCGGCGCCGAAGGCGAGCTTGAAGCCCGCCACCTCACCCGCGTAGCGAAGCGCGACTTCCCAGAAATCGTCCTCGCCCCAACTCGCCGAGGCGGTGAAGCCGGCGTAGGTCGGCGTGTCATAGCGCACGCCGTTCATGACGATGCCATTGCAGTCGCCGCCGAACGGCGCACCCTGAGTGTAGCAGAAGCCGAGCTGGCCCCAGGTGAGTGGCGAGAGCGCGCCCGACGTCTCGCGCAGGCGGAAGTGGGGGAAGCCGGCCAGGAACGTGTAGTTGTCGATGATCTGCGTGCCGGAGAGATCGGTGAACATGGCCGC
>NZ_JADZBI010000138.1 GCF_020852195.1 Hyphomicrobium sp. | reverse complement strand
CGCCGGGCGATCGAACTTGATCGGCATCTCTCCCGTCTGCGCCGCAGCCGAAGTCACGAGACGAGTCTCGATCGGCGCGACGAGGTCGTGCAGGATCTGCCGCGACGTGCGGATCGGAAAGCGCGACAGCGTCACGAGGTTGTGCACATCGGCGGGGCCGGCTCGCCCCGTCAGATGTGTCGCGGCGCGATCGAACTGCTCGTAACGCGTGCCCTTCATCAGCTCATCGAGCGCCGCGAAAACACGATCACGCGAACCCGGCACGTGCTGCGCGTTCACTTCCTGCAGGCACACGATGTCGGCATCGAGCCGCTCCAGCATCGGCCGCAACACGCCCGCGCGTGGCGCGACCGGCGCATCCAGGCTTTCGATGTTGAAAGTGGCCACGCGCATGTTCGGGGCCCATGGATCCGTGCTCAACCCTGCCCCTGGAAGATCGCCTTCACGTCGTCGAATTTGATCTCGGGGTTCTTTTCGGCCGTCCATCGGAGGTTGAACGTCGAGTTGGCCAGATAGACATGGTCGCCGTCGATATCGGGAGCGATCGACGACTTGTTCTTGTCGATGAAGCCCTTCAGCGCTGCCGGATTGTCGGCGCTGATCCAGCGCACCGCCTCGCACGGCGCCTGCTCGAAGCCCATCGGCAGATTGTATTCGTTCTGCAGGCGGTCAGCGAGCACGTCGAGCTGCAGTGCGCCGATCACGCCGACGACGGGCTGAGTGCCGTCCACCGGCGAAAACAACTGCACAACGCCTTCCTCGGCCATCTCGTGCAGCGCATCCTTCAGCTTCTTGGCGCGGATGGCATCATCGAGACGCACGCGCCGCAAAATCTCCGGCGCGAAACTCGGAATGCCGAGGAACGCCAGATCCTCCCCTTCGGTCAGCGCATCGCCGATGCGAAGCTGCCCCTTGGTAGGGATGCCGACGACGTCACCCGCAAACGCCTCATCGGCCACGGCCCGGTCCTGGGCAAAGAAGAACTGCGGCGCCTGCAATGCCATCGTCTTGCCCGTGCGCACATGCTTGACCTTCATGCCGCGCGTGAGCTTGCCCGAGCACACCCGCATGAAGGCCATCCGGTCGCGATGGTTCGGATCCATGTTCGCCTGGATCTTGAACACGATGCCGGCCATTGCCTGCTCCGACGGCTCGACGATGCGCGTTGCAGCCTTCTGGGGCCTGGGCGGCGGTGCGAAGGCGATCAGCGCATCGAGCAGATCGCGCACGCCGAAGTTCTTCAGCGCGGAGCCGAAGAACACCGGGGTCTGTATGCCCTGCTGGAAAGCATCGACGTCGAACGCCGGGCTCGTTCCCGCGACCAGCTCGATCTCCTCCTGCCACTTCTCGACCATGCTCTCCTCGAGCAGCGCGGTCACCTGGGGGTCGGACGGGCCGGAGACGGGGATGCCCTCGTCGTCCTTGTCGGGCTGGCGGATGCGCGGATTGGCGAGATCGTAGGTGCCGCGGAACGTGCGTCCCATGCCGATGGGCCAGACGCGCGGCACCGTCTCGAGCTGCAGCTTGGCGGCGACCTCGTCGACGATCTCGAGCGGCTCGCGGCTTTCGCGGTCCATCTTGTTGACGAAGGTGATGATCGGGATGTCGCGCATCCGGCAGATCTCGAACAGCTTGAGCGTTCGAGGCTCGATGCCCTTTGCGGCGTCGATCACCATGATGGCGCTGTCCACGGCGGTCAGCGTCCGGTAGGTCTGGTCCGCAAAGTCCTCGTGGCCCGGCGTATCGAGCAGGTTGAAGACGCTGCCGGCATACTCGAAGGTCATCACGGAGGTGACGACCGAAATGCCGCGGGCACGCTCGATCGCCATCCAGTCCGAGCGCGTATTGCGCTTGTCCTTCTTGGCCTTCACCTGGCCGGCGAGCTGAATTGCGCCGCCGAACAGCAGGAGCTTTTCGGTCAGCGTCGTCTTACCGGCGTCCGGATGCGAAATGATCGCGAACGTGCGGCGCCGAGCAATCTCACCGGCGAGACCACCTGCGGTATTTGGTGCCGCGGCCTTGGCTGGCTGCGACACCTCGGCGGTATCGGACATGTCGAGCTTTACGTCGTCCACGGGAGGCATCCTCGTCAATCTGGCCCCTCTTACCACTGTTCGCGCCCAGCGCGAGCCGAATGCATTGCCGTTGCACCAGACTTGAGGGGTGACGTAGTGCACAGGGAGTGTTGCCAATTCAACGCAGTCGGGGTGCTTTCGACCCGCCCTTCGTTGCCCCGCCCCGCCGCGAGGTCTAGTTTCCGGCTCGAAGTTGGTGGCGTGGGGGCTGCTCGTGCGTTTGTCGTCGATCGCTGGTTCGTTGGCTGCCGCGGGTATCTGCCTCGGCGCGGGCTCTGCCGTTGCGCAGATCCAAGACCTTGCTTTCAATCAATATTCTGTCTACCGCATCTCACCGACCGCGAAGTATTTCACGCCGGGGTCCATTGTCCGGGGCTACAATTTCAATGGCGTCCTGAAAGTCGAGCTGATCTGCCGCAACAAGATCGACATCGAAAAAGACGAAAATATCCTGAGAGATAAGCTCATCTCCACGGGCTTCTTTTCACAGTCCGGCTTCCAGTTCAGCGCCGGAGCCACCGTCGTCAACGTACTCAATGCAGATTTCGGCGCGAACCTTGTCAACAGCGTCGTCATTTCCATGACCGACGTCACTGTCTACGAATACTCGGCCGAGGATCTGGCTGCTGTTCGCAAGGAGCTGCTGGCACGGCCTGCCTGCCTCGAGGCGGCGCGCAACCAGCGCAACAAGTATCGCGACGAATACAATGGTGCGCCCGCGGGGCTGTTCCAGACGCAGCGG